>NZ_JBEPDH010000005.1:0-312118 GCF_040300245.1 Nocardioides sp. NPDC000445 | reverse complement strand
GCGGCAAGGACCTCCTGGTCCTTGCCGCGCTTCTCGTTGTCCTTCTTGTCCCCGGAGCGACCGCCCGTGGTGCCATTTTGTTGCTATCTTGTGGTTCGACACGAGCATTGATGAGCGTCTCAGGTGTAGATCACTCGGGGAGGCATCGTTGTGACGGACCCATTCTTCGCCGCGCTGCGCGAGCGCCGTCCAGACGTCGACATCGTCATCCTGCCTCCGGCAGACCCTCCCGAGCCCTTACCCGAGGCGACGGCCGATGAGCTGAGCCGGTCGGCGCAGGTGGTCGACGCCACGGTCGCAGCCATCGCCGCACGCCTGCCGGAGCCGACCTCGGACGGGCCGAGGTGGGAGCCGTACAACAGCGAGAACGTACGCCGCTGGGCCCAGCTCGAGGCTCGAACAGCCGACGGCGACGCGATCCTGGCCGGCCTCGATCAGGCGTTCCGAGACGCGAGGTGGCACTCCAGCGTCGCGGTGAAGGCGTTCCACCGTTGGACCGCTTCCCGAGCGGACGTCCAGATCGTCGGCACCTGGTCCGGGCGTCATGACCGGCTCGTGGTGACCGTGACCGGCCGGGTCCTCCGCCCCACGCCGACCGTGCGGGAGGCGCTGGTATGACGCTGCACGTCGAACCCGCCAAGGTCCAGTCCACGGCTGCCGCATGGGATACGGAGAATCTCCATCTCACCGCTGCGGCGAAGCAGATCAACGGTGTCGGCGCAGGTGGCTTCACGCCGACCGTGGCGAACCTGGTCGGACAGTTCATCGAGGCCTGGCAGGCGATCGCGACGAAGTCCGCCCGCTCCGCCGAGTCCCAGGCCGACGGGCTGAGGAGCGCTGCGATCGGCATCCTCGAGACCGACGCGAAGACGGATATCAACGCATCCTTGGTGCTGAGCAGCATCAGGGAGATCCGGTGACCATCACCGTCTCCCTGCCCCCGAGGCCGAGCGAGACGCCCGAGTTCACCGCGGACGGTCAGAAGGTGCTGGAGATGGGGTCCACCCTCCGCACCTCGTCGTCGATCTTCGACGACCACGGCTCCTTCGTCGGCGGAAAGGCGAGGGACTCCGGCCTCCTCGACGGCCGGGCGGCCGCCGCGTACGCCCAGGCACTCAACCCCATCGGCACGCACGCCGATGCCTGCTCGCTGGCGTTGCGCGCCGCGGCCAACGCCGTCCTGGCCCATGGGGACGAGCTGGTCGATCTCACGAGACGTCATCGGGATCTGAGGGGAGAGCGGGAGCGCCTGACCCGTCAGATCGACGCGCTCACCGCCCGCGCGAACCCGCTGCCGACCGACGAGGCCGAGCTCCGGACCCTCCAGTCGGACTGCGACCGCTGCACCGCCCAGGTCGAGACGTACGAGTCCGACCTGGTGAGGTGGACCGAGGACCTCGAGGCCAGCGAGGAGAAGGTCGCGGCTGCGCTCCGCGATGCGATGACCGAGCGGCAGATCGACCAGAAGTACGCCGGAGTGGCCGATCCGGCCGACACCGCCAGGGGCTCGATGCCGTCCGGAAAGGACCCCGAGGCGGTCAAGGCGTGGTGGGACGGGCTCACCGACGAGCAACGAGCAGGCATGACCACCGCGTACCCCGAGATCGTGGGCAACACCGACGGCATCCCGGCTGCCGACCGCAGCGCGGCGAACACGATCTCGCTCGACCGCGACCTCGCCGAGCTCGGCGCCATCCCCGAGGACCAGCGCACCGACGACGAGCAGACCCGCTACGACAACGCCCGCGCCGCCGACGAGGCACGGCGGAAGATCGACCGCAGCGTCGATCCGGCCACCGGTGAGAACTACGACGCGCAGATCTACATCTACGATCCGATGGCGTTCGACGGTGACGGCGCCGTCGCGATGGCCGTCGGCGACCTGGACACGGCCGAGAACGTCTCGGTCAACGTTCCCGGCCTGACCACCGACATGGAGTCCGCCGACGGAAACGCTCAGAACGCCATCAACCTCCAGCAGGCGGCCTCGTTCGAAGGAGGTTCCAGCACGGCGACGATGTTCTGGATCGGCTACGACGCGCCCAGCGGCGCCGACTCGGGCGGTGTCGCAGGCGAGGGCATGGCGACCGCCGGCGGAGAACGTCTCGCCGACACCCTCGACGGCCTCAATGCCATGCGCACCGACGACTTCCATCTGACCGCGATCGGGCACAGCTACGGCTCGACGACCGTCGCGCACGCGATGACCGACGACGACCCCGAGGTCGACGACGTCATCCTGCTGGGCAGTCCCGGCGCCGGCGACGACGCCGACTCCGCCGACGACCTGGGCATCGGATCTGGACACGTCTTCGTCGGCACGAACAGCGAGGACCTCGTCGGCCGGCTGGGGCAGACAGGCTGGGTCAGCCCGGCAGCCGTGGGCGCGGGTGTGCTCACCGGCCCGCTCGGTGGCGTCGTCGCCCAGATGGCCGGCGCCGGCCTCGGCCACAACCCGGCTGAGGACGACTTCGGTGCCGTACGCTTTCAGGCCGAGAGCACCAGCAGGGGGTCCATCCCCAACATCGACGACCACGTCAAGTACTACGACCACGACTCGGAGTCACTCGCCAACATGGCCCACATCGTCAACGGTCAGTACGACGAGGTGGTGCGCGCCGGGCAGGTGTACGACCCGTGGTACCGCGACCCGGTCGATCCGGAGAGCGACCGCACGCCGACCAGCCCGAACACGGACGGCCGATGAGGGGGCGTACCCGGGCCGTCATGGTGGCGGCGCTGATGATCCTGATAACCGGAGGATGTGGCGACGTGAGCGACAGCACCTACACGCAGCTGGAGCAGCAGCGCGACGACGTACTCACCTGGGCTCGCGATCTGTCATCGGTCGCCGCGACGACGCTGGACGCGTCTCCCGAGAACGCGACGGAAGGCTACGACGGCGTTGACCGGTCCGGACTCTCGGACCAGTTCACCTCCTACAGGTACGACGTCCAGGCCGACTTCGTCACCGAGCAGGAAGACCCGCTGACTGCATTGAGCGACGACCTCTCGGAGTACGACCCGACCATCACCGGGAACGCGCTGCGGCTCTCGCACGGCGATCTGACGGCCATCTTCCAGACCTACCCGAAGGGCCCGGGAAAGGTCGGCATGTTCGTCGAAGGGGCGCCGGTCGAGATCGACCACGACCAGATCCGGGACTGGAAGGGCTACGTCGTCGGCGAACCGGTCGACCTCAGTTGACGACCCGGTAAAATCGGCGCATGACCGCCGCCGAGCCGACCGAGTCCACCGCCTTCCTCCCCGGAGGGGTCGAGCTGGCGTACGACACGTTCGGAAGCCCCGGCGCTGATCCGCTGCTGCTGATCATGGGGCTCGGCGGCCCGATGACCTGGTGGAACACCGAGCTGTGCGAGCAGCTCGCCCAGGCCGGGTTCTACGTGGTCCGCTACGACAACCGCGACATCGGCCACTCCTCGCCGCACCCCTCCGACGAGCGGATCACGCTCGCGCGGCTGGCGCGTGCGTTCGCGGGGCTGCCGACGCGGGCGCCGTACGCCATGGACGACCTCGCCGACGACGCGGCCGCGCTGCTGACCCATCTCGGCATCGACTCCGCGCACGTGTGGGGTGTGTCGATGGGCGGGATGATCGCCCAGACCCTCGCCATCCGCCACCCCGACCGGGTGCGCTCGGTCTGCTCGATGATGTCGACCACCGGCCGTCGCGGTGTCGGCTTCCAGCACCCGACCCTGCTGCCCGCGCTGGTCATCAAGAAGCCCGGTCTGGAGGGCTACATCGAGCGCCAGATCAAGGGCGGCATCCAGATCGGCTCCCCCGGCTTCCCCGAGCCCGAGGACGAGGTACGCCGCCGCGCGATCGACACCTGGAACCGCGGCGTCAGCGGGCCTGCCGTCGCCCGACAGATGCTCGCCGTGCTCACCCAGCCCGACCGCACCGAGGACCTCGGTCGCATCCGGGTCCCGTTCAGCGTCATCCACGGCCTGACCGACAAGATGGTCCACGTCTCCGGCGGCCGGGCGACCGCCGCGGCCGTCCCCGGCTCGGAGATCACCCTGTTCAAGGGCATGGGTCACGACCTGCCCCGAGCACTGTGGCCGGCCTTCATCAGGGTCGTACGCCGCACGGCCGACCGAGCCGCCGACCGCACCGTCTCCGCCTAGCAGATGCGCGCCTCGGTCCCCGAGGGCGAGTCGGGCTCGCTGCTCGCCAGGGCGCTCACGGACGTCGCCGAGCCGATCGAGGACGAGGCGGTGACCGCGAAGCTCCTCGACGCCGCCGCGGAGCAGTTCCGCCAGATCGGGATCAGGCGGACCACCATGGAGGAGGTCGCGAACCGCGCCGGGGTCGCCCGGATCACCGTCTACCGGCGCTTCGCCAACAAGGACGCCCTGGTCGAGCAGGTCGTACGCCGCGAGTTCCGCCGCTACTTCGACCAGTTCGTGCTCGACATCGCCGATGCCGCCGACGCCGCCGAGCGCGTGGAGATCGGCTTCGCCAGCGCGATGCGGGCGATCCGGGGCAACCCGCTGATCGGAGGCCTGCTCACCGTCGAGACCGACTCCCTGGTGCACTCCATCGTCGGCGACGGAGGCCGCACCGTGGCCACGATCGCGCGCTTCGTCGCCGGCCAGCTGCGTCGCGAGCAGCGGGCCGGCAACGTACCCGCCGAGATCGAGGTCGACCTCGTCGCCGAGCTGATGGTCCGCACCTCGACCTCGTTCCTGGTCACCCCGAGCGAGGTCGTCGACATCGACGACGAGGCGCAGCTACGCGCGCTCGCCCGGCTGTTCCTGGTGCCGCTGATCGAACCCGGCAGCCGCCCGAACTAACCTTCGGCCTGGCCCCGGAGATACCGTGAGACCATGCACGACCACGGCTCCCTGCCCCCGCTCGGTTGGTCCGAGTTCTTCACCACCTGGAGTCTCCAGCCCGGCTGGCTGCTCGCCGTGGTCATCCTCGCGGCGGGCTATCTCACGCTCCGCAACGCCGCCGGAGCGGCCTCGACGGTCAAGGGCTGGCGGGTGGCGTCGTTCCTGACCGGCCTCGGCCTGATGTACGTCGTGGTCGCCTCGGCCATCAACGGCTACGCGATGGCCCTGGCCTGGATGCACATGGTGCTCCACCTGACGCTGATCATGGTCGTGCCCACGCTCCTGGTGCTCGGTCATCCGCTCACCGTCATCGCCGAGACCGGCCCGCGGGCCGAGCGGGCGATGCGCTCGCTCCCGGTCACCATCCTGATCCACCCGGTCACCGGCACGCTGCTCTACTCGGTGGTCATCATCGGCACCCACCTGTCCGGGTTCATGGACTCGATGGCACAGAGCACCTCGCTGATGGTCGGCGAGCAGGTGCTCTACGTCGTCGCCGGCTTCCTCTTCCTCACCGGCGCGATCGGCGAGGAGAAGGTACGCACCGACCTGCCGTACCTGGGCCGGATCGCGCTCCTCGTCGTCGGGATGGTGCCCGACACGATCGTGGGGATCGTGATGCTGCAGACCGAGCGCGACCTCTACCCGGTCTACTCCGGCGCCCGGCCCGAGTGGGCGCTCGACGCGGTCAAGGACATCCAGACCGCCGGCGGCCTGATGTGGGCCGGCGGCGACGGCGGCATGATGCTGCTCGCCATCGGCCTGGTGATCGCCGTCGTCTCCTCACCCGAGCGCCGGGTCAAGATGACCGGCCGCTTCCTCGATGGCGTACGCAGCAGCCGGCTCGCCGAGGAGAGTGCCCGGGGCACGACTGAGGGCCCCGCCGAGCCGGGATCCGTGGATCCCGACAGCGACGAGGCCCTCGATGCCTACAACGCGATGCTGGCTCGGATGAACCAGCAGCACTGAGTGCGTCGGTCGGCGCTCAGTTGACGCGCAGGCCCGACTCGGTGTCGAAGACGTGGACGTCCTCGGGGTCGGTGGTGACGTAGATCGTGTCGCCCTTGCTGACGTGGTCCTTGGAGGAGACCCGGACGATCAGGGTCGACGGGACACCCTCGACGTCGCTGGTGCCGTAGACGTAGGAGTCGGAGCCGAGCTCCTCGACGACGGTCACCTGGACCGGCAGCCCGCCCTGGCCCTCGCCGATGACCCGGAAGCTCTCCGGACGCACGCCGACGGTGATCTGCGTGGGCATGTCGGTGGTGCCGACGGGGACGACGTACTCCCCGATCTTCGCGCCGCCGCCGTCGGCAGCGGTGGCCTTGATGAGGTTCATCTGCGGCGAGCCGATGAAGCCGGCGACGAAGAGGTTGACCGGCTTGCGGTAGAGGTTGAGCGGGGTGTCGACCTGCTGCAGCTCACCGTTGCTCATCACCGCGACGCGGTCGCCCATCGTCATGGCCTCGACCTGGTCGTGGGTGACGTAGACGGTGGTGATGCCGAGGTCGGCCTGGAGCTTGGCGATGTCGGTGCGGGTCTGCACGCGCATCTTGGCGTCGAGGTTGGACAGCGGCTCGTCCATGCAGAAGACCTGCGGCTGGCGGACGATCGCACGGCCCATGGCGACGCGCTGGCGCTGACCACCGGAGAGCGCCTTCGGCTTGCGGTCGAGGTAGTCGGTCAGGCCCAAGGTCTTGGCGGCCTCGGCGACGAGCTTGTCACGCTCGGCCTTCGGCACCTTGGCCATCTTCAGCGAGAACGCCATGTTCTCGGCGACGCTCATGTGCGGGTAGAGCGCGTAGTTCTGGAAGACCATCGCGATGTCGCGGTCCTTGGGGGCCACGTTGGTGACCTCACGGTCGCCGATCCTGATGGCACCCGAGTTGACCTCCTCCAGCCCGGCGAGCATGCGCAGGGTGGTGGTCTTACCGCATCCGGACGGGCCGACGAGCACCATGAACTCGCCGTCCTTGATCTCGAGGTCGATGCCCTTGACCGCGGGCTCGGCGGCGCCGGCGTACCAACGCTGCGCCTTCTCGAACGTAACTGTTGCCATGATTCCGTTGTCTCCTTCACCGGCAGGTACGTGCCGGACGATCCGTTGTGAAGTGACCGAGGACACATTTCCTCGGCGGAGACACCATAGCCCACATCGGTTATCAGCGCGTCAAAGCCCGGCACACAGCTGGTGCGCAACCCTCGTAGGCGTTCAGCCGGCGCATCAGGTCACGGGCGTACGGCTTCGCGTGATCCTCGGCGAAGACGTTGCGGTCTTCCCACGGCCGGTCGTAGCGGTAGAGCTCGTAGGCGTAGTCGGTGCCCTTCCAGGACTTGTCCAGGTCGAACCGGACCAGCAGGCCCTGCGAGCCGCGCACCCCGATGTAGGACGGGATGATGTCGATGGTGCCGCCCGAGCCGCTGTCGAGGTCGACCTCGCCGGGATGCGACTTGGCGTAGGTGTGCTCGAAGAAGGCGTACCGCCCACCCGGCAGCCGCGGCCGGCTCAGGGTTTCCGCGAACGAGGTCCCGGAGACGTACGACGGGGTCGGAGCGCCGGCGATGTCGAGGAACGTCGGCGCGAGGTCGATGTTGTTGACGAACTGGCTGCGCTTGCCCGGCACCACGTCCGGGCCGACGACGACCATGGGCACGCGGGTGTCGGAGTCGTACGGGGCGCCCTTGCCGCCGTTGAGCTGGTGCTGTCCCAGGTGGAAGCCGTTGTCGGAGGTCAGCACGATGTAGGTGTCATCCCCGGCGGCCTTCCGCACCTGGGTGATCATCCGGTCGATCGACTGCACCATCCGGGCGCGGTCGCGGTACTGGCTCAGCGCGGTCTCGTCGCTCAGCGAGACCTTGTTGGTGCGCCAGGCGGGAGCCTGCGACGTACGTCCTCCGCGGCCGAGGTAGGTCGGCGCGTTGTCCCAGCGGTCGTCGCCGTAGCCGACCAGGTCCGTCAGGGTCAGGTCGGCGCACGCGACTCGGCCGCAGTTGCCGCCGGTCGGGTCGCCGGCCGGCGCCTGGTCGGCGAATGCGGGCGGGAACCAGGTGTCCAGGCCCGGGTAGTGGTGGCCCAGGCGGGAGTGGGGGCCGTACGCCGCGATCTCGAGGAAGTAGGGATTCTCGTCGTCGCGATGCTTCTCGATGAAGTCGAGGGCATAGTCACGGGTGACGTTGCCGGCGTACCCGGCGTCCTTGACGGCCGGGCCGGCCGAGGTCGGCGGCCTCGGGTGGTTGCGGAGCTGCACCGCGCCGTCGTCGTCGAGGAAGGTGCTCTGGTAGCCCCAGCCGCCGTAGGCGCCGCCGAGAAGTGCGTTCCAGGAGTCCCAGCCGGGCACCTTCGGCGGCGGGACGCGCTTGCCGTCGGAGCCGACGGTGGCCTCGTAGGCGTTGATGTACTTCCCCACGAAACCGGTCGTGTAGCCGGCCTCCTGGAGCCCGATGCTGAACTGCTTCTCGACGTTGCCGTAGCGCTGGAACGCCGACCAGCCGCCGACCGGGTGCTCCGGGTCGTTCTGGGTGTTGGTGAGGACCTTGGTGTGGTGCGGGGTCTGCCCGGTCAGCAGCGCCGCGCGCGAGGGGCAGCAGAGCGAGTCGATGACGAAGGAGTTCTGGTACGTCGCCCCCTCGGCCGCCATCCTGGTCGCCTCCGGCATCGTGCGGAGCAGCTCCAGGGAGAAGTCGTCCATCAGGATCAGGACCATGTTGGGGCGCTCGTCGGTCGTCGCGGCCAGCTCCGCGGCGTCCTCGACCGGCGCGGCCGACGGGTCGGCGGCAGCAGAGCCGGCGGCCACCGTCTTCGGGCCGAGGACCAGGAGTCCGGCGATCAGGGCCACGACGGCCAGGAGTGCGGCGCCCAGCAGTGCGCTCCACTTCGGCTTCATCCCGAGACTCCTTTGTCTATTATGTAACTACACAATATCTTGTTCAGGTGAGATTAGTGCCTGATTTCCAGGCACGACAAAATCGGTCCGCGGAGCGGACCATCCCCGAGATGGTGTTGCTCAGTGCAGCTCGTGCGGCGGCGGCATCTTCAGCTGCCGCGAGCCCTTCGCTTCCTTCAGCGGCTTGCGGATGACCGTGACGCCACCCATCAGCGCCAGGCCCTTCACCCGCAGCACCGGACCGCCGGTCGGCTCGATCCCGCGCGGACCGACGTAGCCGCCCATGATTCCGACTCCCTGCATCACGACCTGGACATCGGGGCCGACGGTGATGTTGACCCCACCCATGATCGCGTTCGCGTAGATCACGGTCTCCTGCGCGGAGAACTGCGCCTGACGCATGTCGAGCTCGGCGCCGCCCATCAGGGCGATCACGTTGCCGGTCGCCGGCACCGTCCAGACTCCGCGACGGTCGACACCGCTCATGATCGCGACGTAGAGCTGGCTCTCGATCGGATTGGCTGCGAAGACGGCGGGGCTGCTCGTGGTGGCGGGCTTGGACACCGGAACCGGCGGCGCCGGGGTGCCCGCGGCCGGCAGGTCGACCGTGATCGGGATCAGGTCGGCATACGTCTTGGCCTTGAAGGTCGCCTCGAGGCGGTCGTCGAGCTCATCGATCTCCAGGCGGCCCTCGCCCGCGGCTTCGCGCAGGATGTCAGCCACCTTGTGGCGGTCGGCATCGCTGATCCGGAGGTTCGGATCAGGATTCTGGCCGCGGAATGGCTCGGGGGTCGTTCCCATGGGGCGAATGCTAGTGGGGGCTTCGAGACTGTGCCTCAACAATCCCCCCACACCCTTCACTCCAGGCCGAGATGCTGCTTCAGCGTGCGCCTCGGGCCGCGCGGGCCCCGGCGCTTGACGGTCACGTCGCCGAGCACGGCGAGGCCCCGCACCCGCACCACCGGGGAGTCCGCGGTGAGCGCCTCGGGCACCTTCTCCGAGGGCTCCTTGAAGTCGCCGAGGACGCCGTTGCCCTCGACGATCACGTGCACGTTCGGCGGGACGGTGACCTTCACGCTGCCCAGGACGGAGGTCGCGTTGATGACCACCTCCCGAGCCGAATAGTGCGCCTCGCGCAGGTCGATGTTGGCGTCACCCAGCACCGCGTTGACCGAGAACTGCTGGGGAACCACCCACACACCCTTGCGCTCGACGTTGCTCAGGAACGCGCTGGCGCTGTCGCTCGCCGCGCCCTCGCCGTAGACGACCGGCACCGCGGCCGATGGCGGTGAGACCGGCGCCTGCCCCGCGACCGGCAGGTCCTGCGTGATCGGCTCCAGGTCGGCGTACGTCTTGGCCTTGTAGGTCTCCTCGAGCCGCTCCTCCAGCTCGTCGATGTCCAGGCGGCCCTCGCCGGCAGCCTCGCGCAGGATGTCGGCCACGGCGTGGCGGTCGGCATCGCTGACACGCAGGTCGGCTCGGCGGGGCTGGCCGGGGTGCGGTTCAGGGAGTCCCATGGTCCTGAATGCTATCGGCGTACGTGTCGCCCGTCTCTCAGGTTCAACCCTGATGCTGACCACTGACCGATTGGTGCGTACCCCAGTAAATAGTGGGTACTCCCGCGGCCGGGCGATCTCCACCAGCATGGATGACGTGTCAGAAACCAATGGAAACTCGATCCCCTCGACCGACGTCAGCGTGCTCGGCCTCGGCGCGATGGGCAGCGCGCTGGCCACCGCGCTGCTCGACGCCGGTCGTTCCGTGACCGTCTGGAACCGTACGCCGGGCCGGGCCAAGGAGCTGGTGGCCCGCGGCGCCGGTGCCGCGGACTCGGTCCCGGCGGCGGTGCTGGCGAGCCCCGTGGTCATCGCCTGCCTGCTCGATCACTCCTCCGTCGAGGAGAACCTCGGCCTGGCCGCCGGCGAGCTGCGCGGCCGCACCCTCGTCAACGTCACGACCACGACGCCCAACGAGGCCCGTGCGCTCGCCTCCTGGGCGGCCGAGCACGGCGTCGGCTACCTCGACGGCGCCATCATGGCCGTGCCCGCCATGATCGGGTCCCGCACGGGCCAGATCTTCTACAGCGGCTCACGGGCCGCGTACGACGCCCTGCTGCCGACGCTCGAGATCTGGGCCACGAGCGAGTTCCACGGCGAGGACGCCGGCCGGGCGTCGCTGGTGGACCTGGCGATGCTGTCGGGGATGTACCAGATGTTCACCGGCTTCTTCCACGGAGCCGCGATGGCCGCCACCATGGGGATGAGCGCGGCGGACTTCGCCGCCCGGCAGGCTCCGTTCCTCGCCGCCATGACCGAGGAGCTCGCCGGCTACGCGACGGTCATCGACGGCGGCGACTACTCCGTCCCTGGCCAGCAGAGCCTGGAGTTCTCCGACCTCTCGCACATCGTGCGAGCCAGCGAGGAGGAGGGGGTCGACCCCTCCCCCATCGCTGCCGTCCAGGCACTGATCAGCGAACAGATCGCTGCAGGGCACGGCTCGGAGGGACTCGCGAGGGTCTACGAGAGCCTGCGGTCGGACTCGTAGCCGGCGGATCAGTCGGCGAGCGGGAGGTAGACCCGGCTCCCTGCGGCCGCGAACTCCTTCGACTTCTCCAGCATCCCGGCCTCGATCTCCTCGGGGGACGCGCCGTTCTCGCCGCCGAAGCGGTCGCGTACGTCCTGGCTGATCTTCATCGAGCAGAACTTCGGGCCGCACATGGAGCAGAAGTGGGCGGTCTTGGCGTTCTCGGCCGGCAGGGTCTCGTCGTGGAAGCTCTCCGCGGTGACGGGGTCCAGCGAGAGGGCGAACTGGTCACGCCAGCGGAACTCGAAGCGAGCCCTGGAGAGCGCGTCGTCGTGGTCGCGGGCGCCGGGGTGGCCCTTGGCGATGTCGGCGGCGTGGGCGGCGAGCTTGTAGGTGATCACGCCCGTCTTCACGTCGTCCCGGTCCGGCAGGCCGAGGTGCTCCTTGGGGGTGACGTAGCAGAGCATCGCGGTGCCGTGCATCGCGATCGTGGCCGCGCCGATGGCGCTCGTGATGTGGTCGTAGCCGGGCGCGATGTCGGTGGCGAGCGGCCCCAGCGTGTAGAACGGCGCGCCGTGGCACCACTCCTGCTGGAGTCGTACGTTCTCCTCCACGAGGTTGAGCGGGACGTGCCCGGGGCCCTCGACCATGACCTGTACGTCGTGCTCCCAGGCCCTCTCGGTGAGCTCGGCCAGCGTCCGCAGCTCGCTGAGCTGGGCCTCGTCGTTGGCGTCGGCGGTGGAGCCCGGGCGGAGCCCGTCGCCGAGCGAGAAGGCGACGTCGTACTGCTTGAAGATCTCGCAGAGCTCGTCGAAGTGGGTGTAGAGGAAGCTCTCCTGGTGGTGCGCGAGACACCAGCCGGCCATGATCGAGCCGCCTCGGGACACGATGCCGGTGACGCGGTTGGCGGTGAGCGGCACGTAGCGCAGGAGTACGCCGGCGTGGATCGTCATGTAGTCGACACCCTGCTCTGCCTGCTCGATGACGGTGTCCCGGAACACCTCCCACGTCAGCTTGTCCGCCTCGCCGTTGACCTTCTCCAGGGCCTGGTAGATCGGCACGGTGCCGATCGGGACGGGTGAGTTGCGCAGGATCCACTCGCGGGTGGTGTGGATGTCGTCGCCGGTGCTCAGGTCCATCACCGTGTCCGCTCCCCAGGTGATCGCGTGGGTGAGCTTGTCGACCTCCTCCGCGATGCTGCTGGTGACCGCGGAGTTGCCGATGTTGGCGTTGATCTTCACCAGGAAGCGCTTCCCGATGATCATCGGCTCGGACTCGGGGTGGTTGACGTTGTTCGGGATGATCGCCCGGCCCGCCGCCACCTCCTCGCGGACCAGCTCGGGGTCGCAGCTCTCGCGCACCGCGACGTAGGCCATCTCCTTGGTGATGATGCCCTTTCTTGCGTAGTGCATCTGGGTGACGTTCTCGCCCCTGCGCGGCTGGCGGCGCTCGCCCTGCCACTCCTGGCGGGCCTCGCCGCGACGTACGGCTGCTCTGCCGTTGTCCACCAGCTCGGTCCGCCGGCCCTCGTAGGTCTCGGTGTCGCCTCGTTCGAGGATCCACTCGTCGCGACGCGGCGGGAGACCCTGCTCCGGCTGCGAGCCGGGGCCCTCGGTGCAGTAGCGGTCGAAGGTCTCGCCGTTGGTGAGCGCGACCCGGGTCACCGGGACCTTCAGGTCGCCGATCTCGAGGCGGGTGTGGGCGGGGTGGACGGTCATGCGATCTCCTTGGTGTGAGCGATCGGTCCTCGGCCACGGCCGAGGGTCCAGTGCTGGCTTGTGGTGAGCTGTCGGGTGACGTACGCGGCGGCCTGCTCCGCCGCTTCGCGCAGCGGGGCGCCGTGGGCGAGGTGGGCGGCCAGGGCCGAGCTGTAGGTGCAGCCGGTGCCGTGGTCGTTCTTCGTCGGGACGGCGGGATGGGTGAGCGGGACAGGGGGTCTCCCCGGCTCTGCGAGCCAGTCGGTGCATGTGCCGGTGGCTTCCGGGTCGCCGCCGGTGACGATCACCGCCGACCTCACGCTTGCCAGCTCCGCGGCGATCTCCTCGGGCGATCCGTCGTGACCGGCCAGGGCCCGGGCCTCGTCGAGGTTGGGGGTGACGACGGTGGCGACGGGGAGCAGGTGGTCGAGGTAGGCGCGACGTACGTCCTCACCGCCGAGCACCGCGCCGGAGGTGGCCACCAGGACGGGGTCGACGACGAGCGGCCGGCCGGCGCAGAGCCGCGCGACGAGCGCGACCGCCTCGGCGCTGCCGAGCATGCCGGTCTTGACCGCCGCGACGGGAAGGTCGTCGAAGACGGCGCGGAGCTGGGCCTCGACGGTGGCGACCGGGATGGCGTGGATGTCGCTGACCCCGGTCGTGTCCTGGGCGGTGACGGCGGTGATCACGCAGGCTCCATGGACCCCGAGCGCGGCGAAGGTGGCCAGGTCGGCGGCCGTACCCGCCGCTCCCCCGGAGTCGGTGCCCGCGATGGTGAGCGCGACCGGTGGGTTCATGACGCCACCGCCGTCGTGCCGAGGGCCGCCAGCAGGTCGCGTACGACCTCGGCCGGCTCCTCCGCGCGCATCACCGCGCCCATCACGGCCACCCCGTGGGCCCCGGCCGCCACCGCCGCCGCGGCGTTGTCCGGGGTGATCCCGCCCAGCGCGTACGTCGGCAGGGGCAGGCCGCCGAACGCGGCCGGCCCCAGCGGCGGCCCGTAGCCGGGCTTGGACTCGGTCAGCGCGTACGGGCTCAGCATCGCGTAGTCGAACCCCTCCGCAGCGGCGGTGGCGACATCGGTGATGCTGTGGCAGCTCCGGCCGCGGTGTAACACGCTGTGACACCGACTACAGCTCGCGGAGGCGGGCAGGTGCAGGCCCTCCGCGGCAGGGAGCGGGGTGTGGGCGGCGATGACGTTCAGGCCGAGTCCGGCGAGCAGCTCGGCCAGCTTGGCCCGATGCTCCAGCGGCTCGTCGAGCTCCCGGAGCACGACGTGGGTCAGGCCCGCCTCGGCGCACGCTGCCATCGTCGCGAACAGGCTGCGGCCGAGCGGCAGCTGGGAGCGGTCGGTGAGGACGAGCAGTCGCGGCAACACGGTCATGCGATCCGGCCCTCCATCGGAGACGACGCCCGGGCGACCGCCTGCCGCGGGATCCGGCCGGCGGCGCGGGCGGTGTGCCCGGCCTCGACCGCCAGGCGCAGCGCGCGAGCCATGCCGACCGGGTCGTCGGCGCGGGTCACCGCGGTGGCGGCGAGGACCGCTGAGCAGCCGAGCTCCATCGCCAGGGCCGCGTCCGAGGCCGTCCCGACCCCGGCGTCGAGCACGACGGGCACGGACACCGCGGCGACGACCGCCTCGATCGCGTACGGGTTCAGCAGCCCGAGCCCCGACCCGATCGGCGAGCCGAGCGGCATCACCGCCGCGCAGCCCACGTCCTCGAGCCGGCGGGCGAGAACGGGGTCGTCGGTGGCGTACGGAAGGACCGTGAAGCCCTTGCGCACCAGCTGCTCGGCGGCCTCGACGAGCTCGACGGCATCGGGCATCAGCGAGGTCTCGTCGCCGATCACCTCCAGCTTGACCCAGTCCGTCTCCAGCGCCTCGCGGGCGAGCTCGGCGGTCAGCACCGCCTCGCGTGCCGAGAGGCAGCCCGCGGTGTTGGGCAGGATCGGAACCTCCGCCGCGCGCAACGTCTCCAGCAGTCCGCCGGAGGCCGTCGAGGACGTACGCCGCATCGAGACGGTCACGAGCCCCGGCTCGGCGGCGGCGATGACGTCGGGGAGCAGGGCCAGGTTGGGCAGGCCGCCGGTGCCGAGGAAGAGGCGTGAGGAGAGCTCACGCCCAGCGATCTTGAGCCCGTTCTCGGGGATGCCGCTCATCCGCCCTGCACCGCCGTCACGATCTCGACGACATGTCCGTCCTGGAGCGGCCATCGCGCCCAGTCGTCGCGCGGCACGATCTCCTCGTCCACGGCGACGGCGATGCCGCTCGGCCGCCGGTCGCCGGTACGTGCCTCGAGCAGGTCGGCAACGGTGCCGCTGACCTCCATCGGCTCGCTGTTCACGGTGATCTTCATCCGTCCTCCTTCATCCGGAACCGACGCGGATCGACCGCGGGCTCCACTGACCCTGTCTCGATGTGGTCGGCCACCAGCTGTGCGATGAGCGGAGCCAGCAGGACACCGTTGCGGTAGGCGCCCGCGGCGAGCACGACTCCCGGCTCGTGGGTCGGGCCGACCAGCGGGAGGTTGTCGGCGGTGCCCGGGCGGTCGCGAGAGGTCGCCTCCACGACGCTCGCGCGGTCCAGCGCCGGCACCACCCGGCGGGCGGAGTCGAGCAGCCGCCACACGCCTTCGACGGTCGGCAGCAGCGGACCGTCGCGCTCCTCGGTGGTGGCCCCGATGACCACCTCGTCGCTGTCGATGCGCGGCACCACGTAGATCTGCTCGCCGTGCGCCCAGGCCCGCACCGTCCGCTCCACCGGCTCCTGCGTCCGCACCCGCACGACGTCTCCGCGCATCGGGCGGATCAGGGAGGAGTACGGATCGGGAAGCTGCGCGCCGGTCGCGATGACGGTGACCGTGTTGGTCATCTCGACAAGCTCGATACAACGCTCGACACGCTCGCTGGCGCTCGCGGCTCGACCAGCGGATTCGTCGGTTGAGCCGCCGGAGCCGCTAGGCGGAGGCGTGTCGAAACCAACACGGTCCCCGACCCGTTCGAGCAGCGCGCAGACGACCGCACGCGGGTCGACCGAGTGGTCCTCGGCGAGGAAGGCCCCACCGGCGACGCGGCCGAGTCCGGGCTCACGGGCCAGCAGCTCGCGGCGTAGGAGTCGCTCGTAGGAGACCCCGGCGAGGTCGAGCACCGAGAGCTGCCGCTCGACCTGCTGGACGTCCCCGGCGTCGAGGCCGACCAGCAGCGTCCCGCGGGTGTGCACGGGCACCCCGAGCCTGGCGGCGAACCCGGGCCAGAGTGCCAGCGACGACAGGCACAGGCGGGTCAACGACTCCTCGCCGTACCAGGCCTCACCGGCCGGGCTGAGCATGCCGGCCGCGGCGTACGACGCCCCCGAGCCCGGTGCGGGATCGACCACGGTGACGTCGTGCCCGCGCCTGATCAGCTCGTCGGCCACGGACAGCCCGACGATCCCGGCACCGAGGATCCGTACCCGCATCAGCCGACGGCTTCCACGAGCTCCTTCGCGGCCTGAAGTGGGTCGGGTTGTCGCCAGAGTCCGCCGATCACGGCGACTCCGTGGGCTCCGGCGGCGCGCACGGGGCCGGCAGACGCCGCCGAGATCCCGCCGATCGCGATCAGCGGCAGCACGCCGGCGGCATCGGTGACGGCGGAGACGCCGAGCGGGTCGGGGAGCCCGGCCTTGGAGGTGGTGGCGAAGACCGGCCCGAACCCGGCGTAGTCCGCGCCCGCGGCGGCAGCCGCCTCGACCGCGGCCCGGTCCCGGCAGGTCGCGCCGATGATCAGCCCCGGAGCGACCGCGTCGGCGATCCGCCGGGCGTCGGCCAACGGCAGATCGGACGCGCCGAGATGGACGCCGTCAGCACCGGCGGCGAGCGCGACATCGAGCCGGTCGTCGACGACGACGCGCGCCTCGTACGCCGCGACGAGCTCGATGACGGACGCGGTGAGAACCACCAGCTCCCGTGTGGTCGCGCCCTTGTCGCGTACCTGGAAGCCGTCGACTCCTGCTGCGGCGAGCGCAGGCAGGAGCGTCAGGTCGTCGGTCGTGGACACGAGGCAGAAGAGCCGCGGGAGAGCAGGCAACACGTCAGGTCACTTCCTTCGCCGGCATGATCCGGATCAGGTACTACGGTCGGAGCGGCTCCAGCTCCCTCTCAGCCCGCTGCCGCGGACTCCCGTGTGGGTTGGGTCTCGATCACTGTAACGGAATCGTGGGCACCCGACGCAAGGGGTTCACCCGATCGTGGACGGCTGACCTCCGCGCTGTGCGAGCGGCTTGAGCTCACAGGCCTCCGCGAAGCCGTCGGACTCGATACCCAGGGCGATGTTGGTGCGGGTCGAGAAGTTGGCGAACCCGATGACCGCGGTCAGCTCGATCACCGCCGCCTCGCCGAGCTGCGCGACCAGGCCCGACACCATCTCGTCGGTGACGGTCGGCTCCGCCTCGCTCATCGCCTCGGCGTACGCCATCACGTCCCGCTCCAGCGGCGTGAAGACATCGGACTCACGCCAGCGCGGCACCTCCCGGGCCTTGTCCATGTCGAGACCGCGGTTGTGCGCCTCGAAGTAGTTGTAGTCCAGGCACCAGCTGCACCCCACGGCCGAGGCGACGGCCATGTGGGCGAAGGACTTCAGCTGCTCGTCGCAGGCGTCCCACTTCTTCACCTTGGAGCCGAGGCCGGACATGCCCATCAGCACCTCCTGGTTGTGCCAGTAGACGCCGACCGAGGACGGCACCTGACCGAGCATCTTCTTGGCGAACCGCTTGATCAGCATCCCCTTGAAGCCGGTGATCTCCGCGGGCGCGATGCGGGTGGCAGTCATTTCTCCTCCTGGTTCTCGGCCCCGCTCTCCGGGGCGCTCGACATCTAGACGGCGGACGCGCGCGATCTGTGACATCCCCGGCGGCGTACGATTCACTTCCGTGGCTGACGTTGAGTTCCGGTACTCCGACCTCCTCCCGACTTCTCATGACGAGACTCCTTATCGGTTGATCACGTCAGAGGGGGTGGAAGAGATCGAGGTCGACGGGCGCAAGTTCCTCAAGGTCGACCCCGAGGCGATCCGCCGGCTGACCGCCGAGGCGATGAAGGACATCAACCAGTACCTCCGCCCGGCCCACCTCAAGCAGCTGCGGAAGATCATCGACGACCCCGAGGCCTCCGGGAACGACCGCTTCGTCGCGCTCGACCTGCTCAAGAACGTCAACATCTCCGCCGGCGGCATCCTGCCGATGTGCCAGGACACCGGCACCGCGATCGTGATGGGCAAGAAGTCCGAGGGTGTGCTGACCGGCGCCGACGACGCCGAGACCGTCAGCCGCGGTGTCTTCGACGCCTACACCAAGCTCAACCTGCGCTACTCCCAGCTCGCGCCGCTGACCACGTACGAGGAGAAGAACACCGGATCCAACCTGCCGGCGCAGGTCGAGATCTACTCGACCACCGAGGGCGAGAACGGCCCGGAGTACAAGTTCCTCTTCATGGCCAAGGGCGGCGGCTCGGCCAACAAGTCGTTCCTGTTCCAGGAGACCAAGGCGATCCTCAACCCCGACCGGATCCTGACCTTCCTCGACGAGAAGATCCGCTCGCTCGGCACCGCCGCCTGCCCGCCGTACCACCTCGCCGTCGTGATCGGCGGAACGTCGGCGGAGTTCGCGCTCAAGACCGCGAAGTACGCGAGTGCCCACTACCTCGACAACCTCCCGACCGAGGGCTCGATGAGCGCCCACGGCTTCCGTGACACCGACCTGGAGGAGAAGGTCTTCGAGCTCACCCAGTCCTTCGGGATCGGCGCCCAGTTCGGTGGCAAGTACTTCTGCCATGACGTACGCGTCGTCCGGCTCCCCCGCCACGGCGCCTCCTGCCCCGTGGCGATCGCGGTCTCCTGCTCCGCCGACCGCCAGGCGCTGGGCAAGATCACCCGCGACGGCGTGTTCCTCGAGCAGCTCGAGACCGACCCGGCGCAGTACATGCCCGACGCCGGCATGGCCGAGGAGATCTCGGCCGGCGAGGTCGTGGACATCGACCTGAACCAGCCGATGTCGGAGATCCTGGCGACGCTGTCGCAGCACCCGGTCAAGACCCGCCTGTCGCTGTCCGGCCCGATGGTCGTGGCCCGCGACATCGCGCACGCCAAGATCAAGGAGCGCCTCGACGCCGGCGAGGAGATGCCGGACTACCTGAAGAACCACCCGGTCTACTACGCCGGGCCCGCCAAGACGCCCGAGGGCATGGCGAGCGGATCCTTCGGGCCGACCACCGCCGGCCGGATGGACTCCTATGTCGAGCAGTTCCAGGCTGCCGGCGGCTCGATGGTCATGCTGGCCAAGGGCAACCGCTCCAAGGTCGTCGCCGAGGCCTGCGGGACCTACGGCGGCTTCTACCTCGGCTCCATCGGCGGTCCCGCCGCGCGGCTGGCTCAGGACTGCATCAAGTCGGTCGAGGTGCTCGAGTACCCCGAGCTCGGCATGGAGGCGGTCTGGAAGATCGAGGTCGAGAACTTCCCGGCCTTCATCGTCGTCGACGGCGAGGGCAACGACTTCTTCACCGACCCCTCCGGCACCACCACGGTGCCGCTGACCGGGATCCGGGTGCGCTCCAAGGAGCGCTGAGCGGGCGCCCACCCAATTCGCTGTCGCACTTCGTCTATCGGTCGTAGTATTCCTGCTATGCACGATAGCGAGAGCACAACAGCGCTCACCGACCTCGCGCTCGACGTACGCGACCTGCGGGTGCGCTACGGCAGCAACGAGGTGCTCAAGGGCGTGACCTTCTCCGCCCGTCGCGGCGAGGTCGTCGCCCTGCTCGGCCCCAACGGCGCCGGCAAGACCACGACCATCGAGGTCCTCGAAGGATTCCGGATGCCGGCCTCGGGCGACGTCTCGGTGCTGGGCTCCGACCCGGCACGGGGCGACGAGCGGTGGCGTGCGCGGGTCGGCGTGGTGCTCCAGTCATGGCGGGACCACAGCCGCTGGCGGGTGCGCGACCTGCTCGACTACCACGCGCGGTTCTACGCGCCGTACGCCACCGCTGAGGTCCCTCGCCCGTGGGACGTCGACGAACTGCTCGCCGTCGTCGGCCTCACCGCCCACGCAGACCAGAGGGTGATGCGGCTCTCCGGCGGCCAGCGCCGCCGGGTCGACGTCGCGATCGGCATCGTCGGCCGTCCCGAGCTGGTGTTCCTCGACGAGCCGACGGCCGGCTTCGACCCGCACGCGCGACGAGAGTTCCACGAACTTGTGCACCGGCTCTCCGACTTCGAGAACACGACCGTGCTGCTGACCACCCACGACCTGGCCGAGGCGGAGAAGCTCGCCGACCGGATCCTCGTGCTCGACCGCGGCACGATCATCGCCGACGGCAGTCCCGACAAGCTGGCCCTCGACCTCGCGACCAAGGCGGAGGTCCGCTGGACCGCCGGAGGCGACCGGCACGTGCACGCGGTCGAGGACCGCGACCCGACCGAGTTCGTACGCCGCCTGCTCGCGACCGAGCCCGACGTGACCGAGCTCGAGGTGAAACGGGCCAATCTCGAGGACACCTACCTCGCGCTCGTCCAGCGGGTCGAGAGCGGCCGGGCCGATGACCACGAGAAGCTGGAGGCGCTCTCATGATCACCACCGGGACCACAGGCACGCGCGGCGTCGCCGTACGCGCCGGGCTGCACCGCGGCTGGCTGGAGACCAAGTACTCGCTGACCGACGTCGGGGACATCTTCTGGATGCTCCTGTTCCCGGTCAGCTTCACGGTGACGCTGCTTTTCATGCGCGGCAACACCGTGCCCGGCACCGACCTCGCCCTGGGTGCGATGGTGCTGCCGAGCCTGATCGGGATGTCGATCGCCTTCGGCGGCCTCGCGGGCCCGGCGATGCAGATCGCCACCGACCGTGAGGACGGCACGCTGCTGCGGGCCAAAGCGACGCCCGACGGGATGCTCGGCTATCTGATCGGCAAGATCTGGTTCTTCGGGCTGACCACGCTGGCCAGCCTGGTGCTGCTCGCGATTCCCGCGATGACGGTGATCGGCGACCTCCGGATCGACGGCCGCACGGCGCTGCTGCTCCCGGTCATCTTCGTCGTCGGCATGGTCGCGACCGTTCCGATCGGGTCGGCGCTCGGCTCGATCTTCAAGTCGAGCGCCCAGTCGATGCTGATCATGCTGGCCTCGATGCTGTTGATCGCGATCTCCGGCATCTTCTACCCGATCACCGCGATGCCCACCTGGCTGCAGTGGGTCGGGCAGATCTTCCCCTTCTACTGGCTCGGGCTCGGCACGCGGTCCGCGATGATGCCTGCCGGGGCGGAGGCCGCGGAGATCGGAGACTCCTGGCGTACGGTCGAGATGTTCGCCGTCCTCGGCGTCTGGGCCGTCATCGGACTCGTGCTGGCACCGATCGTGCTCCGCCGGATGGCTCGCCGCCAGACCGGCTCCGCGATCGCGGCGGCGCGCGACAAGGTCATGTCCAGGGGCTACTGACCTGTGGCCAACGAATCGGACACCGTCTACAACCGGATCGCGATGCTACGCGCCGAGCGCGGCATCTCGCGCCGGGAGCTCGCCGACGCCCTCGGCGTCCACTACCAGACCGTGGGCTACCTGGAGCGGGGCGAATACAGCCCCTCGTTGCATCTTGCTCTGCGGATCGCCGCCTACTTCGACGTCGCCGTCGACGTCGTCTTCGCCATCGAGCCGTTCAAGCGTCTCGGCGACTGATCCCGTTCCTTCCGGAGCAGGCGAAGACCGGACCTCCGCCGACGTCGAGCCCCAGCGATGCGGGGCGACCGGCTAGGTTGATGGGCGCCGATCCCCGAGGACGAGGAGACCCCCATGCAGTGCCCCATCGACGGTGCCACCCTGGTGATGAGCGAGCGCCAAGGCATCGAGATCGACTACTGCCCGCAGTGCCGTGGTGTGTGGCTGGACCGCGGCGAGATCGACAAGATCATCGAGCGGTCCGTCGGTGCCCCGCAGCCCGGCAGCTACCAGCAGCCCCGCCAGGAGCAGAAGCGCGACGAGCGACGCTATGAGAAGCGGGAGTACGAGCGGCGCGACTATGACGATGACGACCGCCGCCACGACAACCGCCGCGGTCACCACCGCGAGTCCTGGTTGGGTGACCTCTTCGGCTGATCCTGCCGGGCGCCGCGTACGCACCTGATGGTCCCTGGACGTACGCAGAGTCCCTAGACGTCGTTGTCGCGCCGGTTCTCGGGCGGCGCCTCACCGGGCCCGGACCCATGCGTGTCCGGGCTGCCGGACTCGGAGTCGGGGTAGCCGGCAGTCGCGTCGGACGGCGCGATCGGAGTGCCACCCTCGCCTTCGAGGTTCTCGGCCGCGGAGACCTGGCCGCCCTCCTCGTCCGTCCCCGTCTCCTCGGTGTACTCGGGATCGTCGGGGCCCTCTGCTGGTAACGGTTGCTGGCTCATGTCCTGTGCGGTACCCCGTTACCGGGAGAACCACTCCTGGCGCAGCAGCCCGAACACCCACGAGTCCGAGACGTCGCCGTTCACCACGCAGTCCTCGCGCAGCGTCCCCTCCAGCGTGAAGCCGAGCTTCTCCAGCACCCGGGCGGAGGCGGCGTTGCGGGTGTCGGCCTCGGCCTGGACCCGGTTCAGGTCCAGGGTGTCGAAGGCCCAGTCCAGGAGCGCGCCCGCGGCCTCGGTCGCGATGCCCTGACCCCACCCTGCCCTGGCGAGGCAGTAGCCCAGGGAGGCGCTGCGGAAGTCGGGATTCCAGGAGTTCAGGGTGCACCAGCCGGCGAAGGCGGAGTCGCGCTCGATGACCAGCCGCGCCCCGCTCCCCTCCTCGGCCATCGCATGGCTTCGGGCGATGAACTGCTCGGCACGCGCCCGCTCGGTCCAGGGCGGCGAGTCCCAGTAGCGCAGGACGTACGCGTCGCTCTGGAGGGCGAACAGCGGCTCGGCATCGGCGGCGGCGAACGGCCGCAGCCGCAACCGCTCGGTCGTCAGCGTCGGGGTGGGCAGCGGCACCCGGCCATCTTGTCAGCGACCGAGTGCCCTCAGGAAACGGGTTTCTGCGACCTCCGCGGCGTCACCCGATGATGCGGTCCGCCCGGGCCGACTCCTCGTGGGCCGCCTCGACCGCCTTGGCCGCCTCGTGCTCCGCCTGCTCGATCGCCTCGCGAGGCGAGGGAACCGGCGGCGTACGTCCTGCGTCGTGGCCGTTGTCCGACCCCTTCGCCGACTGCATAGAGGAGGCGTTGTCGGCGAAGGCGCCGGTGACCGTACGCATCGCCTCGGTGAGCTCGCCGGGGATGACCCAGAACGAGTTGCCGTGCGACGCGAGCGAAGGCAGCATCTCGAGGTACTTGTAGGCCAGGACCTTGGGGTCGGCGTCGTTGGCGTGGACCGCCTGGAAGACCCGCTCCAACGCCGTGGCCTCACCCTCGGCCTCGAGGATCCGGGCCTGCTGGTTGCCCTCCGCCTCCAGGATGGACTTCTGCCGGGTGCCCTCGGCCTCGAGGATCAGCGAAGCCCGCTTGCCCTCCGCGTGCAGGATGGCGGCGCGCTTGTCCCGCTCGGCGCGCATCTGCTTCTCCATCGCCTCCTTGATCGAGGCCGGCGGGTCGATCGCCTTGATCTCGACCCGGTTGACCCGGATCCCCCATTTCCCGGTGGCGTCGTCGAGCACCTCACGCAGCCGCGCGTTGATCGTCTCGCGCGAGGTCAGGGTGCGCTCCAGGTCCATCGAGCCGATCAGGTTTCGCAGCGTGGTGACGGTGAGCTGGTCGATCGCCTGCAGGTAGTTCGCGACCTCGTAGGCGGCCGCCCGCGGGTCGGTGATCTGGTAGTAGAGCACCGTGTCGATGTTGACCACCAGGTTGTCCTCGGTGATCACCGGACGCGGGTTGGAGGAGTAGACGGTCTCGCGTACGTCCAGCTTGGTGTTGACCCGGTCCACGAGCGGGATCACGAAGTTCAGCCCTGGCTGGAGCGTGATCCGGTAGCGCCCGAAGCGCTCGATGTTGTAGCGCCGGGCCTGCGGCACGATCCGCACCGTCGAGGCGACCGCCCCCACCACAAGCGCGACCATGACCAGAACGATCAGCAGAAGTTCCATCTCGTACGCCCTCCTCTAAGGGGACAGCGAAAGCGGGTCGCGCGGATGCACGAGCGCCGTCGCGCCTTCGATCTCGAGCACGTCGACCCGGCATCCGACCGGGATGACCAGGTCCTCGTCGTAGGGGCGGGCGGTCCATTCCTCGCCCGCGAGCCGGACCAGCCCGTGCGCGTAGCTCACCTCCGCAAGGACGACCGCCTGACGGCCGACCAGCGCGTCGGTGCCATCACGCACCGGCGGTGGCAGGGCCATGTGACGGCGTGCGATCGGCCGCACCAGCAGCACGCTGCCGCCACCCGCGAGCGCGAAGACCAGCATCTGCACCAGCACGGGCGCGCCCAAGGCGGCGCTGCCCGCGGCAAGGAGCGCCCCGCCGGCGACGAAAGCGAACGCCAGCGTCATCGTGAACGCCTCGGCAATTCCGAGCAGTACCGCGACGAGGATCCAGAAGAACGACCACATAAGCCCACCAGACTCGTTTGTTCACCAGGGTACTCCCGGTGTGGTGGTCATCACATGGGGTCAGTGCGAGTTATTTCGCCCGTTGAGCAGCGGCAGTCCCGCCCACAGCGAGACGAACAGGACCAGCACGCCGATGGCCGCGACGACCCCGGCGCCGAAGGAGAGGACGACGTCGAAGACGAGCAGCACGACCAGCGCCGAGGTGATCGCGAAGCCCGCCAGTCCGGCCCGGGCACAGGCGTGCGAGGCAATGACCAGCCACGGCCGCTGGCGGCGCCTGAACAGGATCCGGTGGAAGGAGACGGGGGCGATGATGAGGGATGTGGTGATGACCGAGCCGACCAGCACCACGAGGTAGATCGTCTGCTGGTGGTCGGCCAGGTCCGGGAAGCGAGGCGAGAACGGGACGGTCAGCAGGAAACCGGTCAGGATCTGCACGCCGGTCTGCAGCACCCGCAGCTCTTGGAGGAGCTCGTTCCAGTTCCGGGTGATCCGCTCGGCCGGGTCCTCGTCCGGACCACCGCCCTCGATCTCACCGGGGTGAATGCTGCTCGCGGCCATCAGAACACCGGCCGTCCCCCAGTCACCCCGAGAACGGTGCCAGAGACGTAGGACGCCTCGGCCGGAGAGGCCAGGAACACGAACGCGGGCGCGACCTCGGCCGGCTGACCGGCGCGCCCCAGCGGCGTGTTCGCCCCGAACTTCTGAACCTTCTCCGGCGCCTGCGTCGCCGGCTGCAGCGGGGTCCAGATCGGCCCCGGAGCCACCGCGTTCACCCGGACCCCGTCGGGCCCGAGCTCGGCGGCGAGGTTGACGGTGAAGTTGTTGATGGCCGCCTTCGTCGCGGCGTAGTCGAGCAGGCTGGTCGAAGGTTCGTACGCCTGGATCGAGGCGTTGTTGATGACGCAGCCGTTGCTCTTCCGCAGGTGCGGGACGGCTGCGCGGGTCAGCCAGAGGAGGGCGTACAGGTTCGTCTTGAACGTCCGGTCGATCCGCTCGTCGTCCATGTCCGTCAGACCCTTGTCGCGGGCGAACTGGTAGCCGGCGTTGTTGACCAGGATGTCGAGGCCGCCGAGCTCCTGCACGGTGCGTTCGACGACCTCGTCGCACGCCTCACGCTCGCGCAGGTCGATCGGGATGGCCAGCGGCGTACGTCCGGCCTCCTCGACCAGCTTCGAGGTCTCCTGGGCGTCCGGCTCCTCCTCCGGGAGGTAGGTGAAGGCCACGTCGGCCCCCTCACGGGCGTACGCGATGGCGACCGCGCGGCCGATGCCGGAGTCGGCACCGGTGATGAGCGCGACCTTGCCATCGAGGCGGCCGTGGCCCTGGTAGCTGGACTCGCCGTGGTCGGGCAGCGGGTCCATCTCGCCGGTGAGCCCGGGAGGTTCCTGCTGCTGGGCTGGGAACTGGGTGTCGTCATCGCTCATGACGGGCCCGGTACCCACATCGGACACAATGGAACCGTGAGTGGGACTGAATCGGTGATCGTCGACGGTGGGCTGGCGCTACGGCATCGAGCGGACGGCCACCTGGAGCTGCGGGCCAACGGGATCTTCGTGATGGACACCCAGGAGACCTCGACGGAGAAGGCGCTGGCCACGCACGCCCTCGAGCTGCACCCGGCGCCGAGACACGTGCTCATCGGCGGCCTCGGGCTCGGCTTCACCCTCGAGGCCGTGCTGACCGATCCACGGGTCGAGGCGGTCACGGTCGTCGAGATCGAGCCGCGCCTGGTCGAGTGGATGCGGACCGGCCGGATCCCCCACGGCCCCGACCTGCTCAGGGACGAGCGCGTCCACATCGAGGTGGCCGACGTGGCCGTGGTCCTGCGGGAGAGCCGGCCCGAGGCGTACGACGTCGTGCTGCTGGACGTCGACAACGGCCCCGGCTACCTGGTCCACGACGCCAATGGAGCGCTCTACGAGGCGCCCGCGCTGGCGGATGCGCGGCGGGCGACGGCCGCGGGTGGCACCGTGGTGGTGTGGTCGGCGGCGAAGGCTCCGGCGCTGCTGGAGGTGATGGCGCAGGTCTTCGACGAGGCCGAGGCGCTCTCCTACCCGGTCGACCTGCAGGGGCACTCCGAGACCTACTGGCTCTATGTGGGCCGGCTCTCTGCCGCCGGGGCCTCGCGAGGGAATGGCACCAACTAGTCAAAGGTTGAATCAGACATGGACGACATGAGCTTTCGCATCGAGCACGACTCCATGGGAGAGGTCCGGGTCCCGAAGGATGCGCTGTGGCGCGCCCAGACCCAGCGGGCCGTGGAGAACTTCCCCATCTCGGGCACGCCCATCGAGCCGGCGCTGATCCACGCGATCGGTCATGTGAAGGCGGCCGCCGCCAAGGCCAACTTCGATCTCGGCGTCCTGCCCGGCGACAAGGCCGAGGCGATCATCGCGGCTGCGGGCGAGGTCTCCGAGGGCCGCCACGACGACGCGTTCCCGATCGACGTCTTCCAGACCGGCTCCGGCACCTCCTCCAACATGAACGCCAACGAGGTGATCGCGTCGCTGGCGGCTCGGACGGGCCGGGACGTACATCCCAACGACCACGTCAACGCCTCCCAGTCCTCCAACGACACCTTCCCGACAGCGATCCACGTCGCGGCCGCCGTCGCCGTCACCGAGCAGCTGCTGCCCGCGATCGACGTGCTGGCCGGGTCGCTCGAGGCGAAGGCCGAGGAGTTCTCCGGGCTGGTGAAGTCGGGACGTACGCACCTGATGGACGCCACGCCGGTCACCCTCGGCCAGGAGTTCGGAGGGTACGCAGCCACCGTCCGCTACGCGGCCGAGCGGCTCGAGTCGGCGCTCCCGAGGGTGCGCGAGCTGGCGCTGGGCGGCACCGCGGTCGGGACCGGCATCAACACGCCCGCCGGTTTCCCGCAGGCCGTGATCGCCGAGCTCGCAGGCCGCACCGGCCAGCCGTTCACCGAAGCCCGCAACCACTTCGAGGCCCAGGGCACCCGCGACTCGCTCGTCGAGCTCTCCGGCGTCCTGAAGACGCTCGCGGTCGGCCTGATCAAGATCAACAACGACCTGCGCTGGATGTCGTCCGGCCCCACCACCGGCCTGGCCGAGATCCACCTGCCCGACCTCCAGCCGGGCTCCTCGATCATGCCCGGCAAGGTCAACCCGGTCGTGCCGGAGGCCACCTTGATGGTCGCCTTCCAGGTGATCGGCAACGACGCCGCGGTGACCGCCGCAGGTGCCTCGGGCGCCTTCGAGCTCAACGTCGCGATGCCGGTGATGGCCCGCAACATCCTGGAGTCGATCCGCCTGCTCTCCACCTCGATGACCGTGCTGGCCGAGCGCACCGTCGACGGGATCGTCCCCGTCCCCGAGCGCCTGCGCGCCTACGCCGAGTCCTCCCCCTCGATCGTCACCCCGCTCAACAAGTACATCGGCTACGAGGCCGCTGCCAAGGTCGCCAAGCAGGCCCTCGCCGAGGGTGCCACGATCAAGGACACCGTCATCAAGCTCGGCTACGTCGCCGACGGCACCCTCACCGAGGCCCAGCTGGATCAAGCCCTCGACGTCGAGTCGATGACCCACCCCTGAACCGCCGAGTCGGCTCATCCTGACCAAAAACATCGCCGAGTCGGCGCGTTCTCACGCGCCGACTCGGCGAGATTTCACGTCAGGACGAGCCGACTCGGCCGCCTGGCCGACAGATTCGGCCTAGTACCAGCCGACGGACTGGGAGTGGCTCCAGGCGCCGCAGGGGGAGCCGTAGCGGTCGTTGATGTAGCCGAGGCCCCACTCGATCTGGGTGGCGGGGTTGGTCTCCCAGTCGTCGCCGGCGGAGGCCATCTTGGAGCCGGGGAGGGCCTGCGGGATGCCGTAGGCGCTGGAGGAGGGGTTGGCGGCGGTCGGGTTCCAGCCCGACTCCTTCTCCCAGAGCGGCTCGAGGCAGGAGAACTGGTCCATCCCCCAGCCGAAGTCGCCGAGCATCGACTTGGCGATGTCCTTGGGGTTGCGGAGATCGATCTCGATCTCTTCGACGCCGGCGATGGCCCGGACTTCGTTGCCGGCCGACAGGGCGGCCTGCTTGCCGGGGTCGGCGACCTCGCGGCGGTCACCGGCCGAACGCGACAGGGAGGTCTCGTTGCCGCGGGCGGCGGACTCGGCCTCGATCGCGGCGCGCTGGGCGTCGGTGAGCTCGGGGATGTCGGCGGCTGCCGACTCACCCGCGCTGAGCGTCGGGTCGTCGGTGGCGGGGCCGGTGTAGGCCACCCCGCCTGCGACTGCGGCGCCGGTCCCGCCGAGGGCGAGGACGGAGAGGAGGAGGGTTGTCTTGGCGGTCGTACGCGCAGCCTTGTGCGGAACGTCGACAAGCGGATTCGCTGGCGCACCGCGATGTCGCGGGGCACGATGAACAGGCTTGGTCACGGGCTCTCATTCGGGGGCTGAGGCATTACAGACCCGCAAACAATGCATGAGCACCAACCTCGTATCAAACCGGACGCACCGTTTGTAGGTCAGAAATGACCGTCCTGAGCATCACTTCCGTAACATGAGTCACAGAAATCACAACGGCCCCAGACCTTACAGGTCCGGGGCCGTTGACGTGACAATGATTACGGGACGACGTTCTCCAGCATCTCGGTGACGAGCGCGGCGATCGGCGAGCGCTCGGAGCGGGTCAGGGTGACGTGGGAGAAGAGCGGGTGGCCCTTCAGCTTCTCGATCACCGCGACCACGCCGTCGTGGCGTCCGACCCGGAGGTTGTCGCGCTGGGCGACGTCGTGGGTGAGCACGACCTTCGAGTTGGCGCCGATGCGGGAGAGCACCGTCAGGAGCACGTTGCGCTCCAGCGACTGCGCCTCGTCGACGATCACGAACGAGTCGTGCAGCGACCGGCCCCGGATGTGGGTCAGCGGCAGCACCTCCAGCATGCCCCGGTCGATGATCTCGTCGATCACGTCCTGCGTGGTGACCGCGGAGAGCGTGTCGAAGACCGCCTGGCCCCACGGCGACATCTTCTCGCCCTCGGTGCCGGGGAGGTAGCCGAGCTCCTGGCCGCCGACGGCGAAGAGCGGGCGGAAGATCAGCACCTTCTTGTGCTGGTTGCGCTCCATGACCGCCTCCAGCCCGGCGCACAGCGCGAGCGCGGACTTCCCGGTGCCGGCCCGGCCACCGAGGGAGACGATGCCGACCTCGGGGTCGAGCAGCATCTCCAGCGCGATCCGCTGCTCAGCGGAGCGGCCGTGGATCCCGAAGACCTCCCGGTCCCCGCGGACGAGGTGCACCTGCTTGTCCGGTCCGACCCGACCCAGCGCGGTGCCGCGGTCCGACATCAGCACCAGACCCGTGTGGCAGGGCAGGTCGCGGGCCGCGTCGAGCTCGAGGACGCCGTCGTCGTAGAGCTCGTCGAGGGACGCGGAGGCGACGTCCAGCTCGGCCATCCCGGAGTAGCCCGGGTCGGAGTCGTTGATCCGCTCACCGCGGTAGTCCTCGGCCTTCAGCCCGACCGCGGACGCCTTGATCCGCATCGGCAGGTCCTTGGAGACCAGGGTGACGTCGAGCCCGTCGCCCTGCAGGTTGCGCGCGACCGCGAGGATCCGGGTGTCGTTGTCCCCGAGCCGGAATCCGCTCGGCAGCGAGGACGGGTCGGTGTGGTTGAGCTCGACACGGATCGTGCCGCCCTCCTCGCCGACCGGGACCGCCGTGTCGAGGCGTCCGTGGGTGACCCGCAGCCCGTCCAGCTGCCGGAGCGCGGAGCGGGCGAAGTAGCCCAGCTCCGGGTGGTGTCGCTTCCCCTCCAGCTCGGTGATGACGACCACCGGGAGGACGACCTGGTGCTCGGCGAAGCGCGTCATGGCCTTCGGGTCCGAGAGCAGGACGCTGGTGTCGAGAACGAACGTGCGCACAGAAGGCGACTCGCTCTCCGGGGCTGTGTCCGATTCTGGGGCATCCGACGCCGGTGTCGGAGCGGCCGACGTATCGGCCTCGGTGACATGCTCGTTCGTGGTTCGGTTGGCCACGCGGATCACCTCTCGCGACCGGCTCATACACCCATGAGTCCGGCCATTTCATCGTTAATCAGATGGACCGGACGGTGGACCGTCAGTCGGGGTGCCGACCGCCTCACACCCGTCGGGATCGATGAGATCCTGACGCAGGTTCGGTTCGTGACTACTCACGTAACGGGCCTCCAGGTGCGACGGGAATTTGTTCCCCGCCGTTGGTACAACGCTACGACGCCGGACCAACGGTCTGTGGCAACACGAACGATTTTTCTTTGTGAACTCCTGGTGACACGACCGAATGTTCCGGCCAGCGGTCACCTTCCGAGGCGACGCTCGCGGTGGGCGTAGGCGCGCAGGGCCCGCAGGAAGTCGGTGCGCCGGAAGTCGGGCCAGTAGGCCTCGCAGAAATAGAACTCCGACTTCGCGCTCTGCCACAGCAGGAAACCGCCCAGGCGCTGCTCCCCGGACGTACGGATCACCAGGTCGGGATCGGGCTGGCCCTTGGTGTAGAGGTGGTCGGCGATGTGCTCGACGTCGATGATCTGGGCGAGCTCCTCCAGCGACGTGCCGCGGATGGCGTGCTCGTTGAGCAGGGCGCGTACGGCATCGGCGATCTCGCGGCGGCCGCCGTAGCCGACGGCGACGTTGACCAGCATCCCGTCGACGTCCCGGGTCGCCTCCTCGGCGGCCTTGAGGCGCTGGGACAGCCAGTCGGGCAGGAGATCGAGTGCGCCGACCGGGTGCAGCCGCCAGCGGCGTACGTCTGCCAGCGAGTCGACCGCGTCGGCGATGATCTCGAGAAGCGGTGCCAGCTCGTCGGCTGGGCGGTTGAGATTGTCGGTGGAGAGCAGCCACAGGGTGACCACCTCGATGCCGATCTCGTCGCACCAGGTGAGCAGCGGCTCGATGTTGGCCGCGCCGGCACGGTGGCCGTGGGCGGTCGACTGGCCGACCTCCTTGGCCCAACGACGGTTGCCGTCGAGCATCACCCCGACGTGCTTGGGCAGCTTGGAGGCATCGAGCTTGCGGAGCATCCGCGCCTCGTAGGCTGGGTAGAGAACCCGACGTACGCCTTCCTTCCAGTCTGCCACGTGCAGAAGGGTATCGGCGCCGCGCCCACATCTCCCAGCGGGACGGGGTTCACCCGATCTTCAGGGTGGACCGATAGCCTTGGCCCTTATGAGCGAGATGACGGACGCGATGCGCCTCAAGGTCGGAACGATCACCGACTCGGTCTCCTCGACCGTTCACGAGGCCCTGCCAAAGCTGCGCGGCTGGATCCACCTGGCCAGCGCCCCGCTCACGCTGGCTGCCGGGATCGTCCTGATCGTCCTGGCCCCCGCGGGTGCGCCACGGCTGGGCGCGGCGGTGTTCACGATGGCCGCGCTGCTGCTCTTCACAGTCTCCGCGGTCTACCACCGCGGCAACGCGATGGGTAAGTGGAGCCCACGCTCCCACACCATCCTGAAGCGCTGGGACCACGCCAACATCATGCTGATGATCGCGGGCTCCTACACCCCCTTCTCGCTGCTGCTCCTCGACGGCGTCACCCAGGTCGTGCTGCTCTCGGTGGTCTGGACCGGTGCCATCCTGGGCGTCTTCTTCCGGGTGTTCTGGCCCGAGGCGCCGCGCTGGCTGTACGTCCCGAACTACATCGCGCTCGGCTGGGCGGCGATCTTCTTCATCCCGTCCTTCTTCTCCGGCGCGGTCGCGCTCGGTGTCGGCATCGGGATCGCCACCTTCACGCTGATCTGTGTCGGCGGCGCGCTCTACACCGCCGGCGGCGTCATCTACGGCTTCAAGCGGCCCAACCCGTGGCCGCAGTGGTTCGGCTTCCACGAGGTCTTCCACACCTTCACGATCCTCGCGTTCATCGTGCACTACACCGGCGTCTCGCTGGCGACGTACTCGCTGCGCTGAGCCTGAGCCTGGTCGCGTGCCGTGGCCGCGTGCCGGGCGAGCACCGCGGTGAGGATGCCGGTGACGGCGAAGAGCGCGCCCAGCACCATCCAGCCACCGGTGCCGTGGTCGATCGCGGTGGCGGTCACCACCAGAGGCGCGAGCATGTGCGCCAGCGCGTAGCCCATCTGGCTGACGCCCTGGTAGGCACCGGCCCGCTGCTGGTCGGCGAGCTCGAAGGCCAGCCCCCAGCTGCCCGCCTCGCCGCGCGTCTCGGCTGCCGAGGCGGCCAGCGCGGCGAGCAGCAACAGGCATGTGGCGAACACCGGGCCCGCATAGCCCGCCCCCGCGAAGAGCAGGCAGGCGGCGAGCAGCAGGAACCCGGCACCCCGCACGGCCCGACCCGCCGTGGCGATGTCGTGAGTGCCACGCGAGGCCCGCACCTGGAAGAGCGCGACGTAGACGGTGTTCACCACCAGGAGGAGCGAGACCAGGACCGTCGGCGCGTCGGTGTGGTCGGCCACCCACAGCGGCACCCCGATCGAGGTCAACCCGAAGTGGATCGCCATCACGCCGCTGAGCACGGTCGCGGTCACATAGGTGCGGTCGCGCAGCGGTGAGGGTCCCGTGGCCGCCGTCGGACCGGAGCCGGCGTCCATCGTCTCGGCCAGCCCGGCGACCCGGCGCCTGAGCCCGATGAGCGGCACGGCCGCGAGCGTGGTGAGCACCCCGACGAGCACCATCGTGGTGCGGTAGGCGGTCCCGGTGTCGACCGCTAGCGCCAGTGCGGCGAGCAGGGTGCCCGCGCCGATCATCACGTTCATGACCACGCGCAGCCGGGCGCGTACGGCAACCCGGTCGGGGCCGTCGAACCAGCGCGCGATCAGCGTCGACTGCGCGCTCGACTGGAAGCCTCGCGACGCCGAGACCCAGGTCGCGACCAGCACGAACGCGGCCACGTCCCGGGCCAGCGCGTAGGCGAGCAGGGCGATGCCGTAGCTCGTCATCGCCCACAGCTGCACCCGGTCGGCGCCCCACCTGTCGCTGAGCCGCCCACCGGCGTACGTCGCCACGACGCCGACTCCCCCGGCGATGGTCAGGCCGATGCCGACGGTCACCGCCGAGAGTCCGACCGTGCGGGTGAAGTAGAGCGCGCTGACCGCGAAGAACATGCCACGGGCGAGGGAGAGGGCGGCGATGACGCCGACGAGCGGGCGCTCGACCGGGTCGCTGGGAGGTCGGATCACGGGTCCAGTTGTCGCACCCCACGACTGCGCGCGCTAACGATGTAGCGTATTGCTTCATGATCAGGTACGAGCTGGCCGGCCCCGACCTGAGCGAAGTCCGGTTCGCCATCTCGCCGCTCAACGAGCTCACCCTCTCGTTGCGGGCGCTGCGCGACCCCGGCAGGTTCCCGCTCCACCTGCCCTGGCTCCGCGGTGTCGGCACCGCCGACCTGGATCGCGAGACCCTGCTGGCGCTGACCAACGACCGACTCTGGACACCGGACTTCCTCAACCCGCGCCCGCGCACCCCGCTCGCCCGGCTCGAGGACGAGCTCGAGGTGATCGCGGCGACCTCGCCGCAGCGCGTACGCGCCGACCTCGCCGCGGTCCACTTCGAGGGCGGCCCGCCGCCGGTCCTGAACGGGCCTCCGCAGGTGGTGCTGCGCCGCGTCCTCACCGCACTCCGCGGCTACTGGGACGCCTGCTTCGAACCGCACTGGCAGCGGATGCGAGCGGTGCTGGAGGCCGACATCGTCCATCGCGGCCGGACGATCGTCCACTCCGGCATGGCGTCGATGTTCGCCGACATCTCGCCGCGAGTCACCCTCGCCGACGACGTCCTCGCGATCCGGCTCACCACGTCGAAGGTCGACTATCGGCGTACGACCGCGGGAGTCGGGCTCACCGTGGTGCCGACCCTGTTCACCCGCAATCCGTCGACGCCGATCTCGCCCGAGGAGCCGCCGGTCATGTTCTACCCGGCGCGCGGGCTCGGCACGCTGTGGACCAGCGACCGGCCGCAGGCGCCGCGGGCGCTGAGCGACCTCATCGGCGAGACCCGCTCCGGGCTCCTCACGCTGCTGGCGGCTCCGGCCTCGTCGACCGAGCTGGCCGTACGCCTCGGGGTCACCCCCACGGCCGTCAACCAGCACCTACGCGCGATGCGCGCGGCAGGGCTGCTGACCTCGGCCCGCCACGGTCGATCGGTGCTGTATCTCCGCTCCGACCTCGGCGACCGTCTGGTCGACGCCGTCAGATGACGTCCAGATGAGAAAGGGGCGCGCGGCCATCCCGGCCACGCGCCCCTTCTCGTCTACGAAATCCTCACATTTGCAGCGGCTCGACGACGTCGTCGTTCCCGCCCTTGCCGACCCGCGCGTTGCGGTAGCCGTAGAGGAAGTAGATGGCGAAGCCGATCGCCATCCACACCAGGAACCGCAGCCAGGTCTCGACGCTCAGGTTGAGGGTCAGGTAGATGCAGATCAGCGCCGCCACGATCGGCAGCACCGGACTGAACGGCACCTTGAAGGAGCGCGGCAGGTCCGGGCGACGCTTGCGCAGGATCGGCACGGCGATCGAGACCAGCGCGAACGCGGTCAGGGTGCCGATGTTGACCATCTCCTCCAGCTTGCCGATCGGGGTGAAGGTGGCCACGATCGCGACGAAGACACCGACGGTGAGGGTGATCCGGACCGGGGTGCCGGTCTTCGGGTTGACGTGGGCGAACCTCACCGGGAACAGACCGTCGCGGCTCATCGCGAAGATGACCCGGATGGCGCCGATCATCAGCGTCATCACGACGGTGGTCAGACCGGCGACGGCGCCCGCCGAGATCAAGGTCGCGAAGCCGCCGCGGCCGACGTCTCGGAACGCGGTGGCGAGCGCGGCCTCGGAATCGATCTGGTCGTACTTCACCATGCCGGTGATGACCAGGGCGACGGCGACGTAGAGGATCGTGCAGATCACCAGCGAGCCGATGATGCCGCGGGGCAGGTCACGCTGCGGGTTGTTGGCCTCCTCCGCGGTCGTGGCGACCACGTCGAAGCCGATGTAGGCGAAGAAAACGACCGACGCCGCCGAGATGATGCCGAGGACACCGAAGGTCTGCGGCTCGAGGCCGAAGGCCCACTGGATCAGCGGCTGGTGGATGCCTTCACCACTGACCGAACCCGCGCGCTCGGGGATGAACGGGTCGTAGTTGGAGCCGGTGATGTAGAACATGCCGGCGACGATGACGAACAGGACGATGAAGAGCTTGACCGCGACGAGCGCGAGGTTGACCCGCAGCGACTCCTTGATGCCGATCGCGATCAGGCCCACCAGGACGACGACGAGCAGCAGCGCGGCCAGGTTGGGCTGACCGAAGTCGGCGTTGGCGTCCGGGCCGTAGCCCTTGGGCCAGCCGAGGCCGATCTCCTCGAGGAACGTCACCAGGTAGCTGCTCCAGCCCTGCGCGACCACGGACGCGCCGAGCACCATCTCCAGGATCAGGTCCCAGCCGATGATCCAGGCGAGCATCTCGCCGAGGGTGGCGTAGGAGAAGGTGTACGCCGACCCCGACACCGGCACGGTCGAGGCGAACTCGGCATAGCACAGCGCCGCCAGGCCGCAGCAGATCGCGGCGATGACGAAGGAGAAGACGACACCCGGACCGGCATACTCGGCCGCGGCCCGACCCGTCAGGGTGAAGATACCCGCTCCGATGATGACGCCGATCCCGAAGACGGTCAGGTCGACGGAGGTGAGCCGCCGTTTGAGCTTGAAATCAGGGTGGTCGGCATCGGCGAGAGACTGCTCGATGGACTTTGTTCGCCAAATGGACATAGGGGATAGCAAACCATCTCGATCGGCGGACTCGATAGGTCGGGGGGCAACCGCTATCGGCTGCAGCGGAAGCTCGTGGCCTCCGAGGCGGGGCCGCCGACGTACGCAGGCCAGGCCGGCCATTCGCACAACGGCCGCGTGCGGCCGGCACCGGCGTTTCCGTCGGCGACCACCTGGTTCTCGCCCGGCGCGACGCCGCGCTCGGCCCACTTCTCCAGGGCCGTGAGCGAGTCGTACGAGGCGGAGAAGGCGACCGGGGCGAAGTTGGCGTGGTTGGCTCCCGGCACCAGATAGAACCGGGAGAACCCGTCGGTCGCCCGCTTGCCCATCACCCGCTGGACGCGCTGGTAGTAGTCGATCGTGGAGCGGTGGCTGACCAGCTCGTCAGCGGCACCGTGGACCAGGATCAGCCTGCCGCCGGACCGGGCGAACGGGCGCAGGTCGGCGTCGTTGACGTCCTGGAGCGCGGTCAGTTCGCTGATCCGGCGCTGCCACTCCCCCGGGTCGGCCGGGTCGATCGCGAACGGGCTGATCTGTGGGTCGCGGGCGACGAAGTACTTGGCCCACTGGTTCCAGAACTGCATGCCGTAGCCGGCGGTCACCGGCATCGGGTCGGCCGGCGCGGCGGTGCCGAAGCCGAGGACCGGCGTCGACATGCGTGCCCCGGACAGCACCGGGAACCCGGGATAGCCCCACTCCCCGCTCGCCACCCGGTAGGGCAGCCGCCAACTGCTGTCGGCCGCTACCACCGCATCCACCTGCTCACGCGAGAGGCAGGTGTCCCCCGGCGTCTCGCCCTCGCCGCACAGCAACGTCTCCGGGTCGAAGTCGCAGCCGGCCTCGTCGGAGATCACCCCGTCCGTGACCCCGTCGCCGCCGTCGCAGGCGGCCAGGACCCGCTGTGCGACGAGGTCCTGCTGCGCCTTCGACGGGAACGCTCCGGGCTTGCCGAACTCGTGGGTGATCCGGCCGAAGAAGAGGTCGAGGGTGGCAGCGTTCCAGGCGGGGTACGCGGAGATCACCCCGTCGAAGTCGCGCGGCCAGCGCTGCGCGACCGCCAGGGCCTCCCGTCCACCGGTCGAGCCGCCGGCGAAGTAGGCCGTGCCGGGCGCCCGACCGAACGCCTTCGAGATCACGTACGTGGCGGTGTCGTGCACCTTCTTGAGCGCGTCACCGGAGAAGTTGCGCACGGCTTCGTCGTTCTGGCCGAACCAGCCGTCCAGGCTGGCGATCGGGTGGCGGCTGGTGTCGGCCTGATGGCCGGAGTCGCTGGCGTAGGTGGCATAGCCGCGGCCGAGCGGGGTGCGCTGGTCGACCGGCCCGAAGGGCACGTTCTGGGCGAGATTGGGGACGGTGCCGTTGTAGCCGCCACCGCCGAACATCATCGTCTTCCCGTTCCACCCCTGGGGCAGGGCCAGGCCCATCCGGATGTCCGGCGCGGCCGGGTCGACCGGATGGATCGCGATGTCGGCGCGGCAGTACGCCGGGAGCGCGGTCGGCCCGGTCCCGGAGGCCGGCATCGACGTCGTCGCGGTGACCTCGGCACCGGTGGTCGGCAGGCCGATGCGGTGGGCGGGGATCCTCAGCCCGACCAGCGACGAGCAGTCGGCGGTGCCCGTCGACGGCGCGGCGCTCGCGGGCACCTGGCCGACGACCAGGGCCGCGGCGGCGAGGGCGAGCGCGGAGCCGACGGTCAGGAATCTGCGTACGTGGGTGGGGGCCATTGCTCAAGGATCGCGACGCGGTGTGACCTGCGCCATGTGGCCGCCGCACACAACTCCGGTGCGCGAGATGTGGCCAGACCTGAGCCGGGCGCCGGAGAGCCGGCATGGCGGCGAGCCACACAACGACCGGGCTCAGTGTGTCTCGAACCCCTATGGCGTACGTCTCACCACTTCCCTAGCGTCGCCCCTGTGACGAGCACCACATCGACCCCGAGGTGCGCACTACGGACCGAGGGTCTCACCAAGGACTTCCGCGGCTTCCGCGCGGTCAGCTCCGTCGACCTGGAGGTCGCCGAGGGCACCGTACACGCGCTCGTCGGCCCCAACGGCGCCGGCAAGACGACTCTCTTCAACCTGCTGACCGGCTTCCTCAAGCCCACCGGCGGACGGATCACGGTCTTCGGTGACGATGTCACCGGGATGGCGCCGGAGCGGATCACCCGCCACGGGGTGGCCCGCTCCTTCCAGATCACCAGCCTCTTCGAGAACCTCACTCCGCGCGAGCACGTCGAGATCGCGCTCCAGGGGCTGACCAACCAGGGGCTGAGGTTCTGGCGCTCGGAGAAGCTGCTCGGGCGCCGCCGCGAGGAGGTCGACCGGCTGCTGGCCGAGGTCGGCCTGACCGAGCTGGCCGACAAGCCGACCGGGCTGATGGCGTACGGGCAGAAGCGGGCGCTCGAGCTCGCCCTCGTCCTCGCTGTCGAGCCCCGGCTGCTGCTCCTCGACGAGCCGACGGCGGGGATGGGCATCGAGGACGTCGACCGCACCATCGAGCTCGTCCGGCGCATCGCCGAGGGCCGCACGGTCGTCTTCGTCGACCACAACATGCACGTCGTCGCCCACCTCGCCGACCGGGTCACCGTCCTGCAGCAGGGCTCGGTGCTCGCCGAAGGCCCCTACGACGAGGTCCGCGCGGATCCGCGGGTCATCACCGCCTACCTCGGAGAGGCTCACCGTGCTTGAGATCGAGAACCTGAGCGCCTGGTACGGCGAGGCCCAGGCCCTGCGCGAGGCCACCCTGAGCGTGGCCGAGGGCGAGGTGGTCACCCTCGTCGGCCGCAACGGCGCCGGCAAGACCACGCTCGTCCGCTGCCTGATGGGCCTCCACAAGCACCTGACCGGATCGATCCGGCTCGACGGCCGCGAGATCACCTCGCTGCCCGCGCACAAGCGGGCGCGCGCCGGGCTCGGCTGGGTGCAGGACGACCGCGGCATCTTCGCCAACCTGAGCGTGGAGGAGAACCTCCTGCTGCCGCCGAAGGTCTCCGAGTCGGCGTGGACGCTGGAGCAGGTCTACGACGCCTTCCCGGCTCTCGGCAGCCGTCGGCGAGCGGGCGGGACGACGCTCTCGGGCGGTGAGCAGCAGATGCTCGCCGTCGCCCGGGTGCTCCGCACCGGCGCCCGCCTGCTTCTGCTCGACGAGCCCTCCGAAGGGCTCGCCCCCGTCATCGTCGCCCAGATCGGCGACATCGTGCGGACCGCGAAGCAGTCCGGGATCGGCGTGCTCCTGATCGAGCAGAACGTACGTTTCGCCGCCACCGTCGCCGACCGCCACTACCTGCTCGCCCAGGGCCGCCTGGTCGAGAGCCTCGACAACGACGAGTTCGTCGAACGTCAGGACGAGCTACTCGAACACCTCGGGATCTGACGTACGTCTCCAGAGATCGAGCACAGCCCTACCCCACGAGGAGAGACACGATGAACAAGCGACGCACAGCTGCCGGCGCCTCGATACTGATGGCAGGTGTTCTGGTCACCGCAGGCTGCGGTGCCGGTGGGCCGGCTGCTGCCGGAGGTGACTTCACCGACGACAAGGTGGTCCTCGCCCTGCTCAACGACGCCTCCGGTGTCTACAAGGACGTCTCCGGCCCCAACTCGAAGATCGCGATCCAGATGGCGATCGACGACTACCAGGAGAAGTACGGCGAGGACGCCGTCGTCGACGACATCGAGGTGACCTCGGCCGACCACCAGAACGAGCCGGACATCGCCAACACCAAGGCCCAGGAGCTCTACGACCGCGAGGGCGCCGACGTCATCCTCGACGTGCCGACCTCGTCGGCGGCGCTGGCCGTCGCGACGCAGGCGAAGAACAAGAAGAAGCTCTACATGAACATCGGCGCCGGCACGACCGAGCTGACCGGCGCGCAGTGCAACAAGTACACCTTCCACTACGCCTACGACACCTGGATGCTGGCCAACGGCACCGGCACCGTCGTCACCGAGGAAGGCGACAAGAACTGGCAGCTGATCTACCCCGACTACGCCTTCGGCCAGGACATGGTGAAGTCGTTCACCGGCGCCATCGAGGCCGGCGGCGGCACGGTCGCGGGCACGATCGCGACGCCGTTCCCGAACGACAACTTCGCGACGTACATCACCAAGGCGGGAGCGGCGAAACCGCAGGTCATCGGCACCATGCACGCCGGCGGCGACCTGATCAACCTGGTCAAGCAGTACAACGAGTCGGGGCTCAAGGACCAGGGCATCGACCTGGCCGTCGGGCTGATGTTCATCTCCGACATCCACTCGCTCGGAGTCGAGGCGTTCGAGGGCACGATCTTCACCGACGCCTGGTACTGGAACCTCGACGAGAAGTCCCGCGAGTGGGCCGACCGCTTCATGGAGGAGACCGGCGACCGGCCGACGTACGCCCACGCGGGCAACTACTCGGCGGCGACGCAGTACCTCGAGGCGGTCCAGGCCGCCGGCACCGACGATGCCGACAAGATCGTCGAGGAGCTCGAGGGCAAGAAGGTCGAGGACATGTTCCTGCGCAACGGTGAGATCCGCGCCGAGGACCACCGGGTCATCCACGACGCCTACCTGGCCCGGGTCAAGGGACCGGACGACGTCAAGGAGGACTGGGACTACGAGGAGATCATCAAGACGATCCCAGCCGAGGAGGCGTTCCGCCCGGCAGCTGAGTCCGGCTGCTCGATGTAGGCGCGAGGTCTAGAGGGATTGGTATGAACGCGGTTCTGCAGTACACCGTCCAAGGGCTCGCGGCCGGCAGCTTCTACGCGCTGGCCGCGCTCGGCCTGGCCGTCATCTTCGGGGTGCTGGGCGTGGTCAACTTCGCCCACGGCGCCTTCTACATGCTGGGAGCGGTCGCCGCCGCGGTGCTCCTGGACACCGTCGGGATGAGCCTGTGGCTGGCGCTGATCGTGGTGCCGCTGCTGATGCTGGTCTTCGGGATGCTGGTCGAGCGGCTGCTGGTGCAGTGGCTGCTGCCGCTCGACCCGCTCTACAACCTGCTGCTCACCTTCGGGCTGACCCTGCTGCTGGTCGACCTCGTCAAGCGCCGCTACGGAGTCTCGGGGTTGCCCTACGAGCGCCCCGAGGCGCTGACCGGGCGGGTGCAGGTGGGTGGCGTCGGGCTGCCGGTCTACCAGCTCTTCGTGATCGGTGTCGCGCTGCTCGTCTGCCTCGGCGTCTGGCTGCTGATGACGCGTACGCGGGTGGGCATGATCGTCCGCGCCGCGACCGAGCGGCCCGAGCTCGCCGGTGCACTCGGCATCAACGTCGGGCGCTGGGTGACGCCGGTGTTCGGCTTCGGGGTCGCGCTCGCCGGACTGGCCGGGGTGCTGGCGGCACCGTTCCGGGCGATCACCGCCGAGATGGGCAGCGACTTCATCATCATCCTGTTCGCGGTCGTGGTGATCGGCGGGCTCGGCTCGATCGTGGGCGCCGTAGTCGGCGGGTTCCTGGTCGGGCTCGTGGAGGCCTTCGGGCAGGCGTACGCACCGACGTTCTCGCAGGTGCTCATCTTCGTGCTGATGGCTGTGGTGGTCCTGGCACGGCCGGCCGGGCTCTTCGGGCGAGAGGAGGCGACGGCATGACGTCCATCGCGACGGCCGGTGCGAGCGTCACCGAGCAGCATGCGGCGATAGCGGGCGCGCGCCCGTGGCAGCGACTGGTCCTGCTGGCCGTGGGGCTGGTGGTGGCGCTGGCGCTGCCGTGGTTCGTCTATCCGCCGGTGGCGATGGACATCGCCGCGTGGGCGCTCTTCGCGGTGGCCCTCGATCTGCTGCTGGGCTACTGCGGGCTGCTCTCGTTCGGCCACGCCGCGTTCTGGGGCGGGTCCGCCTATGCCACGGGACTGATCGCGATCCACCTCGGCGTGCCGTTTCCGGTGGCGGTCCTGGGCGGGGCGCTCTTCGCGATGCTCCTGGCGGTGCCGATCGGCTACCTGTCGGTGAAGCGGTCGGGGATCTACTTCGCGATGGTCACCCTCGCCTTCGCGCAGATGCTCTTCTTCATCGCCAACCAGGCCTCATCGCTCACCGGCGGCGAGAACGGGCTCCAGGGCGTGCCGCGATCGTTCTTCGGGATCGAGGCCGTCGAGACCGACTCGTTCTTCTTCTACTACGCCGCGCTGCCGATCATCCTGCTCGGGATGTGGGCGGCGTGGCGGATCGTCCACTCCCCCTTCGGGCGGGTGCTGGTCGCGATCCGTGACAACGCACCCCGTGCCCGGGCGCTGGGGTACGACGTCGAGCGCTACAAGCTGATCGTCTTCGTGCTCTCGGCCGGGCTCTCCGGGCTCGCCGGCGGCGTCTTCGCCGTCTCGCACGGCTTCGTCGCGCTGCCCGAGCTGCACTGGGCCACCTCCGGCGAGGTCGTCCTGATGACCGTGCTCGGCGGGATCGGCACCCTGTGGGGCGGCGTCATCGGCGCCGGCCTGATCGTGATGCTCGCCGACTACCTGGCCTCGTCCGGGTTCGACGGGATCGGGATCGTCACCGGTGCCGTGTTCGTCACCGTGGTGCTGCTCTTCCGTCGCGGGATCTGGGGCACCGCCCGCCACCTCTGGCTGACCCGTCGTCGTTCCTGAGCTCGCTCTAGGCGACCAGCTGATGGAGCCGGAGCGCCAGCTGCACCTCGAGCTGGCGCTCCGGCTCCTGCCAGCCCTTGCCCAGCAGCCGGGTGACCCGCTCCAGACGCTGGGTGACGGTGTTGACGTGTACGTGCAGCGCTCCGGCGGTGCGGGTGAGGTTGCGGTCGGCGGCGAAGTAGGCCCGCAGGGTCTCCACCAGCTTCGACCCCTTCGCGACGTCGTAGTCGATCACCGGACCCAGCCGTGAGGTGACGTACGTCGCCGGGTGGCCGTCGGAGCCGAGCAGCAGCCCCACGAAGCCGAGGTCCTGGGCGGTGACCACCTGGCCCTCACGACCCAGCGTCATCGCGGCCGCCAGACAGCGGCGAGCCTCGTCGTAGCCCTTCACCACGGCGTCGGGACTGCTCAGCGGTCCTGGCACCGGGCCGGCGGCGCCGACCGTCACCGGGGCGCCGGCCGACAGCCGCAGTCCCTCGACCACCAGCTCGCCGGCGGCACGGGCGTCGCAGTCGGGGAAGATCAGCACGACCTGCCCCTGCCGCACCGCCGCGAACCCGTCGTGGGTGGCGGCGACGAACGTCGCCGCCTGACCGACCCGGGCCCGGTCGCCGGGGACGTTCGCCACCACGACGGCATAGTCCCGGGACAGGTCCGCCTGCAGCAGCCGGCCGCGCTCACGCAGCGTCTCCGGGTCCGGCGTGGTGCCGGAGAGGAGCTCGTCGAGGAGCTCGCCGCGTACGCGTCCCTCGGCCTCGGCGACGCTGCGCCGGAAGAGCAGCAGCAGCGCCGTCACCAGCGCCGCCCGCTCCAGGATCCGCTGGTCGCCGTCGTCCAGGTCCCCGTCCTCGCGGTCGACCTCACGCGGGCCGAGGAGCATCGAGCCGAGCTGCTCGGCGCCGGCGAGCACCGGGGTGGCGTAGATGTCGCCGCTGCCGGCGGTACGGCTCAGGTCGAGGCTGCGCCGGGTCACGGCGGCCTCGTAGTCGGAGACGGGCTGGTCGGGGGCGCTGCTGGCGATGGTCTCGCCGCTCAGGTCCAGCACCACCACCCGGGCGCCGAGAACCTCGGCGACGCTGCGTACGACGTCGTCCACCCCGCCGCCCTCGACCACGATCCGGGTGAGCCGGTCGTGGGCGTCCGCGGCGCGCTCGACCGCCTCGTTGCGTGCCTGCAGCTTGCGGGTCGTGACCTCGAGCTCGGCGACCGCGGCCCGGGTCTCCTCCAGCAGCCGCGCCTTGTCCACGGCGATCGCGGCGTGGGCCGCCAGTGAGACGAGCAGCGCGCTCGCCTCGGCACCGAAGGGACGTACGGTGCGGTTGGCGGCGAAGAGGACGCCGATGACCTGGGTGCCGAGCAGGAGGGGTACGCCGATGATCGCGCGGATGCCCTCGCCGCTGACCGCGCCATCGATGTCGGGGGCGTGCCGGAACCGCTCGTCGGGGATGTAGTCGGCTGTCGAGTAGGGCTTCATGGTCTGGGCGACGAGGCCGCCGAGCCCGATGCCGTACGGGATCCGGGTCGACCGGAAGGCCGCGGTCAGGATGCCCTCGGTCACGCGCATGTACTCACCGCGACGCTCGTCGTTGAGGGTCAGATAGGCGACGTCGCTGTTGAGCAGCTGCCTCGCCCGGGTCACGATCGCCTGCAGCACCGCCTCCAGGTTGGTCAGCATCGCCAGGTCGTTGGCCGACTCGAACAGCGCCCCCAGCTCGCCCTCGCGCCGGCGGCGCGCCTCCAGAGTCGCCCTGACCTGCAGCGCGAGCCTCTTGGCGTAGTCGATCCGCTCCTGCTCCCCGGCGGTCGCCCCCGCTGCTCGCGCGGCCTGCGACGGTCCTTCGAAGTCGGCCTCCGCGGCATCCCCGGCCAGCAGCTCCAGGAACGCGACCACATCGACCGTCATGTGACCGAAGTTACACTTCTACGCGCGCACCGACATAGGGGATCACCACATAGTTGCCCGGGATCAAGTATGGGTCTTCGCCAGCTCCTCCACGGTGGTGACCGGACGCTCGCAGACGAACCCCCGACAGACGTACGCCGCCGCCTTCCCGTCCACGGGAGTGCGGCTGCTCAGCAGCGGGATGTCCTCGCGCGCCTCGTCGGCGACGACCACCACCGCACCCGGCTTGCGCCGGGCCGCGGCCTCGAGAGCGTCGCGGTCGGGTCCCGGCGGTCCGACGACCGCGATCTCGAGCGGACCCTCAGCCATCGTCGCCGCGGCCGCCAGCGACCAGCCCGCGAACCGGGGCGCATTGGCCATCAGGTTGCTCGTGGCAGCGAGCGCCTCCTCGGCGGCCGTACGGTAGCGGCCCTCTCCGGTGAGCGCGTGGGCGGTGACGAGCGCGTGGACCATCGCGCTGGTGCCGCTGGGGCTGGCGTTGTCGGAGGGGTCCCGGGGCCGGGTGACCAGTGCCTCCGCGTCGTCGGCGGTGTCGTAGAAGCCGCCGTCCTCCGCGCGGAAGTGGGTCAGTGCGGTGTCGAGCAGGCTTGTCGCCCGGTCGAGCCAGGTGCTGTCGCCGGTCGCCTGGGTCAGCGCCAGGAACCCCGACGCGACGCACCCGTAGTCCTCCAGCACTCCCGCGTGGGCCCCGGCCACGCCGTCGCGGCTGACGCGGAGGAGGCGGACCGACGCTTCGCTGGTCGAGCCGCCGGAGCCGCTAGGCGGAGGCGTGTCGAGACCAACACAGTGCGTTCGCCACAGCAGCTCCGCGGCTGTGAACGCGGCGTCGACGTAGCGCCGCTCCCCCAGCAGCAGTCCGGCGTCGACCAGCCCGCTGATCGCCAGCCCGTTCCAGCCCGCGACGACCTTGTCGTCGCGGGCCGGGCGTACCCGATCGGCGCGCGCCGCCAGCAGCCGCGCCTTGACCGACTCGAGCCGCTCGGTGTCCTCGGGCCGGTGCCGCAGCTGCAGGGTCGAGGCTCCTTCCTCGAAGGTGCCGGCCTCGGTCACCTCGAAGACCTCCGCGGCCCAGGCTCCGTCGTCGGCACCGAGGACGTCGACGAGCTCGCCCGGGGTCCAGACATAGAACTTTCCCTCGACTCCCTCGCTGTCGGCGTCGAGCGCGGAGGCGAACCCGCCCTCGGTGGTGCCGAGCTCGCGGATCATCCAGTCGGCGCTCTCCCGCGCGACCCGGTCGCCGAGCTCGGTGCCGAGGCGGGCGTAGAGGCCGATCAGCTGGGCGTTGTCGTAGAGCATCTTCTCGAAGTGCGGAACGACCCAGCCGCGGTCGACGGCATAGCGGGCGAACCCACCCCCGATCTGGTCGTAGATCCCGCCACCGGCCATCGCGGCCACGGTCCGCGAGAGCATGTGCGAGACCCGTGAGTCCGCCCCGGGCGCCCCGGCCGCACGCCGCAGGAACTCCAGCACCATCGACGGCGGGAACTTCGGAGCACCCCCGAACCCGCCCGCCATCGGGTCGAACTCCGCCGCCAGCGTCTCGACCGCGGCATCGACGTCCACCTGCCAGCTGCCCGCGGACCCGGCCGCCCCGGAGATGTTGGCCAGGTGCTGACGTACGTTCTCCGCTACCGCCCCGATCTCCGAGCGCCGCTGCGTCCACGCCGCCGAGAGCGCCTGCAGCACCTGCGTGAACGCCGGCTGCCCGTGGCGCGGCATGTCCGGGAAGTAGGTGCCGGCGAAGAACGGGTTGCCGTCGTGGTCGAGCACCACCGTCATCGGCCACCCACCCGACCCGGTCATCGCCGTCGTCGCCGCCATATAGACCGCGTCCACATCCGGCCGCTCCTCCCGGTCGACCTTGATGTTGACGAAGTGCTCGTTCATGTACGCCGCGGTCGTCGCGTCCTCGAACGACTCGTGGGCCATCACGTGGCACCAGTGGCAGGCGGCATAGCCGACCGACAGCAGGACAGGTATTCCCCGGCGCTTGGCTTCCGCGAAGGCATCGGGTCCCCACTCCCACCAGTCCACCGGGTTCTGAGCGTGCTGGAGCAGATACGGCGAGGTTGCAGACGCGAGTCGGTTGGCCACTCCCCCAGCCTTGCACGCACGTGAACAAGTGATGCAAACCTGTCATATGACATGGATTCATGACAGGTATTCCCCTCCAACACCGTTGACGTTGTCGACCTGGAGGTCCGCAAGACCCACGATGGAACCGCCGAAGAGTCGAACTACTCAGGAAACAGACGTGCGCTGGTCGCCAGCAGGCGTCCACCAAGAGGGCCAAATTGATCTCGACACCCCTCCCAACCTCTGCCAGATGGGGCTGAAGACCATCTCTGAACGCTTGACGAACACTCAATGAGTGCTAATTTAGTGAGCACTAACTGAGTACTCACTGGAGGCATGATGGCTGGGATCGAATCGATCAGGGCTCGCCGCGCCGAGCTGAACCTGACACAGCAGGACGCAGCGAAACGCGCCGGGACCTCTCTGGCAACTTGGCGACGATTCGAGAACGCAGCGAGCAGCAAGGTCGCCCTCGAAGGCTTCCGGGCCGAGACGCTCCAAGGTTTCGCACGAGCGCTCAAGGTGAACAGCACTGGCCTTCACGAGCTTGTCACCCAGGGCACCGAACCGTCCACAGGATCGAACCGGACCACGGCGATCGATCTGGAGGCCGAACGCGCAGCACGGGACTTCAACCGTGCCTTCACCGGCGCCCCGCTGACCGCGGCCGATGCCGCGGCACTCCACCTGACGGTAGCCTCCTCGGGCTTTCCTCCAACCGTCGACGGCAGGTATCACCCCGAGACGTCCTATGACTTCGAGGCCTACCTCCGCAGCGAGTCGTCGATCCGGGAGGTCGACCTACTGTGCGACCTGCCCGACTTCGTGCTCACCCAGGTCAACAACTACTGGCTGATCCGGATGGGTGAACGCATCATGCGCATCGGCATCGAGCTCGAAGAGGGTCGGATCCCCAAACCTCAATGCCTCGCCGACCGCTTCGCGGCCTCGATCGTGATCAGCAACACCGACGTCCCTGAACCCGGCGATCTCGACGACTTCTATCCCGGCATCCAGTACGCCAGCGACGTGTACGGCTACGACCCCGACACCGACTTCCCCGAAGACGGATCCATCGACTACGAGTGGATGGACCGCGTCGCGGGCGCCCTGGTCTGTACCGAGGAGGACGACGAGCCGCGCTACACCGAGCTGATCCTCATGAACGCCTATGGCCAGGGCGTCTACGACCCCACCGACCCCCGCCATCCGCTGCACTGGTTCGACATCGACGCCAACCGGGAGCGATGCAAGGAAGAGATCGCGACCCTGTATCTCCCGGAGGCTGAGCAACGGGCCCGTACGGCGCAGGCGATGCAGCGGCTCTCGAACCTCTTCGGGCACCGTGAAGAGTAGCCCGTCCTGGCGAGCGATCTCACCAACTCCGTACCTCCGCTGATCCGCACCCGTGCCGTTCTCCATCACCGAGGCACAGCCAGACAGCACCGCCGCCAGATGCACCAGGGCTCCCCAAAATTGCCGAACCCGGACCTAGCTGGCGCGAGCGCAAGCAAAACTGTCGGTGGTCTTCTTTATCGTTCATGCTCATGGTGCTCGAGGAGAACTCCAGCCACAGCGTCGATCAGGTCAGCCTCGTCGTGACAGCTAGCGTCCGCGCGGCGGTCGCATGGTCGATGCGGGAGGTTGAGCCGACGCGTGCGTGGCAGGAGATCTGCCGCATGGTTGGCGTGGTGAACTTCGCCTCGGGTCCACCGGGTCTGGTGCCCGGACCGATCATGCTGGTGGACTCTCTGCACGAGCCTCTTCGTCATCTTGCCCCCGACCTCGACTGGTCCGATGAGCCCCTCGGCGAGGTGGCGTTCATCGGGAGCACTGGGACGGTTACGCCGGACGTACATGAATGGGCGGGCGACTACGGCAACGCACTTTTCTCTGGGAGCGACGACGTCGGCTCTCGATGGCTTCCGCCGTGGGCATGGCAACGTGGCGAGCAGGTCGAGCGCGAGTTCAACGCGTCGATTCGCAGGGGCACGGACATGGATTACGCGGCGACTCGCGAGTTCGTAATCACCCACCCCGCAGGTATCGAAACCACTCTGATCAGAGATCGGAACCGGATGAACGCGCTGCCCGCAGGCAACTTCGGCGCTATCCCTGTGGACCGCGTCCTTGGCGGCTCATGGTGGCCGTGCCCCGTGTGCCGGTGGCCGATGCGGGTCAACGGTGCTCGGGTCCGTTGTGACATCCGCAGTCACGAGTCGGACTTCGACGTCGAGACCCCATCGCGTGTGGATGGCCGCCCCACGCTTCAACGACGTGTCGGCGGTCGGGGCGCACCGCGAGCGGTTCCGGCGAAGGGCTCGAAGTGCGTTTCTGAGTCGATCTGGAGATTCATCGTTGTTCCGGGTCTCGCCGAACTGCGTCTTCGCGACAACCTGCAGAAGGTCGCCGGAGTCGAGGTTGAGATGTGGCCTAACCGAGACCGCTGTGACTTGGCGGTCACTGTCGGTTCGACCTTCCTCGAGGTCGACGTCAAGGACCATGCCCGAGCTACCAGCATCATCAAGGACCCTCCGTCGGTCAGATGGCTTGTCGTGCCGAACGCCCGGAAGAAGCAGCTCTCGGTCCTCGCCGAACGCCTGCCCTCCAAGGAGGTCCGGTCCACACGCCAGTTCCTGGGTCATGTGAAGCGGATCGCTGCCTCGGAGGTCGTCAGATGAGCCAGTCGGCACGCCCCGATCCACGACTGCAGGAAGTGGAGGCAGCAGCTGCGTTGGCCGGGCACTATTTTCCCCGTCAGAGGCCGAGCGGAGCGCCGTTCGTGCGTCTGCAGGACGTGGTGTTCTTCCTCTCAGGCCACGTGGAGGTGTGGAAGGAGTGGCCGGTTCTTCCAGCCGACCAGCAAGTCCTCATCACTGAGTTACTGCGCCTTCGTGACGCCGACCTTGCCAATGCCACGGTAGTTCGCAACGTACTTCGAACCACTAGCGGGAGCCCGTCTGCAGCCGTCAGGCTGGCTTTGGATGATTCTGAGGATGAGGTCGACCTGGCGCTCGGTCGGCCAGCGCTCGAGGTCGCCCACGAGTGGATCACAACGCTCAGGCTCGACCGAAGTCTCCGCCGCAACAGGACGGTGCCGATCGCCCAGAACGGGGTCTTCACCGCGCCGCTCCACCGCGGCAAGGGTGCTCGCCCTTCCGACCTCACTCAGGTGACCTACGACCTCACCTCCGTCACCCACGGCATCGATGACGAGGTACTCGAGATCGGCCGGCCCGCGAACGCAGCATCGATCTCGGTTCGTTTGGACGACCTGCGCCGCATCGCCCGGACGCTCGATGATGTCCGTGGCACGACATACCGGACCGCGAGTCTTGAGAAGATCTTCGACAATCTTGAGACTCGGCGTGGCCACGAGGTCGACGATCGGTGGACGCTCACGGCTGGTCCGATGGAGGTCCTTCACGCACCGACAGGATTCGGGAAGAGCGTGTTGACCGAGCTCCTGGCGTGCTGGGCGGCCGAGAACGGCCAGGTCATGACGATCCTGGTGACGACCAACGCGGGCGTCATCAAGACGGCGCACTCGATCTCGCGCCACCTCGCCGACCTGGGACTCGTCGACGGCAACACCGTTGTTCCATTGACGTCGCCGAAGTCGGCTCAAAGGGCCGCTGAGACCGCAGCCGCCGGCGACCCCTCGCCCGATGGGCACGGGATGTGGGCGTTGCAGACGATGGCGTACGGCTGCGCGCTCACGGCGGCTGCCGCCTCGGACGGAGTTGACGCTTGGGAACCGGGCCAAGAGCCGTGCACCGAGCTTCGACCCGTCGCAACCGGCGATCACAGCTCACGTGCGCACGACTGCCCATGGATCGGGGGGTGCGGCAAGTTCCGAAATGTACGTGCCGCAGCCTCGGCCACGGTCGTCGTGACCACGTTCCACAACTGGCTGAGCGGCATCGTTCCTCTCCCGGTGAAGGTCGACGGAAACCTTCGATCGGGGATTCCGGTCGAAGAGATGCTCCTCCGTCGGAGCCACATCGTTCTCATCGACGAGGTGGACGAGTTCCAGGCGACGATGATCAAGGGGCAGGCCGGGAGGATCGTTCTGGAGGACAATCGGCCCGAGGAGCCCGTGGCACGTCGCATCTGGTCCGAATTGCGCAGTGCTCGCAACTCGATCGACCGACTCATCGGCCAAGCCGCGCACACCAGCACCGGCTTGATGATGCACTTGGCCGAGAACTACGTGCAGCATCTGGCAGCAGGCGACTTCGCCAGGCTCCGCGCCACCTCCGGAGCGGGTGACCCGCTTCAGCGACGCTGGCTGCTCCCTCAGAAGTGGGACGGGTTCCTGACCGCGGCACTCGCTGGCCTTGAGGACGACGAACCGGCTCAGCGCGACGACTACGCCGTGTTCCAGGCTCTCGTCGGCCCCAGCGATTCCACCGTTGTTGTGCCTGCGTGGCTTGAGCCTGTGAGAGACGCCGTCGCCGCAATCCAGGTCAACAGCGGCGACGACGCCTTCGAACTGGCACGTGCTCTGATCACACAAGCCCTTGCGGCCTCACCGCATGAGCGTCTCAAGGACGACGCTCTGCGCGCACGGGTCACCGACAGGCTGTTGCGCCGGGCGTATTTCGGCAAGTTGCGGGATCTTCTCACCCGGTTCATCTATCTCGGCCCTGCTCTCGTATCGGCCGGCGTGGTCTCCGCACGAGAGATCTCCGACACGCTCAGCCGTTACAAGCAGTGGCGCGCAGCGCCCCTCGGACCTCTGGGGCGCACACTGTTCGCCTTCTCCGAGGTCTACGACGAGGACCGGCCCAACGACAGTTCCCTCACCGTGAACGCCTTCGGCGGCGATCCGCACACGTATGTGCCGTTGATCGGCGAGACAACCGCTCTCGCCCACACGGGCATCCGCCGCTGTGTGCTCGGCCTCTCCGCGACCTCCTTCTTCCCAGGCGCGCCGCATCACCATGTGTTCACGCCGCCGACCTGGTGGGTCCCCGACAGCGCCACCGGCGGACTCAAGCTCATTTCCTCGCCCGTTCCGAGCGACACCCAACAGTTCATCCGAGTCTCCGGCACAGCCGGCCAGGAGCGCCGCAACACCATGCGCCTGCTCGGCCTTCACCTGTGGACCCGGCAACTCGAACCCGAACTTCGCTACCTGGCATCCCGGGAGGAGACCGTGACCAGGCAACGCCTTCTGCTGGCCACATCGTCCTATGAGGGAGCGCGTGACCTCGCAGACGGGATCAGCCAAGCGGGCGTCTCGAAGAGTGACATCGTCGTCGCAGTGCCGCCGAACAGCGACACCGATGACGCTGCATGGTCGAACTGGCAGGTGCTTCCAGCCGACCAGCTCGAACGATTCGGCAAGGACATCGAGGGAAAGATCCTGATCGCACCGTTGGCCCGAGCGGCGCGAGGCATCAACATGGCCGACGACGAAGGCAGGTCTCTGCTCGGCTCCGTCTGGCTCATCGTGCGGCCGGTCCCGATCATCGACGAACCACAAGAAATTCTCGCCCACGTCCACGCGGCCACCAAAGACGCGGTCGCACCCTCCTCCGACCCAGGGTCGACACTGGAACTCATCAAACAGAACGCTGCCAAACAGTTCGACGAACTCTTCAACACCCTCCCCTATTTCAGTCACCTACCACGCGAGACCCGGATCTCGATCGTCGCCGAGACAATCGTCGGGATCATCCAGTTGGCTGGGCGCGCCCGCCGCGGCGGGACCGTCGCACGCATCCATCTGGTCGACGGGGCGTTCAACGACGCACCCGGCGGCTCCGGGCTCCGTGAGCTCATCGACGGCCTCCGACGCCAATGGAACGACCACCACGAGCAACCGCTCCCCCTGCTCCAGTCGCTCTATGGCGACACCCTGACCCAGATCTTCGAATTCGCTGATGAGAGGACCACCGAACCCGATGACTGGTTCGACGAAGACCACGAATGACCTGAGCACGCTCGCGTATCGGATCGAGCCGAGTTCCCTCGGCGCGGTCACCGTGTACGAACTCGATGAACGGTTCCAGAGCGAGTGGCAGAACCTGGAGAGCCGGGTCCGAAGGGATCCCGACAGTCGCCAGGCACCGCCGTACTCCGCGCTCGCGGACGCCTTGGTCGCCGTCACCTCCCAACCGGTCAAGCTCTTCCGGTACACCGGCATCGAGGCTGGCGATCGGACGAAGGAACTTCTCATCACCACACGCCCGATCGACCCGGGAATCCTGGAGAACGCCTTCTCAGCCTTCGAAAGTCGGGTCCGTAAGGACGACGCCGGTAAGCTCGGGCGGCTCATCACCGAAGCATCCGTCCACGAGGTGGAACTACCCGCCATCATCGACGCCGCGCGCCAAGGCGGTGGAGACGCCCCAAGATGGGTGAACGACGTCGCCGCATGGTCGTACGCCGCACAACTCGCCTCGGCACCCCTCAACATCGACGGCAAGGCCGTCCGGTTCCGACTCGACACGAACGGCGATCTGCTGGCTTGGGATCGACCGATCCTGGTCGATACCGGCAGGCCCCCACGCCGATCAGGAATCGCGACCATCTACCTCGAGACGCGAGTACAGAGGATGCGCGGTAGCGCAGACCTCTGGTTCACTCTCCAGCCGCATGTAGCCCGCGTTCCTCGTGGCTGGTTCAAGGCTCGACACGCGTGGGTCGCCAGAGACGAAGACTCACCGATCCTCTGTCTTCCCGTCGACGGCCCTTGGGAGGCCCGAGGGCGCCCCGACCCGAGCTACCGCCATCACACCGCCGCGATCGTCCAGGCATGCCAGATCGAGGAACTGCCGACGCCACCACAGGATCCCTTGCAGGGAGACCCCGACGTCTTCCGCCTGAAAGGCAAGCCCTCCGGCGCCTACCCGATCGGAAAGGCTGTCGGGGTCCGCTTCGCCTTCCAGATCCGCCAACAGGTGGAGACGGCACTCGGCCTCGAGGCCCTGAGATTCGCGCGCTCTGGCCTGTCCGCAGGACCTCAGGTGACAGGCCGCATCGCGACCGCTGATCTCGACACCGCAGTGTTGGCCTCCGGCGTTGACAGCATCCGTATCGTCGGGCTCTACTCGGATCTGCCCACCCGCGGCCGAATGATCAACGCACTACGGCAGTATGCACCCATCGAGACGGTCTGGGGCGCCGCCAAGGACCTCGTCCCGACCGCACTCACGCCCCGAGTCGACGTGGTCTTCGAACACACCCCAGACCTGGTCCGTCACGGCGACCATTCCCGCGATCTCGGAGGCCTGAAATCACTCAAAACGTCTCCAGGACAGGCGGCCATTGCGCTCGTCGAGACTACGTACCCGTCCCAGGCAGAGAAGAACGTCGACGCCAAACCCCGCCTGCGACGAGCCCTCGGCGAACTCGGCATCGTCTCCCAGTTCATCGACGCCGACTTCGAGGCCCCGAGTCCGACTGACAATGCCGGAGAACCTGACCACCAGAGCATCGCCGCTGTGCGTGACCTCTTCCGCGCCGCCGCCGTCATGGACCGCCGGGTGCCGAACTCCCTCACGCAGAAGAAATCAGGCAACATCGCGCTGACAGACCCTGCGATCTTCGTCGGACTCCACCTTCGCAAGCACACCCCTCCCAAGGGCAAAGGCAAGCCCGCGATGATCATCCGCCTGGTCGCACTCTTCGCAAGCGACGACCCCGATGCACCTTGGCCGTTGCGCATGTACGACCCCCAGGTCGGCGCCTGGCTCTTGTACCGCGAGGGCTTGGCCCGCTACTTCACCCAACCGATCGGAGACGAGTCGATCACCGGATCATACGACGGGCTCGACGCGCTCCGAACCAAGATCGACACCGCACTCAAACAACTGCCCTACGACCACCCGATCGTACTCTTCATCGACCCTCACGCCGGGCCAGCCGAGAACACCTGGCGCGGCCTGAAGCGAACCGACGACGGCAGCGGGTGGCTGCCCGGCCGTGGCTTCGAGCACCCCGACCTGTCGATCGTGACCGTACGTACATCCGTCAATGCGCTTCGGCCGACCGACCGCGGCACGTCCCCGAGGGATCCGGCCCAGCCCGCCCTGCCGGGCCAGGAGCTGTATGTACACCACGAGGCCACGGCTGCGACCTGGATCCTGGCCCAGAAATCCCGGGCCTTCCGCGGAAGCAGCCCGAACTCACGAATCGGCGCGGCCAAGACCCGCTGGGCCGATGATCTGCCCAAAGCCCGAATGAAGGAGGACTGGCACCTCCTCAACGCCGTCGAGATCGCCGTGCCCAAGGCTGGCGCCTCATTCTTGCCGGACCAGCTCGCGGTACTTACCGCTCGCCTGTGCCACCAGTCGGTCTCATGGGACGATCGAACTCGCCATCCGGTCCCGCTACACCTCGCGATGTCTGCTGTGAAGGATCACCCGAGATTCATCCCAGAGACCGGCGCGGACGACTAGCACGGATGCTCAGTGCCGACTCGACATTGGTGATGCATGTTCCGACACACCAACGAAATGCATCGAGAATGTTGAGCTCGGGCCCCACGACCCTGCCTACCCAAGAATCTCCAGGGTGGGTCACTGACCAGCCGCGAAGCTCTCAACTGACCGATTCAGGATGGCCGCAGCCAGGGCTCCTACCTGCGACAGCAGTTTATTCGACTCGAGTGAGACTTCCACAGGCGCCTGCGCGATGCGGACAGCACCGTTACGCACATCGTGGAACTGTCCCGAGGCTCCACTTTGCCCGGCGTAGACCAGCCACCCCAACGTCTGCCGATGCGCGACGCAGTACGCGAGCATCTGATAGACGTCAACGTTCGGGTACGCACCCTCCGAGCCGACCAGCTTGTACTTGGCGTCGACAACGGCGACGATCTCGCCGCCGCTTCGGTGAATGATGTCGGGCTTGATCTCGACCCGCGATGCCTCGTCCAGCCAGTCCCGATCCTGAGCAACCGTCCGACCGAGCGGGTCGATGGATCTGAATGCCTCACGTAAGGCGGTGGTGAGGAACTCCTCGAACACGGTGGCCATGTTGACCACGAAAGAGGCGACCGCGATCCCGCCCGCGGACGTCGAAATGCCGACATTGCGCAGGATCACCTCGCTGACCCGTAGCGAAGCCTCATAGCGCACGTTGGCGCGAGATCGGCTCCAGTCTGGGAGCGGAGCACCCGGAGCGATCTTCGTGACGCCATCGAGGCGGCCAGCCAGGTGCGTGAGACGGGCACGAACCGGCGCCGGGATACGGGGCACGAGGGACATTCGGTGCAGCGCGGCAAGGAGTATCCGGTTCTCGGCGATGTCCGGCTCGTACTCGTCGTAGGTGACCTCCAGTGGGAGCAATGCCCCGGGCCTCCGAGCCACTTGGTCGGCGGCCCGGAGACGACCGCGCAGAACAGCAAGCGACTCGTCACGGGTGACGTAACCCTGGAGAACGCCCTGCCTCAGTGCCCGCTCTCCCAGCCGTGCAAGGGTCTCACCGAGCGCCGGCCAGAGGTCATCGTCGGCGGCGCCGTCGAGCTCAGTCGGCAAAAAACCGGGATCGGATGCGTAGCCGAGCATGAAGAGCACCGATGAGAACGGGGCCTTCGGACGTACGACGAGGTCGAGGTCGGCGACGCGGGCTGCACCGACGATGTTGCGGCGGGGCACCAGGCGCCAGGTGCCGTGACCGTAGGGCTGTACGTCGACCAGCCCCGTGCCGGCGACCGTGACCGCGGACTCTGCCGAGAGCGACAGGACAAGACCGTCCTTGTCGTTCTCAGGCAACTCGTGGCGGGTCACGAGCTCGCCGTCGGACCGTCGTTCGTCGCGCCGTCCTCGCTGCTGGCTGGGGCATCCTGGACAAGTCTCTTGTGCAGAACGTCCAATCCGAACTGGGCCGCGATCTGGGCGCGGGTGAGCCGACCGTAGTAGTGCTCCTCCAGGAGCGGGAGGATGTCGTGATGCCAGACGCGTTCGAGGCCACGGTCGGTGGCCGCATCCTCGCGCATCAGGTACGACGGGCCGATCTTGAACTCGCGGTCCTCCTCACCGATCTCGCGATTGAGCGCAGCGAGGAGCTCGGCACGGATGCCGTCCTTCTCGTTTTTCTTGAGCCATCGCCCCAGCAGGCCGGCGACTGGTTCGACGTCGGGGTGCATCTCGATGAAGGAGAAGCGGCGACGGATGGCTGCGTCGACCACGGCGATGGAACGGTCAGCCGTGTTCATCGTGCCGATGATGAAGAGGTTCTTCGGCAGGCTGAAGGACGCCTCGGGTGAGTACTGGAGGGTGACACTCTCGTCGCGGTACTCCAGCAGGAAGTACAGCTCACCGAAGACCTTCGCGAGGTTGCCGCGGTTGACCTCGTCGATGATGAGCACGTACGGCGTCGCCCGGTCGGCGGCGGCGTCGGCTGCGATGCGACGCAGCGGGCCAGGGACCTTGTCGAAGGTGAGGCTGCCGTCGTTCTGGGCCCGTGGCCGGAAGCCCTCGAAGAAGTCCTCATAGGCGTACGACGGGTGGAACTGCACCAGCCGGACCTGCTCGTCGCCAGCGATATGGCGGGCGATGCGGCGTGCCAGGTAGGTCTTTCCGGTGCCGGGCGGGCCGTGAACGATGACCTGACGGCGGGTCTCCAGCAGGGAGATGTACTCATCGAGCCAAGCCTTGTCGGTGAAGGTCGTGCGTTCCAGATCGTCGTCGGCGCGACGGAGCTCGAGTGGCCCCGAGGGCACCTGCGGCGTATCCGTGGGCTCGTCCGGTACGTCGGGTTCGACGTCCGGGGTCGGAAACAACTTCAGAAGCGCGTCGTGAGCATCGGTCAGGTCGATGACGTTGCGCGACGGCGTGGTTAGCAGGCTCGGGACCGGTGCCGGCAGCGATCCGGCTGGAACCGACTCCGGCTGCCACTGGACGGCGCGGCGAAGATGAGGCTCCTGCTCGTAACGCAGGGGTGGGCCGCTGACGTAGCCGAGCCAGACCTCGTCGTCGAGGCGTGCGATGACGACGTCGTCATCGCCGATCACAGAGAGGAAGGCGGCGTAGTCCTCGGTGAGGCCGATGCGCTGGGCGTAGTCGACGTGGCTGTAGCGATCGTTGATGATCTGGCGCAGCTCGGACTTGGTCAGGTCGAAATCGATCTCGCCGAGGTGGGTGGCAGCAAGTGACACGTAGCCTTCGGAAAGCCAGGCATCGATCAGGTCTTTGCCGCCCGGCTTCGCACGGACCGCCCAGGCTCGCTCGCCGGCAGACTTCTGCGGTCCTCGCCACCAGACGCCGACGAAGGGCTGCTCGTAGAAGTCGACGAACCCGCCATGCTTGCTCTCCAGCTTCGTACGGATCTGGTCGAGGTCGTCGTCGAGCGCGACAGGGTCGTTGCCACTGGACTCCCCGATCTCGTAGATGAATGCGTCTCGGATCTGCTGCCGGTGCTGGTCCTTGACGGCTCGGGTGAAGGTTTCCGGGAAGGCGAGGAACAGCACGGTGTTGCGGATGAGCGCAGCGTCAGCGGGTATCCCTCGCACGATGTCACGGAACGTCCACGGGTCAGTGGCAGCGCGTGCCCTCTCGTCTTCAGATAGGGACCGGATCGTGATGACGAACTGAGCCAACCAGGGGATGTGACGCCACGCGTTGATGTTGTAGCCGGCGCCACCGTGGAAGGCGCCCCCACTCGACATCCCATCGAGCATCGCCTGAGGTACAGCCGGCGTCTCCTTGATCCAGGAAAGGGCCTCCTCCAAGCGCTTGCGCTTGGTAGCCGCACCGACGTTCTCCAGCGGAATGAGCCGAAGGTAGATCAGCTCGGCAGCGAGCAGCTTGGTGTCGCGGTCCGCGTCAGCGAGCTGCCGCTTGAACTTGTCCATGAACGAGGCGTCGCTCTCGTCCGGATAGTCCTCGATCGCCGCCCGCACATACTCCGCAGTGTCGGGCCGCCAGATCTGAGCAGTCGGATCGATGACCGACATACCGTCCCCGAGGATGTTGTCGATAACCAGACGACCTGCGGCTGCGGTTGCCAGAAGACGCTTCTCAAGGTCGCTCATGATGCCACCACCACGGCGACGTTACGAGCACCCTCGCCCGCTGGCGGGCTGAGAATCGACTGGTACGTGGTCTTCGAGTCGATCGCTGCTTGCATCGCGTCGTAGACCTCGAGGATGAGTCGCTTGGTGCGGTACTCGCCGTGGGTCTCGACGTCCTTCCGCCTGACTACCGAGAAGGAATCCATTATGTAGCTAAGATCATCGCGGTTGACGCCATAGAGATGGAACAGAGCCGCGTCGATCTCGCTTCGGATCAAGGCACGCCGCTCTGCGTCGAACTCGTATGTTCCGATGCGAGCATCAACGTGAATGTCTGCAGCAGTTGAAGTCAACTCATGCACCCGACGAAGAACCCAATCGACCGGCTTGTCCGCCACCCATGTCGCGTCTTCGATCATCGCGCGAGTCACCACAGCTGTCTGCTTGATGATGAAGTGGCTGAGGCTCGTGCCACCGACTGACTGCCTGATCACGAAGTCCGTGACGAACGAGTTGAGCACCGCTGAGAGGAGCAAGCCGTCTGGGCTCAACATCAACTGGATCTTGTTGTTGACCGCTCCAGATGGAAAGACGGGAGCAATCATCGTTCGCTCATCTGTCGCGCGGCCAATTTCCCTCCACCCGAAGAGCCAAGTTTCGCTCCAACGCCGTTCCAGCGACTCAACCACGTGCTCCTCGTGGACCCAGTACTGCGGCATGACCGAGTAGGTTGGATCGCCCTTCTCAGCAATGGTGGAGTCCCGGATGGTGCCATCTGCCTCGTACGTTGCCCACCGGTGGTCAAACTGGTGGAGCATCTTCGCCTCGTAGAGCGGGACGTAGCGCTGGGGTGTGTCCATCATGTCGGGACGACCTCTCCTGACTTGGTGGTATCGGGTTGAACGCCGGCGGGCGGGTCGAGCGGCGAGACGTACGGGATGCCCGATGCGGCGGCTCTCGCCATCGCATCGTAGGCCGCCAGGATCGACTTCTGGGTGCGGAACGTGCCGTCGGCGGACTCGTCCCTCCGCCGGATGATCGGGAAGGTGGCGAGGATGTGGAGGATCTCGTCTCGCTCAACGCCGTATAGGTGGAAGAGGGCGGCATCGATCTCGGCACGGAGCGTGGCACGGCGCTCGGGGTCAAAGGGGAATGGCCTCTGCCCAGGGGCGGGCGCGATCCCGGCGAGGTCCGGGGTTGTGAAGGCGAGGTCTACGACACGTGCTCTGAGCCAATTGGAGATCGTCTGCGCGTCGTCCCAGGGTGCGGGGGCGTCGAGGACGACGGGCGGGACGATGGGCAGCTGGGTGAGCACGCCGTAGGTGAGGTGGGTGCCGCCCACCTTCTGGCGGGCGACGAAGTCGAACGCGAAGGAGTTCATCTGCGCCAAGAGCAGGTCGCCGTGCTCGGCCCAGACGAGCGGGAAGGTGTGGCCGACAGGGAGTCGCGGCAGCAGACCGGCGAGGCTAGTGCGTTCGTCGGTGGCGCGGGCGATGTCGCGCCACCCGAGGAGCCACCCGCGGTCAGGGCGGTCGGTGAGGACCTCCTCCAGCTCGCTAGCGTGGACCCAGTAGCGGGGCATGACGACGTACGACGGGTCGCGCTTCTCGTCGGCGCTGACGTCGCGGGTCGTGCCGTCGAGCTGGTACGTGGCCCAGCGGTGGTCATACTGGTGCATCATCTTGGCCTCGTAGAGCGGGAGCCAGCGGTTGTCTCTCTCTCTCTCTCTCTCTCTCTCTCTCTCTCTGACGGCTTCCGGACGGATAAAGACATTGCCGTCAAGCACCCAGCCGTCGGCCTCGAGCTGCTCGCGGGAGCGGAAGAGGTGGGAGTCCTCGGACATATGGAACATGCGGCCGAGCTCGACCTGCCACGGGTTGCCGGTGGGGTCGCCAGCGGCGATGAGGGCTTCGTTCATCAGGACCGGGAGGCGGCGGTAGATTCCGAGGGTGATCTCGGCGTCCCGTCTGGTGCGGAAGATCGGCAGCGTGCCGGTATTCGGGTTGAGCAGCGTGATCTCTTCCGGGGCAAGCGAGAACGCCTGCGTCGCGATGTCCTTGGCATCGTGCAGGAAGAAGGCGAAGGTCGCATCCTCGGCAGGTCGATCTCGACCTGTCATGGTCAGCAGGCAGAACTTGAAGCTCCGGTGCACGCCTTCGAAGATCGGCGCAGCGTTCTCGAAGTCGTAGAGCGCGGCGATGCTCTTCGACTCGGCGATGTCCCGGAAGAAGAACTTGGTCGTGTCGTCCGTCGCGATGTTGGTCGGGACGATGATGCCGGCCTGGCCGGTGGGTCCGGTGAGGGTACGGAAAAGCTCGGCGAAGACGGCATAGGTGTTGACGTCTCCGCGGCCGGCGAGCGGGAAGGAGCCCGAGCCGCGAAGCATCTCGCGCTCGCCGACCGACCGACGGTGGGCAGCGGTCCATTCGCGGAAGAGTGCCCGTTCAATGGGGTCATCGCTGTGCGCGAGCGCGTCGATGAGTTTGCGGCGGGCGGCGGCGTTGGGGGCGGTGGCGACCTCCGGGTCGCGGCCGGCGAAGAACTCCTGTTCCTGGATCTTGACCCTCTCCCAGGGCGGGTTGCCAATCATGCAGTCGAAGCCGCCGGTCCATCCGGCTCCGCCGGCTCGCCCACCGGCGCGGTCGAAGATCTCTGGGAATTCCAGGTGCCAGTGGAAGAATCGGTACTCCTCGGCGATGGCCTCGACCTGGGCGCGAGTCGCCGCGAGAAGTGGAGAGTCGGGGTCGGTCTCGAAGCGGCGCACGATCGCGGAGGTGGGAGGCTCGGCGATATGGTCGCGCTCGCTGGTGGCGGTGGAGAGGTTGTTGGGGCGCAGCGGCCAGACGAAGGCAGCGCACCAGGCGTCGGCGTGGAGCTTGCGGTGCAGGTAGTCGGGGTTGGTGGCGTAGGCACGCCATTGGCGGGCCTGGCGGCGGACTGACGCGGCGTCGTCGTACACATCGGCGAATCCGGTGCGGGCGGCGGCGAGGCTGTGGACCACTCCCCCGCCGAAATCGAGGTCGAGTTGGTCCTGGACGCTGCCGAAGGCGCCGCGCTCCTGCTTGTTGAGTTTCTTGACGGCCGAGGCGTACTTCTTGTCGTCACCGGCGAGGGCTTCGAAGGCCTTGTCGGGCAAGCCGTTCTTGAGGAGGGATGGGGTGGCGCCGAGCAGGGAGTTGCCGACGCGGATGTGGGCGTCGAGGAAGCCGAGGGCCTTGCCGGGCTCGATCGCCTCCAGCCACAGGGAGACCTTGGCGAGCTCAGCTGATAGCGGGTAGATGTCGACGCCGTAGATGCAGTGCGCGACGACGTCGCGCAGGGCGTGACGTACGTCAGCGGGGGTGGCCTGGTCGTCGCCTGCGCGGACCGCAGCGAGACGCTGGGCGATTCGACGTGCCGAGGCAACGAGGAAGGCGCCAGAGCCACAGGCGGGGTCGCAGACAGTGAGCGCGAGCAGGTTGTGCTCGGCCTCGGCGGCGTCGGCGGCTGAGGCGACCGCTCGGTCGATGACGGGATCGAGGGCGGTGTCGAGAAGCGCGGAGACGAGAGCGGGCGGCGTGTAATAGGAGCCGGTGGTCTTGCGCTCGTTGCCGCTGAGGTGCGCGAGCCTGAAGGTGCGGTCCTCGAGCGAGATCTGCGGGACGAGCTCAAGGAGGGCCTCGTAGACGCTGCCGAGCTCCTCGGCACCGAGGTTGCGGTAGTCGACGGGCTGGAAACGTTCGCCGCGCTGGATCCAGGAGAGCGAGCGGATGGCTTCCAGGAAGAAGTCGTTGGCGAGGTCTGCCTCCAAAAGTGGCTCCTCCTGACCTTCCTCGGGGTCGAAGAGGCCGCCGAGAGCGGGGAGGGCGAGGCTGGGTTCGCCGTCGCCGCCGAGGGCGCGTAAGACGAGGCGCTGGGCCTGCCACAGGTCGCTGTAGGCGGTGGAGCCGTGCCGGAGGCGGGCGGTCTGTCGCAGTCGCTGGGTGGAGAGGTAGGTCTCGTATCGCTTGCGTGCCCCCACCTCTGCTGCTGGGTCGAGGAGGACGCCTCGGTCCTCTGTGACGAAGAGGAAGAGTAGGCGATAGATGAGGCGCAGGAGGTGGCGGTGAAGATCGCGGTCGGTGAGCTTCCCGGTGCCGAGGTCGTCGCGAATGTGGGCGTTGGCCGGGTGGGCGACGAAGCCGGTGCCGAGCTGCTCAAGGGCTCGCTCGACGCCGTCGCGCAGGCCGTTGAGGGCACGGGCGCCGGCCTTGACCGTGTCTGCGCGCCAGGCCTCGAGCCAGCAGTCGGCCGGGTTCGGGTCGGTGCCAGCCTCGATGGTGCGTACTTCGAGGCGGGACTGGTGGCAGAGCATCCACAGCAGGAGGAACTCAGCGAAGAGCTCGCCCTCGAAGATGGTCTCGAGGTCGAACTCGATGTAGGCGGATCCGGCCAGCGCGGTGGAGTCGCGCAGGAGGCGGAGGCGGCGCCCGTTGGCGAGGATCGCCCACAGATGTGGCTCGGAGCGGTTGACGAGCTCCTGGACCATCGCCTGGGGTGCTCGGGCTGCTCCGGCAACACCGGGGTGGCGGTGGTCGAGGTCGATGCCGGGGCCGACGAGGTGGACGGGAACCTGCTGCCACAGGTGGGAGAGGGGGAACTCCTTGCCGTCGACGACCAGGGGGCCTGGGTGGACGGGTACACGGCCGTAGCCGAACTGGTCGAGTAGTGGAAGGAGCCATCGGTCGCGGGTCGTGGCTGCGCTGGTCGCGTCGAGTCCGCCCGGCTCGCGGAGCTGAGCCTCACGCCAGTCGTTGTAGACACCGGTGAGGTAGGACCAGGCACGGTTGGCGGAGTCACGAAGGGTCTCGCGGCCAGCGAGGTGGTAGGCCGCCGGGGTGAGCGATTCTGGGGGCAGCTCACCGCCCTGGAGCCGCTGGAAGAGGGTGGCCGGCGCGATGCCGCCCTCGATGCGGATCGCTTGGAGTGAGGTGCTCACGCGTGATCTCCTCGAGCGGCGTCGGGAAGGTAGACATAGATGCCGAGCAGGTCGATCGGGAGCTGCGGCCGGACGGTGAGCCCACGGATCTCTGTGCCGTGCGCGCGGTCGGTGCCGCGGGCGGCTCGGCGGACTCGCGTGTGTGCGTCCCGGAGCTCGTCGGCGGCCCGGTGGGCCTCCTCGGTGAGTGCAGGTTGAAGACCGGGGAGTGCCCCAGCGATCGCCGTGATCAGGCCCCGGGCTCGGTCGGCCGGGGTGTTGATGCTCGGCTGTGCGTCCAGGAGAGCGTCGACTTGGTCGTGGTCGAGCCATTGCGGCGCGGCGGGACTGCCGGTGAAGGCGAGGGTCCTCGCCTCCTCGGCGATCTGGGTGGTGGTGCCGTAGCGGCCGGGAATGGTCACGTGTACACGGAAGCGGGCGAGAAGGAGGACCGTCATGGTGGAGACGTCCCTGCTGGTGATGACGCCGGCCCGCCTGGCGGGTCGCTGCTTCTCGGGCACCCGGTTGTCGAGGGCTCCGTCGAGGACGAACCGGGCCAGCGAGGCGACCCTGTCGTCGGTGCGGTGCAGGATGGCTGTCCCCGTGGGTGCCGGCAGATCCCGGGACCAGTGGAGAACGTCTTTGGTGGTGCCGAGCGCGTCGCGCAGGCCGACAGGGACGGTGTGCGTCTCCAAGTCGAAGCCGCTCGTGCTGGTCCTGGTCTCGGCGCCGAGCTGGGCGAGGGCCGAGTCGACGAAGCGCGCGACGTCGTCGGGGCGTCCGAGGCGGCGGCGGGCCTCGGTGACCTCGACGGAGACCTCGGCCGGGCTCAGCGCGTGCTGGGCGTAGCGGGCTCGGGATGCCTTCTCATTGTCTGCGGCCGAGCGCCACTCGCCGTCGAGGCTGGTCGCCTCGGGCAGGCCGAGGTCGAGGCTGAGCTGATCTGCTCCCTCGCCGCGCAAGAGGGCGCCTTCGAGGAGTGCGGTGAGGACCTTGTCGCTGGCGTCGTTGGGGACGGGGACGCTGATGCCCAGGTCCTTGCGGATCTGGGCATGCTTGCGCAGCAGGACGTTCATGACGATGCCGTCGATACCGTTGTCCTCGCCGTAGATCGTCAGAGCTCGAACGATGTCGGCCTGCTGGCCGAAGCGGTCGACACGGCCTTCGCGCTGTTCGTGCCTGGTCGGGTTCCAGGCGAGATCGTAGTGGATGACGGCTTCGAAGCCGTCTTGGAGGTTGACGCCCTCGGAGAGGCAGTCGGTGGCGACGAGGATGCGACCCTTGGGTGCGTCAGTGGCGACGATGTCGCGGACGCGGGCGGCGCGGTCGTCGGGGGCGAGCTCGCTGGTTACGACCTCGACGCTCGCCTTGGGGAACGCGGCGCGGAGCTGGTCGGCGACGTAGTGGGCGGTCGGAATGAAGCGGCAGAAGACGATCGATGACTGACCGTCCCTGTGGAGCTTCTTGATTTCCTTGGTCAGAGTGGTCAGCTTGGCGTCGTCGGCGGGGTTGAGGCCGACGGCGGTCTCACGGAGCCCGATCAGGGCGCGAAGCTGGGGAGAGGCGTCATCGGGTATCGGGACGGCTCCGGGGACGGTGTCGTCGGCATCGCTGGCGTCGTCCTCGACCTGGTCCATCACGGCGGAGGCGCCGAGCGCGTTGGCGGCGTCGGTGGTTCCTGCCGCAAGCGCTGCCGAGCGGACGGTAAGGGTAGCGACGGCTGCCCCGGGCGAGGATGCGACCGATCGGAGCAGCGAGAGGACCGACCACCAGCGGACGCGCTGGTCGAGCGTCGTACCGGACTTGTCTTGGACCTGACCGCGGGCGTAGGCGATGACGTCCTCGAAGAATGTCTTGTAAGTCGGAGAGAGCAGATAGGCGACCTCGCGGGACTCACGGTCGGACGGGAAGCGGGTGTCCTCATCGAGGTAGTTGCGGATATCGGCGCGACGACGCTGCACCATGTAGCGAGCCAGACGACGTCGGCCAGCCTCGCTCGCGGCGTCGATGCTCTCCAGCCCGGGGCCGAGCAAGCCGAGGAGGTTGCGGAAAGCGGCTTCCTTGCCGGAGTGGGGGGTCGCGGTGACCAGGATGAGGTTACGGTCCTCGTCGGCGGCGAGACGCTGGAGGAGTTCATAGCGCTGCTGGCGTCCCCGGTCGCCGCCCATAGTGCCGTCGGAGACACAGGTATGCGCCTCGTCGACGATCACGAGGTCGGGGGCAGTGCGGAGAAACTCGTCGCGGCGGCGGTCGGACTTGACGAAGTCCGTGGAGACCACCGTGATCGGGTGACGTTCAAAGATGGACTCATCGTGGCCGAGGCCCCTCTGGAGACGGGCCACGGTCGACCCCAGGACCAGAACCGCGTCGAGCCCGAACTTCTCGCGCAGCTCGCTCTGCCACTGCTCCGCTAGGGAGGGCGGGCACAGCACGGCGAGACGCTTGGCGGAGGCCTGGGCTAGGAGCTCGCTGGCGACGAGTCCGGCCTCTACGGTCTTGCCGATGCCGACGTCGTCGGCGATCAGGAGCCGAGTGACGTCCTGACGCAGGGCCATCAGGAGCGGGACGTACTGGTACGGCCTCGGGTCGACGCCGAGAGAAGCGAGCGAACGGAAGGGCCCCCCGGTGGAGCGGAAACCGATGCGCAGCGCGTCGCGCAGCAGGTTGGCAGAGCGATAGTCACCGAGGTCGTCGGGACTCGGCGGCGGGAAGGTCGCGTCCTCGACGTGCTCCAGGTGTAGAAGGACGCCCGCAATGTCTGCCTCTCCTCCGGCGAGGGGCCGTAGGACGAGGAAGTCGTCGCTGCTCTCGGGCAGCACAACCCATTCACGGCCGCGGGCACGGACGAGGGCGCCGGATGCGTACGCCATCAGACGAGGCTCCCGAAGGCCGAAGGGTTCTCACGCACGAAGGTCTCCAGGTCCGTGTCTGGGGTCAGTCTCATTACGTGCCAGCCGTCGGCGATCAGCTCCCAAGAGATGTCCGCCGGGGCGTCTGCTCGCTCGACGATAACGACGCTCTTGGTCTCGTCGAAGATGAGGTCGGCATGCTGCCCGTGGACCTCTTCGTCGACTCGGTCGGGAAGTCGCAGTTGGCGCTCGGCGAGGAAACCGGCCAGCTCCTGGGCGACGTGCTCGGCGGGGGTCGGGTAGCTCCTGCTGCCGCCGGTGCTGGCCCCCTGGCCGTTCGAGGTGGACGCTTGCGGGGCGGTCACGGCCGACGCCAGCCGGATCAGGCGGCGTACCGCAGTTCGTCGGTCGATGGACTCATGGTGGCTCTGGTTACCGTAGGTGAGCAGGCAGCGGTAGCAGCCGCGGACGCACGCGTCGTCGGCCTCCTTCCCCGTGTCGGCGTCGACGTGCATGATCTCAAGAGCCTTGCGGGCGACCGCGGCCAGGGCAGTGGGGTCGGACTGCAGCAGGCGGAGCACGCCGGCTCCACCTTCGGCCGACTCGACCAGGAGGAAACGTCCCCGGGTGACCTCGCTCTTAGTCGCGACGGCGAGATTGTCGGGGAGCGGCTCGCTTGTCAGCTCGGAGTCCTCCAGTTGGTAAGTAGCCTCGACGCCTCGCTCGACGGCGTACATCAGGGTGAGGGCCTCGGAGGTGGAGATCTCATCTTCCCATCGCAGAACGGCGATGTTCTTACGGTCCTGGACGAACGGGATGACCTTCTCAGAGCGCCGCTTGTCCTCGGCGGTCATGATCGTCTCGTCCTCGTCGGCTGACTCGTCGAGCTCCTTGGCCTTCGTCTCAGTCAGCCACGTTCCGCGGACGGTGTCGAGCCAGAAGCCGCGGTCCTCCTTGAGCCGACGGCGGCGCTCGCCGACATTCGTCATCCGCAGTTCGGCGGCGTCGCCGTAACGAAGATGCAACAGCGGTGCACCAGCACCGTCGGTGATGTCAGCGTCTGCGAAGCCCGGGTCCGTGCCGCGCTGGAGGAACCGGTAGCTGGAGAGGATCTCGAAGCCGACGCGGGTGCGTTCCTCCTCGTCGGCAGAGATGCGCTCGGCCCGTCGGGTAACGACGGCCTGGAGCGGGAGGAGTCGGTCCATGACCTCGGTGAGCTGGGCGCTGCAGTTCTCGCAGACGTCGACGCCGACGCGGCGCTCGTGGTGGTAGCCGCAGCTGGTGCAGTAGGAGGTTCTGTGCAGGGTGAGCGCACCGGGCTCGGCGTCGTTGTCGCGGGGCAGGTTGACACGTACGACTCGGTAGCGGGCGCCCTCGTGGTAGATGAGGGCTCGGGGTCCGAACTCGCGTACGGCAACGAACCGAGCGCGCTGGAGCCAGGTCGCGTCGCGGTTGCGGGCGTTGGCGATGCCCGGGATGTAGGCGGCAAGTGGCAGGCGGGGGAAGGAGTAGCCAGGGAGGAAGCCCTCCGAGGCGAAGTAGCGGTAGGGATAGAAGTCGCCCTGGCCTACCTGCTCGGCGGAGTTGAGCAGGAGTTCGAGCTGTCGCTGGGCGTCGCGGTGTCGATAGGAGGCCTGCTGGCGCTCCTTCTTCACCGCCGAAGCGGCCTGCGCCTGCGCGTTGGCGAGGTCCATCTCGGCACTGACGGTGCGGTGCAGTCCCCTCCAGCGCTCGCAAGCTCTGTCGAACTCCGCCGGCGCCTCCTTCAGGACGGCCTCGAGCCAGCCCTCCTCGTACCAGGGCGCGGTGACAAGCACGGGCGCGAGCGGAGTGAGGACGGCTCGGGCTGCCTGCGCCGCGCTCTCGATCAGGCCACCAGCGGTGAGCTTCTGCCTGATCTCCGGGAGCATCTCGTAGGACTTGCTCGTGGTGTCCACAACCTCGCTCATCGACCTGCCCAGCGTTGCTCCTGAGGCCGCGAGCCAGACGGCATGGACGTGCGAGCGGACGAGCTCCTCGTTGGTGAGGTCGATGCGGGGCGGCTGGACACGCCCAGAGACCATCTCGCTGCCGCGTTTGAAGTAATACGTGTCGTGCGCGTTGCCGGACGAGCAGTAGGTGACGACGAGGGCCGGGTCGCCGGATCGTCCGGCGCGACCGGAACGCTGCGCATAATTGGCCGGTGTCGGAGGGACGTTGCGCATGCCTACAGCGTTGAGCTTGGCGATGTCGACGCCGAGCTCCATGGTCGGCGAGCAGTAGAGGAGCTTCAGCTCACCGTTACGGAAGGCGTCCTCGCGTTCCTCACGATCCTTCGCCGGCACCTGGGCGGTGTGCTCTCGCGCGACAAGACCGATCAGGTCGTGGCCGATCTCTCTGTACATGTCGCGGAAGAACGGCAGCACTCTTCCGGCATGCTCGGGGTCGACGGTGCGTCGGATCGGATCCGGAGCAGCGACGGTGCCATCGCCGGCGTAGACACGGATCTGGTGGACCCGCAGCCGGTAGATGTCCGCGCTGCTCTTCTGGCCCTTGAGCTTCGCGAGGATGTCGGCGCCGACCAGGAGTTCGACGAGTGAGTCCATGACCTGCTCGGAGTCGTTGAGAGGCAATCCGCCGTCGTTGAGCTTGCGTGCGAGCCAGCGTGCGTAGCCACCCTTCGGGGTGAGCGACAGGCCGCCGGGGGCGCCGCCCTCCTTCTGCGAAACCAACGAGCCGAAACCGAGCGTCGGAAGCTTCTCGTTGTCAGGGACCGTCCATACGCCGGAGAGATGGTTCTCGCTCAGGCGTTGGATGGTCTCCAGCCGCTCCTCGGTGAAGACCTCCGTCTCCAGGGCGAGCACGCGGCGGAACTCGTCGAGAAGGACTCGAATGTACTCGTAGCGCTCCTCCGGGGTGCGCTCCCGCAACAGCGGGTGCGCACCCTTCCACCTGTCTTCAGCGTGGCTAAAACGCCGAGCGGTTGGGTACTCGATCCTGATCAGACCGGTCTGCTCTAGGTTGGGCATCGTGACACGCCAACCTCGGCGCAGGTCCTGCATTGCACGGAACTCGATGACCTGACGCAGCGCTTTGTCCGCTTGGGTCGTGTCGAACGCCTCCGGCGCGCGCATGTAGTCCTTGGGTTCCAGCGGAAGATGGTTGATGATCTTCGAGACGAAGTCCTCCGACGGATCCAGGCCGTCCTCTCCTGCAGCCTGGGCAGTCAGAAAAAGCGCCGAGCGGAGCAGGCCCACCAGCATGAAGTCGTTGACGTGGCCGGCCTGGAGACTCGCGTCCTGGCGATTGTCGACGAAGGTGAGGAGCTTACGAGCCTCGTCCGAGAGATCCGATGCAGCGTTGAGCGAGCGGATGATACTGGTCGAGAGGACCGTGACTGCGCTGGAACGACCCTCCATATCGAGGGTCGCGAGCTTCGAGATCTCGCTCTGCCTTGGGTTGTTGTAGGCGATGTCGCAGCGCAGGCAAAAGAGCATCCCGCCTGGGACGAAGGTGGCGTACGTGCCTGCCTCATTGGGCTCGGTCGGCTCGTTGCGGTCGGTGATCCGCTGGGCGTGGCCGAGTAGATCCACTCGGTACGCGTTCGGGATCCGGTCGCGGCGGGACTTGATCACGGCTCCGGCAGGGTCGGTCCAGGTCATCGGGAGCCGGCTGGTCATGTCGACCGGCATCGGGTTGCCGGTGCTGATGTAGAGGTAGCCATCACCCTCGACCGCCTTCACCTGGCTGGTGGTCCGGGCCTTGAAATCGCCGGTGGCGCGATCGTGGGTCACCATCAGGTACTCCTGCCCGCATTCGCGGCAGAAGGCGAGCGGGTACAGACGCCGCTCGGCGCCCTGCTCCTCGGCGTACACCTGATAGTCATGCTCGATCAGCCGGGTCTCCTCGGCCTCGGCGGTGACGTAGACCGAGGCTCCCTTAGAGATGAACTGATGGAGACGGAAGGCAAAAAGTGGGCGGCGGGTCTCGGGGTGGAACGCTTTGGTGGCACCAGCCATGAGGGTCGCTCGGATCGCCTGAGCACAGACATACTCCTCGCGGTCGATGCTCACAGCGAGCTGTCGGGCCGCCTCCTCGACCGTCACGGGCGTGGTGCGCACAAGGAGGTCGCGGGACTCCTCCCGGATCCCGAAGGTGGCCTCTATCCATCCGGCAAGGGGATCGCCGCGCAGCGGCTCATAACCGGCGTGAAGGACCGGGTCGAGGCTTTCGGCATCGCCGCGTGCGTCGACCGCCGCTGCTAGCGCAGCCGGACTCGGGTCCGCCATCGACGTGGCCCGCACGAGTGTCTCGACGATGACCCGCTCCGGAGTGACCGTGGTCCCGAAGATCGTCGACGCCACAGCGGCGACCTCCTGGCGCTGCTCTGCAACGGTGTCAGCGGTCGCCATCGTCGCGGACGTGCCGACGCACTGGAGGGAGCCGCCCGTGCCTGTGGCCTGCCGAACTCGCCTTACCAACAGCGACACGTCGGCGCCCTGACGGCCTCTGTAGGTGTGGAGCTCATCCAAGACGAGAAAGCGCATGCCGGAGGCGGCCTCAACCAGTCGTTCTCTTTCATTCGGGCGAACGAGCACGTACTCCAGCATCACGTAGTTCGTCAGCAGGATGTCCGGCGGATTGTCAAGGATCCGCTGACGCTCGTCGCCCTTCTCCTGGCCGGTGTATCGACCGAAAGTTACTGGCTGATCGCTGTCGCCGAACCCTGCGACGAGGAACTTCTCGAGCTCGTCCATCTGGCTGTTGGCGAGCGCGTTCATCGGATAGACGATGATCGCCTGGATGCCCTTGCCTGAGCCGTTCCGCAGGACGTGGTCGACGATCGGGACGATGTAGGCCAACGACTTGCCGGAACCGGTGCCGGTGGTGAGAACGTAGGACTCCCCCGTCCTCGCCGCGTCGATCGCGTCGGCCTGGTGGCGGTGGAAGGTGATCGGGAACGCAGCGGCGGGGTCCTTGTCCTTGCCGACGCGGAAGATCTCGCTCGTTCGGGGGTGGAGGATACCCTGGGCAACCAGGTCGTCGACGGTCCCGCCGGAGGCGAACGAAGGGTTGAGCGCCAGCCATGGATCGGGCCACTGCGCCCCGCGGGCCACCTGCTCATCTACGGACCCTCTGATCCGCTCGTCACGCAGATCGAAGTATCCGGTGGTAAACCGCTGATAGTCGTCAATCAGGTTCCGATGAACCTTGAACGCGTCCACTGATCCCTTGCCATCTTCATCTTGATGCCTGGGACCACTCCGGTGAGCGCCCCGTGTATGCGCTGAACCTATCAAGGCAAAGACCCATATTTCCGGAGATCACTCATACACCGACGGCACCTACGCCGACTCACGCTCATCGATGGATCCACGCTATTGGTGCCGGAATCATGCTTGGTCGCAGTAGATCTGCTCGAAGAGGTCGCGGAGCAAGGTGATCTGCGAAGGCAGCGCTGGAGGTGTTGATCTCTGCCGCTGCTGATGGCCGTCAGCGAGCGAACGCAGTCGCATGCCCCAACCCACGCGCACAATGCTCCGCCTCCTGGGCGATAGTCGCGGCGCGCCGGTAGGCCGCCTCGGCTCGTGCGGCGTCCATCTTCTGCACCGCCGACGCAGCACCAAAGCCAAGGACGAGGTCGCTGCGGATCTGGTAGCGGTCGCGATATGCGAGGACGACTGTAATCTCGCGCAGCCAGCGGGCGCGGAGCACGGCATCGGTGGGTGGTCGGCCGAGGCCGCGGAGCCAGGACGGCCCACGGTGCGTTGCTTCGTCAGCAAGGTCGTGCGCTCGGGCTTCTATGAGATCGCGGCGCTGGTCGAGTGCGGCGCGCATGGCTCCAGGCATCGAACCGCAGGCCTCGGGGATCAGGCCTGCAATGAAGTGCTGCTCTCCCCCGCCGTGGCCAGCGGTGGCGAGGTGGAGGCGGTGTTGGAGAACGGCGGCGGGGTCCTCGGCGTCGTTGAGGCGACGACGACGCACAAGGTCGGGGAGGATTTTGTCGACCTCGTGGCCGGTGGCTTCGGCGCGGCGGAGGGTGGCGGTAAGCGATCCGAAGGCGTCCGAGGCGATGACGGCTTCCGCCTGCTCTTTGGTCAGGTCAGAGCGTCGTACGAGCACCTTCCAGCGTGGTCGCTGGGCAGCCGAGGCGAGGGTGTCGTACTCGGCGGCGAGTTGGGCGATTGAACTGGCGGCGGCCTGTTCGGTGGTGATGGCCTCATGGGCGGAGAGCTCAGTACCGGTGTGCCGAAGTACGCCCTGGAGGACAGAGTTGGCAGTGAGCTCGCCGTCGGCAATGGGGGCGGCGTGGGATTCGTCGGGCTGGTCGAGAGCGACGTAGGCGGTGTTGTCGTCACGGCCGCGAGTCATTGCGACGTACAGGCTCTCCCTGGTCATTCGGGAGGAGGCGAGGACGTGGGCGGTTTCGACGGTGACGCCTTGAGCGCGGTGGGCGGTGATGGCGTAGCCGAGTTCAACATCGATTGCGACGTACTCGGGCGGGAGTACGACTGTCGCGTGGGGATGTCCGGGGGCGTGGACGAGGAGACTGCCGTTGCGGCGTGTGGCCTTCACCCGCCAGAGGTCGCCATTGCGGACCCACATGCCGCCCGACGTGCGGAGGCTGCGGTCGTTTCGGCGGGTGATCACAGTGTCGCCTGGGGAGGCGTAGGTGCTGTCGGATAATGCAGTTTCGCGGGGGGCGTCCGTCGTCCCGTGAAGGATGCGGTCGGCGCGGGCGCGGGCGTTGAGGGAGCGGACGAACTCGGTGGACTCGGCGACGAGGATGCTTGCGCGGCCTTCCTCGGTGTCGCGTTTCCATGCTTCGTACGCGATCTCGAGCATCTCCTCGGTGGTGCCGTCGCGGAGGCGGTGGTGGCGGGCATACGTGGCGATCGACTCCGGCTGGGCAGAGCGGAGGTCGAGAGAGGCGGACTTCTCCCAGTCGTGGGTGAAGCGGTGGATGTCGGTGAGCTCGGCGACGTCGGGGCGGGCGTGGGCGAGCATGCTGAAGGCGCCGCCTGCGTCGATGGACTGGAGTTGGGCCCAGTCTCCAACCAGGAGCACCTTCGCACCGGCTTCGGCGGCCAGGGCGGTGAGGCGGTCGAGGGTGGTGGTGTCGGCGAGGGAGGCTTCGTCGACGATGACAAGCTGGCCTGGATCAAACCGGGTGTAGCCGTGAGCGTGCTGAGTCAGCCACATCGCGGTGTTCTCGCACGGGATGTTGAGGTCGGCGGCGAGTACGGCGGCGGCTGCTGCGGACGGGGCGAGTCCGATCACGCTGCGTCGGCCGTACTGGGTCTCCCAGGCTCGTCGCAGGGCGTACATGGCGGTGGTCTTACCGGCGCCGGCCGGTCCGACGAGTACGTCGACCTGGCGGCCCGAGGTCGCGATCTCTTCGAGTGCCTCGGCCTGGGCGGTTGTCAGGCGGTAACCCTCGTGTACGCGACGCGCGACGCGATCGACGACAGCCGCCCGTACCCGCGGGGCGGTGAGGTCGTCGGCACGGGCGAGCAGGCGGTCCTCGGCGGCGAGGATCTCTTGGGAGGAGTAGACCTCGGCGTGGCGGGGGCGGAAGACGCTGGTGCCATCCTCACGTTGGAACTCCGGCGGACTCGGGGCGAGCTCAGGCGGGGTCAGCCTCACCGATCTTCGCTCGGCCGCCTCGACAATCTGGGCGACGAACCGCTCGCGTTGCTCGATGGTGGCGAAGCGCCATAGCGCGGTCTGCCGTGAGGCTTCGGCCCACAGGTTCCAGTGGCGCCAGGTCGAGCACTTCCTCCCGACCGCGGTCACGACCTGAGCAGCCAGGTCGGCGATCCTGTCCGGGGTGATCTGGTCTGGTGAGATCGAGGCCGGGGTGCCGCTGGCCGCGAGCGTACGGGCCCATGCTGTGGGGTCCTCCCCCATCACCACCACCGCACGTCCACGCCAATCGGCGGTCAGATCGGCGAGCGATCGGACCTGCTTCTCGGGACGGGTCTCGACCGTGGCCTGTGCGCGCATGCGGATCCGCAGGGCATCGGACGGTTGACGGCCATGGTTGGCGACGTACGCCTCGATCATCCGTTCGGCCTCGCGGTCGATATCTCGGGTGCGGCTGGAGAACTCAGCGATCAGAGCCTCGGGAACGCCGGTGATCTCGGCATGCGGGTGCATGTTCCTTCTTCGAAGTCGCTGCTCCCAGCCGAACCCGAACGTGGCTGTCAACCGGTCGGCCAGCACCGCGTCGTAATAGGCGGCCAGCGCGGTCACGCAGGCATGGATCGGGCGCCCATCCAGGCTGCGCCAGCGGCCGTCGAGCACGGTCTGCACCTTGTTGGAGATCACCACATGGGTGTGGAGCTGTGGGTCGCCAGCACGGGAGTCCCAATGGTCGTAGGCCACCGCCGAGACCCCGTGCACCGCGACCTGGGCCACCGCGCCATCACCTGCGGCGACGCCGGTACGGGTGGCAGCGATCTCTCGCTCGAGGAACCCGATCACCTCCGCAACCGCGGTGTGGTGCGCCTCGACGATCATCTCCTGGAGGTTGGCGCCGGCCACGCCCCACAAGACCGAGACCGACTTCGGCACACTGAACGTGAAGTCGAAGCCAGCCACGGGACGTCGCCCGGAGACGGCAGTCTCCTCGGCCTCGATCCTCGCCATCTCCGTGGCATGCTGTTGGACGCTCAAGTCGGTGTCGAGTTCGCGGACCCGGTCGGCGACTCGCTCCTCGGTGGACTTGTAGACCGGGTACGCCCGACCCAACTGCTCCCCCGTGATCGGGTCGCGTCCCTGACCGATCAGCAGGCCGAGTTGCGACTCCGTCACCTGGTCGCCCGCGGTGAGGCGACCATCGCCGAGCCGCCCGACCGCGCTCCCGAGCCATCTTCCTGGCGGTGTACCGGACTCGGCGTAGTAACGGGTCAGCGGCGTAGTGAGCGCCCGGTCACCGTCCCCGGCGACCACGCTGCGCAGGAGGTACATGTAGCCGTCGCCAGCTGACATCACCTTCATCGAGACGGTCACAGCGCTCACCTCCAGCAAGGAGGTGCGCGAGGAGCACCAGGACTGCCCCTCGATCTGCAAGTGTGTGAGCCGACGGGCGAGTGGTGGACCGCAGAGTGCCTGGCAGTCCGAGGGCGAAGCGGACCGAGGTATCCGACAGGATGGACAAAGCGAGCTCGTTGCACAGGAGACGCTGGGCACCTCTGATCGTCGACAGATCTGAGGTCTACCAGGCCAGATTTCTCGGATCCGTTCTGAAGGTTGATCATCGCGACCGCCGGACGTCGCTGGAGCCGCTCGGCGCGCACATCCGCGTGTTCGTTGACAACGCGCGGAGGTTCTTGGGGAGCACCCGGCTGACCTGCGAAAACACATTGCTCCCCCGAACTGCTCCCCTGGCTACGGACGCCCCAGGGGGAGCATGTGTACTGCAGGATGCCAAGCGCTACAGCAAAGCCGGTCTTGCCGGTTTCGATAGGTAACTGAATGACGCGAGTACGAAATTTGCTATTGCGCAAGCGGAAACAACGGGTGCCTAATAGGGCGATACGCAGAGATCTCGGGCGATGTTCCCGAAAACGATGCGCAGCCTCGAACAGCCCCCATCCGCTTGCCGAGGAAGGTCTACCCACAAATGCGGTCCCACCGAGTTCCCGTCATGGCGACTGGCGTTCTGGCGCTTGCCGCTCTTACCTCGTGCGCCCAGAGCGATCCGGGCACCTCACCGACGAGCGCGCCAACGCACAGCGCGTCCAAGCCGGGCGCGACCCCGACCTCCGACACCGACGCTGCCGCAACAGCAGCGACAGCTACCGTCCACGCGTACTACGAGACCCTCGATCGCCTTCGCCAAGACCACGGCAGGTCGCTGGACGCGTTGTCGAAGGTCGAGACGAGCTCGATGCTCAGCGCAGATCGCCACCTCCTCGAGGGCGAGCGGTCGAAGAAGCTGCGCCAGGTCGGCGACACCGAGGTGGCCGACACATCGGTTGAGAGCGTCAGCCTCGACAACTCCGATCCGGACGCGGGGAAGGTCCCGACCGTGACGGTCGACGTTTGCTGGGATGTGAGCGCGGCTGACCTTGTCGACGCCGATGGCAAGTCGGTCGTCAGCCCTGACCGTGCCGATGTCGGCTGGACTCGCTTCATCGTCGCCAACTACCGCTATCGCACGGACCCGCTGACCGGTTGGCGTGTCGCTTCCGCAGAGGATCTCAAGCAGCAGCCATGCGAAGCCTGATCCGAGCACTCGTCCTGGCCTGCTTCGTCGCAGGTCTGGCAGTGCTTGGCCCGGGTCTGGCGTACGCGGACACCGTCTGCAAAGTAACCGACCCGCTGACGGGCCAGTGCAAGCTCTCCGTCGAGGTGCCAGGAAGCAGCGGCGGATCCGGTAACAATGAGCAGACGGGCGACGGAGGTCCGAAGGACACCGGTAGCGGACATTCGTGCTACTTCGACCCTTCTAAGCAGGGATTGTCGGGAAGCGGCGCGACGGTGCCGTGTACCTCGCCTTACGGTTCATGGTCGAACGCGTATAACTGTTACATCCAGGCAGTCGACCCTGCGCCGCCGGCGGGTGATCCGGTGTGGAAGGGGCATGAGCCTGGCGATGGTGCGGTCTACAACTGCTACCAGCCGCAGACGTCCTTGCTGACCCAGATCTGGTCGGCCGATCCACCTGAGGGCGCCGCATCAGGACCGTCGCCTCGTGAAGTGGCACAGATGGCGGTGGAGCAGATGAACCTATCCGCCATCGATATCGGCATCACCCCCGAGCCAGGCGAGGACAGAGTCGGTCTGGTCGGCATGCCGGTCTGGCTGTGGGTGCAACAACCCAACAGTCAGACGTACGGTCCCGCGACCGCCTCGGCATCGGCGGGTGGGATCACAGTGACCGCGACGGCGCGGGTTCACCAGATCACCTGGGACATGGGTGACGGCACAACCATCACCTGCGATACGCCTGGGACGCCGTACGAGGCGTCGTACGGGAGGAAGGCGTCGCCCGACTGCGGCCACGTCTACACGTTGAGCTCCTCGAGGAAGCCGGGCGAGAAGTACACCGTCACCGCGTCCTCGTCCTGGGTGGTCAACTGGCAAGGGGCAGGTCAGACCGGGACGATCCGGCTGGACGGGTTGAGCCGTTCGGTCCAGATCGCGGTTGGAGAAGCGCAGGTGCTCGTGCAGTAGCGAGCAGCGCGGGGAGCGGGATCGAAGCATGAGCAGGACAGCCACCGACGACAGCCGGTTCACCGGCCGCAGCGGGCCGCCCGGACCCCGCCTCGTACCTCCGGTCAAGATCCGCCGACGCCCCGGACACATCGTTGCCACGATCGTGGCGACACTCGTCGGCGCCGCGATCGCCTCGTGGGCCTGGTTGGGGACGACGACCAGCGAGGAGGCCGTCGTGGCGAGTTCGACGATTCACCGGGGCGAGGTCATCACAGCCGACGACCTCGCCACAACCCGAGTCTCCCGTGATGCGACGGTCGCGGTCGTGCCCGGCTCCGACCTCAATGACCTGATCGGGAAGCGGGCCGCGCTCGACATCGCGGAAGGTGGCCTACTGACGCCGACAGCGACTACCGAGGAAGCTTGGCCGCCGTCGGGTCGCTCGCTGGTCGGGATTCCGCTGACCTTCGGGAGAGCGCCGAAGGTCGACTTCGAGACCGGGGATCTGGTCCGAGTCGTCTCGACACCGGCCGAGGGTGAGGAGCCGGCCTCTGGCGCCCCGTTGACGACGGACGCGGAGGTGGTGGGCATGGAGATCGATGACGTCTCCGGCGAGACCGTGGTCAACGTGCTGGTGTCGTACGCCGATGCGTCTGTCCTTGCCACCCGGGCCGCGTCAGGAGACGTGGCAGTCGTGGTCGACCCGCGGGAGCACTGAGATGGCTGTCATCGCGCTCTGCTCCGCCTCGGGCTCCCCCGGTGTCACGACGACGACACTCGGTCTGGCGATCGGATGGCCTCGCCCGGTGCTGGTGGTCGAGGCCGATCCGACCGGTGGATCGGCGATCCTGGCCGGCTACCTGCGCGGGCACGTCGAACCTGGTCCTGACCTGGTCGATCTCGCGCTCTCGCCGACCGGAATCACCGACGCGCTCCCGCAAGTCGTCCGTCCGATCTCCGGCACCTCGGTCTCGTACGTCGCCGGGCCGCGCACGCACCAGCAGGCCGGAGCGTTGCGGGATCATTGGGCGGGCCTCGCCGCGGCCCTGGCAAACCTGGAGGAGACGGGCCAGGACGTCCTCGTCGATGCTGGCCGTCTGGGGCTCATCGGGTCGCCGGAGCCGCTTCTAGCCGCCGCCGACATCACCATGCTCGTCGTTCGCACGGACCTCCCGGCGATCTCGGCAGCTCGCTCATGGGCTGAGACGGTGCGCCAACCGGGTATTGGTTGGCGTCGGGGCGGGCTCATGCTGGTCGGCGAGGGCCAGCCCTACACGGCACGCGAGGTGACGCGGGTCCTCGGTCTGCCGATCGTGGCCGAGTTAGCCGATGACCCGGTGGCTGCGGCGGTCTTCCATCGCGGGTCGCTGAGGCCCAAGCGCTTCGAGACCGGCAGCTACGCGCGGGCGTTGGGAGCGGCCATCGAGGCGCTCCATACCGAGATCGACCGCTCCCGCCAGGAACTCGCCGAGGAGGCCGACCGATGACGGACAACTGGGAGCCCTACCGTCCCGACATCACCAACCTGCCCCTGTTCGCCCCGCACTTGAGACCCGTCGAGGGAACCGGTAGTACGTCAAACGGACAGACCCCGGCCGACGACACCCCGAGGCGCACGAGGCCGATCCACGCGGTCCCCGACCCCGAACTCGATGCGGAGTCGGTCGACTGGACCGTGGTCGCGACTTTGCGCTCTCAGGCGTCCGAGCAGCTCTCCCGCGCGGTGGCGGCCCAGCCGACACAGCTCGATCGTCAGGCGCAGGAGGAGCTCGGCCGGTCGGTCATCCTGGACCAGGTCGAGGCGACGATGGCCGGGGCGGTCAAGCAGGGCGACCCGTCCTGGTCTTATCCCAGGCAGCGCGCGATGGCCCGGGCGGTGTTCGACTCGCTGTTCCGGCTAGGCCGGCTCCAGCCGCTCGTCGATGACGATCGGGTCGAGAACATCATCATCTGCGGCCACGACAACGTCACCCTCGACCTCGTCGATGGCTCACAAGTCCCAGGACCGCCGGTGGCGGAGTCGGATCAGGAGCTCATCGACTTCTTGGTCTTCCTCGCCTCCCGCAGCGAGGTCAATGCCCGCGGGTTCTCCGAAGCCCAACCCCGTCTCCACCTGCGCCTTGATGACGGCTCCCGCCTCGCCGCCGCTGCCTGGGTGACGCCCCGCCCATCGGTCGTCATTCGCCGCCACCGGCTCATGGAGGTGACCCTCGAAGACCTCGTACGCCGGCACATGCTCACCCCCGTCGCGGCCTCATTCCTCCGAGCCGCGGTGAAGGCACGTAAGTCGATCGTTGTCTCTGGCGCGCAGGGCGCCGGCAAGACCACGCTCGTCCGAGCGCTGTGCGGCGAGATCGATCCGGCCGAGGCCATCGGGACCTTCGAGACGGAGTACGAGCTGCACCTCCATCTGCTCCCTGAGCGTCACAGGGTCGTCCACGCGTGGGAGGCACGCCCAGGCTCCGGGGAGCGCGGCCCTGGTGGTCGCCAAGCTGGCGAGTTCACGCTGGACGAGGCGCTGGTCGACTCGTTCCGGTTCAACCTGTCGCGTCAGATCGTCGGCGAGGTCCGCGGCAAGGAGATCTGGGCGATGATCAAGGCGATGGAGTCCGGCACCGGCTCCATCTCCACCACCCACGCCTCCGACGCGGTCGCCGCCATCCGCAAGCTGGTGACCTGTGCGATGGAAGCCGGACCTCATGTCACCCACGACCTCGCCACGTCCAAACTCGCGGCCACCATCGATCTGATCGTGCAGCTCGACTTGGAGACGACCACCAACGGTGCCGGACCCCAGCGGACCCGCCGCGTCGCCGAGGTCATCGCGCTCACCCCCGGCGAACGGGAGACGGGTTTCGCCACCACCCACGTCTTCGGACCTGATGCGTCAGGCACCGCGATGCCACACGTCCTGCCTGACGAGTACCGCGCCCTCACAAAGCACGGCTTCGACCTGCCCGGCTACCTTGCCTCCCAAGGTCCTGGAGGCGCCCTCCGATGAACATCTCGCTCATGCTGGTCGGCCTCGGCGGCGCCCTCGCCTTCGGAGGCGTCGTCAACCTGGTGCGTGAGCTCCGCGGCGTACCCGTGACCGAGGGCCAGCCGCGCCGACGCTTTCGCCTGCCCGCCCTGTCGCGGCGTACGCAATTCCTCTTCGTGGCCGGGATCGTCGTGGGTGCCCTTGGCTGGCTCGTCACTGGTTGGCCGCTGGCCGTGGTCATCGCGCCGGCCGCGACCGTCGGCCTGCCCTACCTGCTGGCTGCGCCCGACGCCCGCGACCGCATCGAGCGGCTCGAGGCCCTGGAGGAGTGGACACGCTCGCTGTCCGGAGTGCTCACTGTCGGCATCGGCCTGGAGCAGGCGCTCGTCAACACTCTGCGCTCCACCCCCGACGCGATCGCCGAGGAGGTCGGACGGCTCGTCGCCCGTCTCCGCGCCCGGTGGGTGACCGAGGAAGCACTACGCGCGTTCGCTGACGACCTCGATGACGCCACCGGCGACCTGGTCGCCGCCAACCTCATCCTCGGGGCCCGCCGCCGCGGCGCCGGCCTCGCGGCTGTCCTGGAAGGCCTGGCAGAGTCGGTCGCCGCCGACGTACGCGCCCGTCGACAGGTCGAGGCCGACCGCGCCAAACCCCGCGCCACTGCCCGCTGGGTCACGATCATCAGCGCCTCGGTCCTCCTCGTGCTCGGGCTGACGGGATCGTACGTGGCCCCGTACTCCAGCCCGCTCGGTCAGGTAATCCTTGCCCTGCTCCTCACCGCCTACGTCGCCACGCTCCTGTGGATGCGGCGCATGGCTGAAGGACGGCGAATCCCGCGGATCATCGGGAAAGGCCGTGAGTTCGCCGATCCTGATTCCAGCCGCCTGCAAGCGGTCCCGGGAGCCGGCTCATGATCCCGGAACTCTCCCTGGTGCTGATCGCCGGAGCACTCATCGGATTCGGGCTGGCGGGGACCGTCATATGGTTCACCCCGGCCGTGCCGGACCTCGCCGACGCGCTCAGACGTCTCTCCGGCTCCCCGACCCACCAGGCGGGCGTCGCCGCCGCTTCCACGACCGGCAAGGAGCGCCTCGGCCTATGGGCGATGCGCACCCTCCCTGCCGGTGTATGGATCCGCACCCCGACCCGAGAACTGGCGCTCTTGCGGATCCCGCTAGTCCGGTTCTACGGCGACAAGCTCATCTTCGCGCTGCTCGGATTCGTCATCCCGGTCGGTCTGGCCGGCTTCCTCGGCCTGCTCGGGATGCCTCTCCCTTTCCCGATCCCCGTCCTCGGTTGTCTTGTGCTTGCCGTGGTCATGTTCTTCATCCCCAACTACAACGCCATCGACGATGCCAAGAAGGCCCGGCTCGAGTTCAACCGAGCCCTCGGCGCCTACATCGACCTGGTCGCCCTCGAGCGGACCAACGGCGCCGGCGTACGCCAAGCAATGGAGACCGCCGCGAGCATCGGCGACTCGTGGGTCTTCACCCGTCTCTCCGAAGAGCTCACCCGGTCCCGCTGGTCCGGTCTCCCGCCATGGGACGCCCTGCACACCTTGGCAGGAGAACTCGGCTTGCCCGACCTCGACGACTTCGCCGACATCATGCGTCTCTCCGGAGAGGAAGGAGCCGCCAGCTACGCGACCCTCCGCGCCCGGTCGGCCGCGATGCGCACCGCCATGCTCAACGACGAGCTCACCGAGGCCAACGCCATCGGCGAACGCATGACCATCCCCGGATCCCTCCTCGGCGTGATCTTCATGGCGATCCTGCTCGCCCCCTCCCTGCTCCGAATGCTCCCCGCCTGACTCCCTGGATGAAAGGACACACCCATGCTCCGCACCTACGTCCGGCTGACCACGCTCACCGCCGCTCTCTTCACTCGCCTGGTCCGCCCACCCCAGCAGAGGGATGAGCGCGGCTCGGTCACGATCGAGAACGTCCTGTGGGCCGTGGCCGTGATCGCGATCGTCGCCATCGTGGTCGCGGCTATCCGCGCGTACGTCACCTCTCAGTCCGGAAACATCAGGTAGGACCGATGGCGTCGGAAGAGCGGCTACGCGACGAGCGGGGCGCGGCCTCGCTCGAGATGGTCGTGCTGCTACCCGCTCTCTTCGCCGTGCTCTTCCTCGGAATGCAGGCCGCGCTCTATTACCACGCCCGCACCGTCGCCATCGCCGCAGCACAGGAAGGAGCCCGTGCCGCCGCAGCCGAGCACGGGACCGCCGGTTCCGGAACAGCGGCGGCACGCGCCTACCTCGCCGACGCGGGCACTGACGCCCTGGAGTCCTCCTCGGTCACCGCCCGTCACACCGCGACGACAGCCATCGTCACCGTCCGGGGACGGTCGTTGTCCGTGATCCCAGGATGGCGACCCACCGTCCAACAGCAGGGACGCGCCGAGCGCGAACGCACCACCGCCCCCGGGGAACCAGGATGACCACCCGCGTACGCGACGAACGTGGCTCAGCAGCGATCGAGGCAGCTATCGGCCTGCCGGCCTTCGTCCTCTTCGTTGGCATGATCATCGCCGGCGGACGCCTCGCCATCGCCCACCAGTCCGTCCAGGCCGCAGCCGCAGATGCGGCGCGCGCCGCGTCGATCTCCCGCGATGCGAGGACAGCCGATGCCACCGCTCGGCGCGAGGCCGAAGCCAGCCTGGCCAACCAGCAGATCGACTGCCGCAGCACTCGTGTCTCCGTGTCGACCGCGGCCTTCCGTGTCCCCGTCGGGCAGGCCGCTGATGTCACGGTCACCGTCAGCTGCCGCCTGGACCTCTCTGATCTCTCCGTCCCCGGGATACCCGGATCGCGCGTCGTGCGCGCCACCATGTCCAGCCCCATCGACACCTGGCGTGAGCGGGCAGCTCGCGGGTTCAGGATTCCTGACGCGTACGCGGATGTCTGGGGGCAGTCATGACATCGGCCATGGCACGTGACGAGCGCGGTTCGGCGACCATTTGGCTGGTCACCGCCGCCTTCGCAATGTCCATGCTCGTCGGCCTCGCGGTAGACCTCGGCGGGCAGGTGCACGCCCAGCAGCGCGCCCACGACCTCGCCGCCCAGGCCGCCCGCGCCGGCGCCGAGGAGGTCCTGGCAGCACCAGCGGTGGAGGGACGGTATGCCCGCATCGACTCCGCTGCCGCGGTCCGGGCCGCGCGCACCTATCTTGCCCGCTCGGGCGTGACCGGCACGGTCCGCGTGCGCGGTAGCCGGATAAACGTACGTGCCACCGACACCTACCATCCGAGGTTCCTCGGCATCGTCGGCATCAACCGCGTCCAGGTCCTTGGCAGCGCGGAGGCCGAGCTCGTGCGCACCCTGGGAGGCGAGACCCGATGATCTTCACCCGCTTGCGAGGCCTGTTCGCCTGCCTTGCCATCCTCGCCTTCACCGTGGGCACCCCGATCGTGCTGCTCCGCCTCGGCGCGATCCCAAGTCTCGACGGCTTCACCTGGCGCGACCTGCTCCGCCAGGACGACGGCACCCTTGCCCTACAAGCCGTCACCGCCGCCGCGTGGATCGCCTGGGCCTGGTACACCCTCACCATCCTCGTGGAGGCCGTGGCCCTCATCCGAGGCATCCAAGCACCGCGCCTCCCTGGCCTCCCCCAGACCTCAGCGAGCCGCGTGGTCGGCGTCGCCGCCATGCTCTTCCTCGCCGTACCGGCCATCACACCTGTCGCTGCCCCCGTACGCGCAGCCGTCGCCCATCCTGACCCCGATCCCCCACCCACACCCGCAGCGGCACCGGTCGAACCAGCCGCCGTCGACGCCACCATCCCCGCGACACATCCAGCGACACGTACAGCGCCGGCCACGGTCAACTACACCGTTGCACGCGGCGACAGCCTCTGGAAGATCGCGGAGACCAACCTCGGCGACGGCGCCCGCTACCCCGAGATCATCGCCCTCAACCCTGCTGCTCTCGGCAACGCCCCCGACTTCCTTGCCCCTGGCACAGTCCTCCGAATTCCAGCACCCGCGGCAGCGCTCGAGGGTGACGAGACGTACGTCGTACGCCCCGGCGACACCCTGACCGCCATCGCCGACGAGGAGCTGCAGGACTCCGACCGCTACCCCGAGATCTTCGAGGCCTCGATGAGAACGGTCCAACCAGATGGCGCCCGTCTCACCGACCCAGACGTCATTCACCCCGGTTGGAAACTCACCATTCCGTCGTCCGAACAGCCCACGACAGCGACCAAGTCTCCAGCCCCACAGGCGCCGACGCCCCCAGCAGAAAGGTCGAGACCCACTCCGCCGCCACCGTCGGCATACACCCCGCCCTCGCCCGCATCGCCAAGCCACGAAACCAACCCGCCGAGAGCCGAGCACGACCATGCCAGCACCGCCGAATCCGACAGCGCGCCCTCCTGGCTACTCCCAGGACTGTCCGGAGCAGGCGCGTTGCTCGCAGGCGGCCTCTTCCTCGTCGTACGCCAGCACCAACGATCCCAACGTCGCTACCGCCTTCCCGGCTACGAGATCGCCCCGCCGCCCGAAGAACTCCACCCGGTCGAGATGACCATCCGCCACCAAGGAGCCAAACCATCAGACCTCATCGAACGGCTCGACCTGCTCCTCCGCATGCTCCCCCAGGGCGAGCAGCCCCACCTTCTCGCTGTCGAGCTCGGAGACGACTCGATCACCCTGCACCTCACCGAACCGGCCGCACTCCCCCACCCCTGGACCGGTGCCGCGACGACCTGGACGGCACCCGCCGACGCGGCAACCACCGACACCGGCGAGATCGCCCCCTACCCGCTGCTGGCCTCTATCGGTCTCGACGACGACGGGCACCCATGGATGCTCAACCTCGAAGAGACCGGCGTCACTGGCCTGACCGGGGACCGGGAACACGCCGAGTCCCTCCTCCGCCACCTCGCCGCCGAGCTAGCCGTCACGCCCTGGTCAATGCTCGTCGAAGTGCACACCCACGGAATCGCCGCCGAGCTCTCCGACATCGACCCGGTCCGCATGCACCACCACCCCGACGATGACCTCGACCACCTCGACCAGCTCGCCCGCGACCTCGACCCCGCGGGGACACTTCCCGGCCTCGACCCCGACCGCTACCGCATCGTCCTCACCCACGAGGACTCCAAGCCGCTCCGCCGCGTAACCAAGGTGGTCAGGTCTCACCCCGAGCGCTCCGGCACAGCCGTCGTCGTTCTGGACGCACCCGCCGACCTTGACGCCCACACGATCACGCTCACAGCGGCCGGAGAGCTCACCCTTTCGCATTCCAGCCTCGACGACGTACGTCTTCAAGCGGCTGGGCTCACCGCCGACGAAGCGGCTATGTGCGCAGCCATCGTCGAGGTCACGGCGGAAGCGCACAACCAACCCATGCCGGTCGACGAGGAGACCGTCGACGGGATGGAAGCGCTCATCGACGCCGCCGGCGCCCTACGGCCTGAGCTGGTCCACGAACGACCTGACGAACATCAACCCGCAGGCGCCACGTCGATTCTCCCTGCATCCACGGCGGCCTACGCGGCAGCCTCCAGTACGACCACGGACGACGTACGCAATCTCGCGTCCACCGCCGACGAGACAGTCCTCGTTCGTGCCCTCGCCGCGGACCCCACGCTCGATGAGGACCTCGAGGAGTGGCGCTCCGATCGCTGTCGGTTTCCGAAACTCACCCTGCTCGGGCCGGTCCACCTGCGAGCAGGCGGAACGACCCCGACGAAGCGCCGGCCCTACTTCGCCGAGCTCCTCACCTACCTTCACCTCCATCCCAATGGCGTCACCACCGCCGACTTCCTCGACACCATCGGGGTCACTCGCGGCCGGCTAACCGCGGATCTCTCGACGCTTCGCGCGTGGCTCGGTACCAATCCCAGGACCAGGACCGCGCACCTGCCCGGCGCGCTCGAGACCCGCGCTGCTCGCCGACTCGGGTACGCCGCCTACCAAGCCGACGACATCTTGGTCGACCTCGACCTGTTCCGCCGCCTCCGCGCCCGCGCGCAAGCCAAAGGCGAGGACGGCATCACTGACCTCCTCGAAGCATTGCGGCTCGTCACCGGCGCACCCTTCTCCGATCTACGCGACGAAGGCTGGGCCTGGCTCGCGCGCGGCCAGCGCCACGACCAGATCGCCGTCACGATGATCGCCGACACCGCCCACATCGTCGTCACACGAGCCCTCGCCGAGCACGACCACGACGTCGCTCGCTTCGCCGCCGAGACCGCCATCAAGGCAGCGCCCTACGACGACGTACCCCACCTCGACTACGCGCGCGTGCTCGATGCAACCGGCCACACCCGCCTGGCCGAACAGCACCTCGACCAGCACATCTACAACCGCGACGATGGCGACGGCCCTGTTGAGCCTCCTCCGCGGACACGCCGAGTGGCCGGATAAGCGGCCAGCGTAGTAGGCCGCGAGTCCGGCGCGGCGATGCCGCCCCACCTGAGGAGCATGATGATCTGCTGTCCTACGTCGCGTGGACAGTCAACATCACATTATGGGCCAATCGCTCGTACATAGGGCCGGTTCCGAACCTTCTGGACATGCGCGAGCACTCCTTTATCTTGCAGGGCGTCGAGGAGTGGGCGGTTCGACTCGGGGAGTTCGACCTCCGTGACGCCGAGATCGTTGTACGGGGCAGGCATGGCCTCGAGGACGTTTCGGAGTTCGGCGGCGTCGAGACGTTCGACCTCGTTGGAGAGCAGGGCCGCGAATCGCGGTGCGGACCGTTGCCCGCTGGCAAGGGCAAGCAATGACTCAAGTCCCATGGAACCAGGCAGCCCGCGCGCCTCCTCAATCGCCCGCTCGATTGTCGCCTCGCCGGCAGCCCGAAGGACGTCGGCACGGTTGAGGACCTTCGTGATTGCGGCCCGGTTTCCGCCGTCGAGAACGGCGAGCGCGTCCGCATCGCTGAGAGGGCAATCCTCGATGAAGTCGGCAAGCTTGTTCGAAGCCGCGATGAAGCGCCGACGCACGTCCACCTGATCGGCAGGGATCGCCTCGAACACTTCACCGGAGTCGGCAGTCACAGCAGCAGTCGTCAACTCAGGCAGCAGCGTGATCGCCGCAGCTGATAGGTCACCCACTGGAATGTGGGCCTCTAGGTCGAGTGCCTCGACAATGCTCACGCGCTTACCGGGGTCAAGGCGGTCCATAGCAAGGACGGCGAGAGCCACGCGCTGCCGTGCGTCCTGACCATCGTCGTCGCTGAGGATGAGAGCGTCCCCGCCGGAAAGGAGGTGCGGCCAGTCTCCGAAGTCGACGTACTCGCCAAGATACGCGGCCAGGTTTGCCACAGATGGCCGGCACCGTCCCGACGCGACCAGTGCCGGCCAGGTGATGTCGGGAACGTCGTTGAGTTCGTCGACGCGAACTCCGTCGGGAGCTCGCTCGACGAGGAGCCGAGCATCGTCGTCGTCGAGCTCTGCGAAGCCCGGGCAGTCTGCGAGCCGCGCGATGATCTCGTTGTAGCGCGTACTGTCGGCGATCACCCGCGCGCTGGGGTTGTCCTTGAGGATGTTGACGTAGTCGGACAGGTGCGAGAGCACGTGATCGACGACGAGATCGCCATGCCCGGCCGCGAGCAGCTCGTCGAGCGCTGGGATCTTGCCTTCGGCGTCGGCGGCCATTGCGAGCAGGTTGTCCGAGTTCACGCGGTAGAGCCCGGCAGCGATGACAGCTGACCGGACGGCCGGGGCGAAGGTCGCGATGTTGGGCAGCGACGCGCGCAGGCATGACGTCACATGGATGAGCACGGCGACATCGACCGCGCCGATCTCGGTGAAGGCAGACGTGTTGGATGCATGCCGCTCAAGTCTCTCTGCGGCTCGTGCGTGAAGGTAGTCGACGTCGGTGACGGAGCCACAGAGAGCGGCATCGAGCCATGCCCGCTCTGTCTCGAGGTCGGCCTCGGTCCGCGTTGCCAAGAAGTAGAAGATCATCGTCCACTTGCCAGCGAGCTCGTGCAGGAATCGGGGCTGGTGGCTGCCTCTCGACAGGTACGTGTCGATGAACGCTACATCGTTGTCAGATCCACGGGCGAGAGCGGTCATGAGGCCGTCGAGATGGTCGGAATCGTCCACGAGGAGCAGGTCGACGATGTCTAGGTTGTACCCGCGCCGGTCACGCAAGAAGGCGTCACCGGCGGACTCGATCAGCGCAGGCAGGTCTGATGCGATCTGGGGGAGCTTGAACCTGGGGTCGAAGCCGAACCTTTCGATGACGGTCATCTCGAATTCGGCCGCGGCCGGACTCATCGTGAGGGCAGGGTAATCGGCGACATAGAACCCGAAGTGGGCGTCCAGGAATCCAGCTCTGAGCAACTCCACGGTGAGGGGCGATGGGACGAGCTCGGCGACCTCCTCGGCGAAGTTGGTGTCTTGGCTATCGAGCGTGAGGTCGGTGCGAAGAAAGAGATTTGCGATCTGCGCCGAGAGAACGGCGCGGTGGTCACGTTCAAGATCGCGGATCTCATCCTCAACGTCGGGGCGCAGGGTCTCGGCTACTGTCGTTTGAGGAAGCTCCCGGCCGAAGGCTCGCTCGATCGCCGGCCGTGGAAACGGAGGGGTCGATCGACCGGGGATCTGAAGGCTGATCTGGCTGTTGCCGTGCCCGGCACTCTCCCAGAACTCAGGCTGGTCGAGGCGATCGATCGTGTACGGCGTGCCAGCGACCAGCAGCACAGGTGGGTTGCGAGGGTTCGGGCTGACGCCGTGGCTTGCGAGGATGTCTTCGACCGTGTGGCGCAATCGGGCCGCGGCTGCTGCCAGATGCTCCTCGACGGAGTTGCTCTGCCCTGGGCTCATCCGCAGTTCAGTGATGCGGCGCTCCATCCCCGCGGCCGTGTCGTTGACTGTCCGCCGATATAGGTCCCGAACCTTGTCGAGGATGCTCTGCCCGCTCGTGATGCTCTCGAAGTCGCCTGGGTAGAGGTTCTTGTGAACGACCATCGCGAAGAGGTTGTCGGTCCTGAGGTTGCGCAGACCGCTTTCGTCGAGGACAACCGACTTGAATACCTCGAGTTCGTTGCAGATGTTGACGATGAGTCGCATGTCGGTGACGTACTTGGCGACGATGCCGATGGCGCGTGAGCTGACCTCTGAGCCGAGCCGGCGGCTGAAGTGATCGCGTGAGGTGCGGTGGGTGATGAACGGAACCAGCGGAACGACGGCGTCGAAGAACTTGGTTCGGTCCGCGGCCGGCGAACCGGGACCGCCGGGGGTCGCGTCCGAACTGCTGGTGTTGTTGATCTCGAAGATGCTGTCCCTGGTGGCATAGATGAACCTGATCGGTCCGAGCTTCTCGTTCTTGAGCTGGTCGGCGCCGTTGAGCAGGTTGTTGAGTTCACGCAGCGTCTCGAAGATGTGTGGATCGTTGAATCGGTCGATGTCTTCGAAGATCACGACCCGGCAGCGGCTGACGTCGAAGAAGTACATGAGCTCATCGAGGTACTCGTCGAAGTACGACTTGGACGTGTCCAACGACAACGTTGCCGGACCAGCCGTCAACTGCTGGAGACTCACCCGTCCGCTCAAACGCCACAGGACAACGAAAACCAGCAGTGCTGCCGCAGCGGCTGCCAGCAGGCCACGCACTGTCGGGCCTGCCTTCGGCAAGACCGTGACGACCCCGAAGGCCACGACGGCAGCCACGGCTGCCCAACCCGCCGCGCGGCCAGGCGAGAATGCCTCTGTCCGTCTAAACCGCGAGCCCGGCACCGCGATCGGTCGCTTCCGGTAGACGAGCTGCTTGACGATCTCGTTCTGGATCAGGCTCGTGATGGCCGGGATGCCGGAGTTGGTATCCGCCGACTGTGCATCCCCACCGACTCGCGCTCGGGCCGCGTCAGCATCGATCGTCGACAACGACAGCGTGATCGGCCGCAGCTTTGTGGTTTCGAGTGCCTTGGTCAGCCCATCGAGGACACTGCTCTTGCCCGTGCTGTACTGTCCGGCGACCGCGATATTCCGGGCATGTTTGCCGTGGATGAGAGCCTTCAACCTATCGACGTACAGCTGATGCTTCGACTCCTCAAATTCAGGGGTCAGCAAAGCCATCTCGGACCCAGCCTGACCGGCGCGGCTGGAGTCAGTCGGTTCATCGTCTGCCACATCGGAATGCTAGGCGCCAGCACCGACAACGTCAGCCGAACGACGGGGTCGCGACGCGGTAGGCACGGTTGCGCCAAGGGGTGTTTGCCAATCGTCCTGCCGGACATCAGCTCGGTCGCGATACATAGTGGGGCACCCCGTCGCCAGCCACGGGTTCCGGAACCTGGCTGACCCACTACATCGCCCGAAGGTGCCAACTCGAGCCCTGAAGTTTCAGCCCGTGGCTACACCCGCGGCATGCGAGAAGACCATGCCGGCCGCAGTAGGTCGAGGCGGGATGCTCAGATGCGGTCGACGGCCCTAGGATGAAGCCGTTTCGGCCACCTGCGCTGATTCTGTGGCGCCGGTGGCATCTAGTTCGGATCTCGCTGCGGCGTTTGGGGTCCATGACCGTCATCATCGATGCCGATCGACTCGCGGGCGTCGGGTGGTGGGTTACTGCAGGCTCTCGATCCATTCATTCATGTCCGTGCGCACCACGTTGCCGGTGTACACCGTTCCAAGCCCTGATACGAAGCGCGACCTGAGCAGGCCCTGGTTGTGGTCGTTGAGGTTGCATTGGAAGTCATCGCCGACGAAGAACGGGTCGTTCCATCCCCGGCCAGCCTCGTGCGCGAGGTGAGCTGCACGGTTGACCACGTCTCCCATGTAGACGACGTCGTTGATCCCGCTGCCGCTGAACCCTGCCTTGATCATCAGGACTCGCCCGTAGTCGATGCCGATGCCAATTTCGAGCGGATCGATGTCCTTCTTCGCGTAGTGGTGGTTGAGCAGTTTCAGGAGCGTGTTCGCCTGGGAGGCAACCCCGAACACGTCGTCGATTTCGGTCTTCTGTGTGGTCTTGTACACGGCCCAGACGCAGTCGCCGACGATGTTCACCTCTCTTACGTTGGGGTCGGAGTTGAGCACCGCCACCATCTCCGAGATGAATGCCCGATAGATCTTCGCCAGGGTGGGGCGCTTGTGTTTGTCGGTGAGTCCCGAGGAGTCTCGGATGTCGATGAAGACCGCTGAGCAGTTGCCGTAGAAGCCATTGGTGTAGGTAAGTCTGTCGCGATCAGGCAGACCGTTGACGTCTTCGAAGACTCCGGCCGGCTGGTTCAGGATGTCCTTGATGCGGTCGGAGCTTCTGGTGTAGTTGTATGCCTTGTAGTTGCCGTCCATGTCGCTCCCTATAGGTTGGCTGTTCCGGTGACGATCGCGAGCGCGGCGACTGTGGCGCCTGCGGCGAGCACTGTGCGAATGGCCCACTTCGCGTACTCGGCCTTCACCGTCGCGATCCTGGCGTTGGCGTGGATCTGATCCGCGAGGTCTCTGGTCAGCTCAACCGGGTCGGCGGTCAGCGTGTGGAGCACGTCTGCGAACTCTTGGCGCCTGCCCTTGAAGTTCCTCGAGATGCTCGCGAAGAACAGTCTGTTGATTGCGTCGCGGGCTGCGTCCTTGTCGTTGACCCGGGGCGTCAGCGTCCAGCCACAGAGCCCGCCCGTCAGCAGAAGCAACGCGCTCGCGACGACCACGAGCACATCGAAGGCCAGCGATCGAGCCTCTGAGCCCTTCGCCAGGTTGAAGGTCATGGTGCCGAGCACGCCGGCGAATGCGAGTGTCACACCTGCCTTGGCATCGGAGTGGCGTATCCATTCATTGACCAGGGCCAGCGCCCTCCACGCATGATCCGCGTCCGGCGTAGCGGCGGTCGCGTCCGGCTGCTCAATGGCCCCATGTGAACACTTGCAACGCGCGTAGAGCCATCGAGACATGCAGGGAGAGTATTGACGCGAGCCGGATCCTCGCCTCGGGCTCGTAGGAAGATAACTCAATCTGAGGGCTGGCCCGCCTAACCCCGTCGACGCTTCACAGTTCGTGCTATGACTCCGGCCGACGATGCCGGGGCGTATGTCCCTCACAGCGACAGACAGCCGACAGACAGCTTGGTCATATGCGCCATACCTGCGACGGGGCCGATGGCACCAACGGCGACCTCCGGCATAAACCTGTCGCGACCACCGGCAAGAGCGGCAGGACGGACGCTGTTCTCGCGATGCATGTCGGCGGCGGTCAGTAGGGTGTCCGGCATGAGGAGACTTCTCGGGCGAGTTTCTGCTGAGACAGCGCACGGCATCGCGCTGGGTGAGGAGCACAGCCGTGTCTGAGATCGTGACGTTCGGCCAGTACAAAGGGCAGCCTATCGAGGTGCTGCTGGCGGACAGAAACTATTGCGAGTGGCTGTTGAGCCGGCACAGATTCGCTGAACGGGAGTCGGTGCTGTACCAGACCATCATTAACTACGGCGGGCCACCGCAAGACAGCCCCGAGCACAACCAGATGCAGGCCAAGTTCCTCGACAAGGACTACTGCCTCGCGCTGGCCAAGCTGCTCGACAAAGAGAACGACTACCTCACTCCGACCGCCTCGAACGTGGAGTGGGAGTGGTTGGAGCGTTGGCGTGCTGAGTTCCCCGACCTTATCCAGGAGACCCACGAGCCGGCCGGAGCAGCAGGGATCAAGTTCGAAGATGGCGGCTGGGACGTCACCTTCAACACCTACCTGCCGCAGGTCAGCGTCACCATGCTTGATGTACCGCCTTGCGAATGTGGCCCCTGCGTACACGAATGCGTTGAACCGTCACGGTGCCGCGGCGACGACGCAGTGAGTGCTGCCCCACCCACATGGGATCTCGCGGCACCGGCCTGGGGCGATATGGAGGAGAAGGGCACCGAGGCCGAGCCTCCCCAGACGACGACGTGCGCCCATGAACCCTGCAAACGTCGTGACCCGGGGATGATAGGCCGCGCACACCACACCGACTGCCGCTGGCATGGCGACGACTTCTACCGCTCTGCGAACTGGAGACCGGCAAAGGCACCGCATCGCCCCATGGAGTGGTGGCAGACCGGCGGCATCCACACCTACCGCACCGAGAAGACACCATGGTTCGCGGTCGAATTGAAGCCTGACCTGGGCGACGACTTTCCCTCGATCCTGCGGCAGGTGAAGCGGCACAAGTGCGATACCTTCGGCACCTCCCGCGACATCAGGCGCGTGGTCGTGGCTCGCCGTGCCGACTTTGCTCACGTCACTTGGGCCCAAGTCAAGGAGATGTTCGCAGCCGAAGACATCCTCGTCGTGCGCGAACACGAGATCGACTCACACCAACCATCACTGCCAGAGGCCAACACCATCGCCCTGCCCGGATCAGAGTCCACGGCAGAAGGGACCACCACACGTCCACGCCTTGCGAAGGTGACACGTACCAGCGCCACCATCGTCAACGACACCGGCGCCGAGATCGTTCTCAGCCCTGAAATGGCCCAGGACCTGGCTGCCGACCTGCTCCACTGGGCAGGACCGATCAAGAAGTAGCCCAAGACCGAGTACTGGAGACGGCCAGCAGGTGGGTGAACTCGATCGATCAAGTAAGCATGTCGCCTCCCACTGTTTTGGACTATGGACTTGAGTCGTTTGGGCTACGTATCGAGGGTGATGACGGTCGCATAGTTCTCGTTTTCTTCGAAGGTGCACAACCTGCGCCAGTTTGCCTTCTGAAGGATTTCGTCGAGCTGTTCCTGCTCGAACAGCAGGTAGTCGAACCAGTCTGATACGCGGTCCTGATACCGGCTTCGCAACCGCAGCTGGCCAGGCAACCGCCCGCGGGCGATATTCGATTCGTGGTACCGAAGGTGCACCGGATTCGTTGTTGCAGTCGGTCGCGTGGAAGTCCCGACGATGATTGCGTCGGGACGTGCGGCGGATGCGATGGCATCGAGAACGGCCTGGCCATGAGTTGGTGACTCAAGTAGGCCCAAGTTGTTGCCGAAGAGCAGGTAGGTGTCGAACTCGGCAAGGTTCGCGTAGCGCTCCAGGTTTCCATGGACCGTCTGCTGCACACCTCGTTTTCTGCACACGTTGATCGCGCCCAGCGATGAGTCCAGCGCGACGACGTCGTGCCCACGCCTCTGGAGCTCAAGCGCGGCACGGCCGCCGCCGGCACCGATGTCCAACACTCTGCCGCGGCACTGGTCCAAGGCCCACCGGTCGACAGCGCTCCACTCCGATACGGGGTCGAAATACCGCGCGGCGGAGAGCCTGTTGAGGAAACCGTCATCCCTCTCGACGATCTCCAGCACCGAGCGGTCCTCGAACGCCGCAGTGAGCATGGCCCCGAACACGTCATCCAAGACAGGTCAGTCCGTCCGAGTCCGAGCGCCGAGTTCGCCTTCGAGCGCCTCGAGCACCTTTGTTCGGATGCTTCGGATTCGTTCTGCGGTGAGCGTGGTGTCGATGGGTTGCAGGACGACCTGCAAGGTCAGTGAGCGGTGCCCCTCTGGGATCCAGTCGGCGCCTCGGTATTCCCCGCCGTATCGAACTTCGCGAACCAGGTCGTCGACGGCGGTCGTTACTCGGACCACCTGCTCCCAGGTGACGTCGTCGGCAGCGAGGACGGACAGGTCGAAGCCGGTCGCTGGGAGTTCCGGCACCGCCTTGTACTGGTTCTCCCGTGAGGGGTGCGCCTCTAGGACCCCGAGGTCGATCTCGGCGTAGGCCACCTGTGTGTTCCCGATGCCTGCATGTCTGCGCAGGCGTGGGGTGAGCAGGGCGAGGGTCCCGGCCGCCTGGTCACCGGCGTGGATCTCGAGCTGTGCCGACGGGTCGGCCCAGGTTGCGTCGGTTTCAGTATCGAAGGTGAGGTCGACGATGTGGCAGTGGCGACGCACGGTCTCGATGATGCCCTTGAGCCTGCGGAACAGCTCGACCCCGTCAGCTCCGGCGAGCACCACGCCGAGCCGCTGCCTTTGTTCGGGCATGGCCTCGTACTCGCCCTGGTAGGGCTCCCAGCGTGTGGCGCTGAAGACGGTGCCGACCTCGAAGATCTCGACGCTGGTCTGGTAGCGCAGGTTGGAGGCGAGTGCCTCGAGGAGGTTGGGTAGCAAGGATGGGCGCAGCGAGTCCCGGTCGGGAGCCGTCGCGCCATCGAACAGCACCGTCTTGCTCTTGTCGTACCCGGTGGCGGCCAGAAGATGATCTGTGGCCCAGGGGTAGGTGATGACCTCCTGCAACCCGGCGCGAAGGGCGAGCTGTTCGCGTATCTCGCGGTCGAGGCCGCGCCGGTGCAGCGACCTGACCGGCTTGAGTACCACCGACATCTCGGCGATCGCGAGCCGGTCGTAGCCGTAGATCCGGGCGACTTCCTCGACGATGTCGTGTCGCATCGACACGTCCCCGGTGGAACGCCAGGTCGGGACGGTGATGTGGAATCGGTCGCCGTCTTGGTCGGTGCCGAAGCCGAGCGCACGCAAGGTGGTGTGGACGGTGTCATCGCCCAGGTCCTCGCCGATCCGGTCAATCATGAACGCTCGGTCGATGTCAACGGTTGCTTGGCTGGTCGGCTCGACGCTGATGTCCTGGATCCCGGCGACCTCGACACCAGGAGCGACCTGCGGGAGGAGCTGCAGGAACAGGCCGAGGGCCTGGTCGACGCGTTGGGTGTCAAGCCCCTTCTCGTATCGGGCCGAGGCATCGGTACGCATCCCGAGTCGCTGGCTGGCTCGGCGGACTGGTTGGGGGCGGAACGTTGCGGCTTCCAGTACGAAGCGGCGGCTGCCCTGACTGAGGGCGCTGCCATCACCGCCCATGACGCCGGCTGCCGCGACGACGTCATGGGCGTCGCGGATGACCGGGAACCCGGTGTCGATCTTGACCGATTCCGTGTTCAGCAGCGTCAGCTCACCTGGCTCCGTGGCGGTTGCCGCGGTGAGTGGGAGGGTGACCTTGTCCGCGTCGTAGACATGGGTGGGCTGCCCGGTCGTGAACATCACGTAGTTCGACAGGTCCACCAACGGATGGACCAAGCCCTCCCCGATCCGAATCAGCCGTTCGCGGATCCAATCGGGAGTCTGATCGGTCTCCGTCGTGAAAGTCGCGGCGGCGAACCGGGTGCACACCTCCGGGTCCGGCGACCCGACCAGGCCATCGGTGGGAGTCGGGTAGGTCGCCGCGGCGAGCGGGCGCAGTGGTCGCCCGTAGATCGCGGCGAGCTCGCGCGCGATGCCGTAGTGGCCCCACAGGTCGGGGCGGTTGGTGAGTGACTTGTTGTCGATCTCGAGGATCGTGTCACCCTCGACAGCAGTGACTTCCTCGACCTCGACGGTCTTGAGGGTGAGCTGGTGGGCGAGTTCGGTCACGTCGACCTCGGCGGGGACGTCGACGTAGTCGGAGAGCCACTCGAGTGAGATCTTCATCGTCGCGTGTCCTCTCAGGCGAACTGGCGCAGGTAGCGGAGGTCGGCCGAGTGCATGAGCCGGACGTCATCGATGCCGTAACGCATCATGACGAGCCGGTCGAGGCCGACGTTGACGTAGAACCCGGTCCACCGGTCCGGGTCGAGACCGCCGGCGCGGAGCACGTTGGGGTGGGGGACGCCGCCGGGCATAATCTCCAGCCAGCCGACCTGGTGGCAGGTGCGGCAACCGGCACCGCCGCAGACCTGGCACTGCATGTCAATCTCGAAGCCGGGCTCGACGAAGGGGAAGAACCCGGTCCGCATCCTGGTGGTCACGGGGTGCCCGAAGGTGGTGTCCAAGATCGTGTCGACCAGCGCCTTCCCGGCGGTGATCGAGACCTTCTCATCGACCAGCAGCACCTCGTACTGGAAGAAGGCACGCTCGTGCCGCGCATCCGTGGTCTCGTTGCGATAAACCCGACCGGGATAGACGAACCGAAACGGTGGCTCGTGCTCACGCATGTACCTGACACTCGCGCCCGTCAGATGTGGGCGCAGCGCAAGCCTCTCCCCCGCCGTACGACCGTCCATCCCGGCGAGCCAGAAGGTGTCCATGCTCTCGCGGGCGGGGTGCTCGGGCGGGAAGTTGAGGTTGTCGAACTCATACAACTCCGAGCTGATCTCTGGTCCAGTGAACCGGTCGAAGTTGAGCGCGGCGAAGGCGTCATCGAGGTCGTACATGAGCTGGATGGTCGGGTGAAGCCCACCGGCGCCGGCGGGCAGCCCCGGCAGGGCGACATCCAATGGAGTCGACAGCGCCGGCTCGGCATCTAACAGTGCCTGCTCTCGCTCATCGATCGCAGCAGTGAGGCTCTGCTGAGCCTCGTGAAGAGCAGCGCCCACAGTCCGGCGGTCTTCGGCCGCAAGACTGCCGAGGCCCCGGCGCATAGCGGGAAGAGACCCGGACTTGCCCAGGAACTCACGGCGGGCGGTATCGAGCTCGGCCACTGTCGTCGCGGACGTGATCAGTTGGTGGGCGGTCTCGCGGGTCTGAGAGATCTGTTGGAGCAATGTCGTGCTCATCGTCGTGTTCTCGAATCCGGGGAGCGCACTCCCCTGGTCTGTGTCGCCGGCCAACGGGTGACAGAGATGGCCGAAGCGAGCTGTGGGCGTTCAGAAACCCCCGAGACCGTCGGAGGACACGGCCACGCAGCGAGGAGAACCCTCAGATCAGCGCACGCAGCAGCCCCGACAGCCCGGGGCTGATAAATCGGAGTGCGCGGCAAGACATGGCTGCATGGTGTCATGTCCGGAGGATGGGTCGCAACAGGCACACCGTAACGGCCAGTGAGATGCAAGCGGTTCATGATCGACACAGGTCCTCCAGCGACCGAGCGAACGCGGGGAGGATCGTCTCGAGGTCGTGGGTAGTTCGGAAGTAGTCCAGTGCGTTGGCTGAGTGGCGCCGCCAGGTCGCGTTGTCGAGCATCTGGTCGAGCTGTTCGGCGAGCGTCGCCGGGTTCCCGTCGGCGCAGGCACCGAAGCCGCCTGTCTCCAGGACACGGTCGGGGTCGACTTCCAGCGACAAGACCGGTGTCGCTACGCGAGCCGCCTGGACGAAGGTGTTCGGGAAACCCTCCACGGTTGAGGTGTTGACGATGACGCGCGCGTTCCGGAAGAGATCGTCGGTGGCTGCGAAGGGGACGAAGCCCAGGAACTCCACGTTAGGCATCAGGTCTGCACGTGCCGCGACTGAGACGTACAGGTCGTGGGCGCCCTCGTAGGGCGCGCACGCCATCATAAAGGGAACATCGGGGCGGGCCTCGGCGAGGTCGAGGAACGCCATCGGGCGCTTCCAGTCCACGCAGCGACCAACCCAGAGAACGTGCTCCCGCTCATCAGGGCTGGAGACAGGAGCCGCTGGATAGACGGTCCGTTGCACGGCACTGCTCGTGTGGTGATGCCGTTGGAGTTGGTCTTGCTGGAACTGCGATTGGGCGTAGACGAGGTCGGCGCGGTGTAGGCCGGCGACGTAGTAGGTCCCGGCGAGGTACTGGCTGCCGCCTCGGTGGTGGTGGTCGCAGTCCCAGTCGTGAGCGGCCATGAATACGAACCGGCGGCGTGCAACCCTGCAGTGGAGCGCGACGTCGCCAGTCTGGACCGCGCCGCCGCGTTGTAGGTAGATGTCGGCATCAGCCGTGCGCATCGCAGACAGGTACCGGAGCGAGGGAATCGGGATCCGGTCCCGGAGCCGGGCCAGGGCTGGAGGCTCCGGGCGGACCGGGATCATCTTCACTCCCTCGACCACCTGCTGATGGCGGAGGTTCGCGCTCTCGACGATCATCGAGACCGAGAATTTCTCGAGGGCGGCGAGCGCGGTGGCCAGGTAGTAGAGCTGCACTTCGGCACCGCCGAAGACGCGCGACGCGCGGGTGGCGGGGTCGAAGAGCTCGTACCCGAATGGGTTAAGGAAGCACACCCGAGTTGGCCGCATGGTCATGAGACCCCCTCAGAATCGGTATCGAGCACGCCGGCGAGGATGTCCGCACATCGTTGCGGCCGGTAGTGCGCCCACGCGTACGTCGAGCAGAGGCGGCCGATCTTGGCTCGGAGGCTGGGGTCGGCAAGTACGGCGAGCCGGGCGCCAACCTCCTCAGGGCCACATGTCAGCCACTCGAGCCCGAGCTCGGCGAGTACGTCGAGGTAGGCCGGACTGGGCGAGACGAGGCACGGGATGCCGAGGGACATGGCCATGATCAGTCGGTTGTTGTCCTTCAGAGGTGCCTCGTTATCGCCGTGGGCCAGGATGAAGACGTCCGCGGCAAGCAGGTCAGCGACGAAGGTGGCAACGTTGAAGGGAACCACCCGGTGTCCTGGCAGTTCTTGGCCGGCGTCGGCGGGTCCGATGAGATAGGTGTCGTGGTGGGCTGCTGCGGCGCTCATGTAGTCGAGCGTGTTCCGCAGGCTCACCAAGTTGCCGAATGAGGCGACCGTGGTGACGTCGCCGCGTCGTCGGTGGGGGCTCTGTCTAGCGGGGTCGCCGGCGAGGTCGATCATGCAAGGCAGGACGACCGGTTCGGTGCGCGTGAGGCCACGTAGTGCTTCGGCGCGTCCCGGGCTGTCGACGGTGACGCTGGTGGCGAGTTGGCACATCGTGGCTTCGTCCATGCTGGGCCAGGTGCCGAAGTCGTCGTCGATGTCGTAGATAACGGGTACGCCAGCGGCTGCGGCTCGCTTGGCGAACTCGAGGACTTCGGCGCGCGCGTCCTTTTGGATGTAGATCACATCGAAGCCGCTGGGATCGTGCGCTTCCAGGTCGGCGTCCTCGCGGGGTGTGAGGATGGTGGGCTCGAACCGAGCGGGCAGTTCGGGAATGATGTCGTGCAGGCGCAGCCGGGAGGAGGCGGTCTCACGGCCGGCTATCGGGATCGCGAGCAGCCGGACGGGCGTAGGCGTGTGGTTCAACGGTCACCAGCCCTTCCGGATGGTCTCGACGATGTGCTCCCGGTCAGTCTCGGAGACCCACCAGCCAACAGGGATTGACACCATCCGGTCCGCCACCGAGTCCAAGCCTGGTAGCGGGGCGCGGGAGTCGGCCACGACGCTGTAGAGATCGTTGCGGCGGTGCACCGGGCTGGTTGCGATTCCGGCCCCGGCCATGTGGGTCTCGAAGTCGGACCTGCGCTCGACGAGCACGGTGTAGAGCCAGCACGCGGACCGTCCACCTACGGGAGTTGTGAGGGTCTCCAGCCCGGTGACGCCCTTCAGTTCGCGGTCGTAGAACGCAGCATTGTCCTGGTGGCGGGCGATGCGGGTGTCGACGTCGGTCAGGTTGGCCAGGCCGATGGTGGCGCAGATGTCGTTCATGTGGAACTTGAACCCGTACTCGCCGATATCGCTGGCAAGCCTGGTGGCCTCGGGGAGGCGTCGGTCGATGCCGTACCAGCGGAGCAGGCGGGCTCGTTCGGTGAGTTCGGCGTTCGGGAACACGATGGCGCCGCCGTCGCCGGTGGTGAGGTGCTTGATCGCCTGGAAGCTGTAGACGGCGATGTTGCCGTGGGTCCCGAGTGGCCTTCCGGCGTAGGTGGCGCCCAAGGCGTGGGCACAGTCTTCGATGACCGTGGGCCGGACGCCGTGCCTGGCTTCGGCCTCATCCAGGATGGTGCTGAGGCGGTCGAGGTCGAGCGGGGAGCCTGCCCAGTGGACCACGACGATCGCTCGGGTCGATGGAGTGATCTTCGCGGCGAGGTCGTCGAGGTCGATGTTGAGGGTGGTTGGGTCGATGTCGACCCATCGAACGCGTAGACCGTTGGCGAGGATCGGCCAGTTGGTCGCCGCACAGGTCATGGCGGTGGTGAGGACCTCCCCGACGCCTTCAGGCTCGTCTTCCTGCGTTGGTCTGCCGGGGCCGGCTGTCATGTGCAAGGCCAGGTGGAGGCCGGAGGTGGCAGAGTTCACGGTAACGACGTGTGGGGTACTCAGCCGCTGACGGAGGTGGTCCTCGAACTCGGCGACGACGGGTCCCTCGCCGACCCAGCCGCTCGCGACGACGTCGCCAACCATGCTGCGGGCCTTCTCCGCCATGGCGACCTTGAACAGAGGAATCACGGGTTGCTCCTTGTTCACGCTCATCAGATGTTCCCCAGTCCTGCTTGGGCGCTGGCTTGGATCGCTGCAACGGTCCGCGGCGGCCGCGAGGTGGCTTTTCGCCGTCGGTCGGTTGCGGCCGGGCTCACGCCGTTCTCGCGTTTGATCGCATCGGCGAAGAGCAGGTAGCGGTTGTGGGTCAGTGACATGTCGATCGCGGCCGGGTAGTACTCGTTGTAGAAGACCTCGGCTAGTTCCTCGGGGCGGATGGTTTCGCCCTCGATCTCGAAGGTCAGGTCCATCGGGTGGTCGAGGTCGCTGACGACGATCCCGAACTTGGCGGCCTCCCGGTATAGGTCGGAGTTGGCTGAGATCCGGTAGCGCCCCACCGAGACGGCGTCGACGACTCCGCGTATCGAGCGGAGATCGGTGATGTCGGCGCGTACGTCCTCGGGGGTCTGGGAGGGGAGGCCGGAGATGAGCCAGATCCAGGATCGGATTCCGGAGCGGTACGTGTCGCGCAGGGTGGTGAAGATGTCGTTTCGGCGGATTCCCTTGCGAACGGTGTTCAGGGCCTTCTGCTGGAACGACTCCACCCCGAACAGGATGAGCCGACACCCGTTGCGGTAGCTGCGGCTGAGAGCCTGATAGTCGACCTCCTTCGCGATCTTGGAGTAGTTCGACCATCGGTAGACGCCGGTGAGGCCGCGGGTCTCGATCTCGTCGTTGAGGTCGCTCATCCAGGTCGGTTCGATGGCCTCGTCCACGAACTGCAGGTGGGTGATGCCGAACTGATTGCGTAGGTGCTCCATGTGGTCGACGACCTGGACCGAGCTCTTGGGTCGGTAGTGCAGCCGGTAGCCCTCCTCGTGGTCGCAGAAGGTGCATATCCCCCAGTGGCATCCGCGGGAGCCCTGGTAGGGGACTATCGGCCATGGCATGAGGTAGCCGTCGTGGACGTCGAACCCGTCGTAGTCGTACTGGGCGAGGGTGGCCACCTGCTCGTACCGCTTAGCTGGGAGCAGGGTCCTGGTCAGCGGCTGGGCGATGAGACCTCCGATGAAGTCCTCCGAGCGTGGGTCACGCGCGAGACGAATGGCCGTGCGCCAGTCGGCGCATCCAGCCTCACGGGCCGCCCGCCCGCGCCGCGCGAGCGCCAAGATGGCGCTCTCGCCCTCCCCCAGGCACAGGAAGTCAGGAAGGGTCCGCCACCAGGACTCGCCGCGCCCTGCTAGCTCGCGGGATCTGCGGATGTCCGAGCCGCCCCACACGACCAGCTTCTGGTAGCCGGCTTCGCGAAGCCAGTGAGTGCAGGCGATCGTGGCCGCCAGCTGCTGCTCCCCCAGGATCGAGAATCCGACGACGACGGGGTCCTCCGCTTCGATCATCTTCATGACTCGTGCCAGGAAGAGGTCGCGCAGCGGGCGCCATGCCTGGCCGTCGAGGACGGTCGGGTCGACCAGGGCGCGGGCGATGTCGGCGTCCTGGTTGACGAAGTAGCCGTAGTGGATGATCGCGTCGAGGACGTTGAGGCGACCGAGATCCCAGGTGGCGATCGCTTGTCGGTGGCGGGGCATCTGGAGCACGTCAGGGTCGATGCCGTGGTGGCCGAGCAGGTCGTCACGATGACCCTGGTCACCGAGCACGACCTTGTGCTCGTGCGGCACCTTCTCGTGGTAGGCGTCCGGGTTCTGGAAGTCGGCCAGTGCGTCATCGGTCATCTGGCCGTAGCGGTCGGCGAAGAACAGCGCGTTCAGGTCGATCTGGGTGGCGCGTACGCCGTTGGTACGCAGGTGGCCGGTCAGGGCTGCCGTCGACGCCGGCGGTCCGTAGGGGTCCCAGTAGGGAGGGTGGATGAGAAGCACCTCAGAGGTCATGGCTTGCTCCAGTCGCTGAGAGTTCGGGCGAGGACCCGACGTTGGGCCTCCGGTCTGAGTCGTCGCCGGCGAGTGGGCCGAGCGCTGCGACGGCTTGGCGGCGTACGAGTCCGGGAATGTTGGTGTGTGGGCGAATGCCCGTTGTCTGCGTCAGGCGGGTCGGGTCGGCAAGCGTGGCGGCGGGGTCGTCATGGTGCGCGGGTCTGACCTCGACCTGGGCCACCCTTCCCAGAGCGGTCTCGACTGCGGCGAGCATGTCGCGCAGCGTGTGCGGCGTCCCCGTGCCGACGTTCACGACACCTTGGACGCGGTTATCTGCCAAGGCGAGCAGAGATATGCACACGTCCCGGACGTCTGTGATGTCACGGGTGCGTTCCAGGCTTCCGTACACGTGGACCGGTTGCTCCGCTGCGACCGCTTTGACCCACCTGGAAAGTGCCATATCGGGACGCTGGCCCTCGCCGGCCACCGTGAACAGGCGGGCCGCGACCACGGCACCTCCAGCGGCGGCACGGGCAGCGCACAGGCGTTCGGCCAAGACCTTGCTCTCGGCGTACCCGCCACGAGGGCGCGGCGGCTGGTCCTCTGAGCAGGGGGTTCCGTCCGAGCCGCCATAGACGGACGAGGACGACGTGACCACGATCGGGGTGTCTGGTGGCGTGCTCTCGAGGACGCGGCGGGTGGCGATCACGTTGTCCCGATGCCGCCGGCCGGCGACGTCCGGGCCGCGCTCACGTACCCCCGGGAAGCCTGCCAGGTGCAGGATCGCTTCGGCCTCGCCGAGGGCCTTCTCGACCCCGTCACTGGGCATGCTGAGATCCGCTCGCAGGTATTTCACGCCCGTTAGTGACGTCGGCTCGCGCCGGTCGATGGCGACGATGTCCCGGCCGGCTGTCTCGCGCAGGTACCGCACCAGGTTCGCCCCAATGAATCCGGCTGCACCGGTGACCACGATGGTCATCGCCGTCCTCCAGGGATGTCTTCGGCGGCCGTGGCGTTGCCCGTGGGGTTCCGGGTTTCAGCCATGGCGGGCCTCGAAGTCGGTCAGGAACGCGCCCAAGGCGTGAGCGCCGGCTTCTGGCATGCCGAGATAAAGGCTGGCCCGAATCCCGCCAACGGCGGAGTGGCCGCGCAGGTCGGCGAGACCTTCTTCCTCGGCCTCTTTCAGGAAGATCTCGGTCAGGTTGGCGTCCGACAGCGTGAAGACTACGTTGGTCCAGGCGCGCGAGGTGGAGTCCACCGGTGCGGTGAACATGGCCGAGGCGTCGATCGTCGAATAGAGGGCCTCGGCCCGTCGCCGGCTCCGTTCGATCATCGCGGGCTGGCCGCCCTGGTCGCGGACCCAGTCGAGGACCAGGCCCGTGACATACCAGGCGAAGACCGGAGGGGTGGTGAACCGACTGGAGGTGCGCTGGTGCACCGCGTAGTCGAAGGTCGTTGGGGTGAATGGTGCGGCGTGACCGATCAGGTCCCGGCGGACGATGACCACCGTCATGCCCACCACTCCTAGGTTCTTCTGAGTCGAGGCGTACACAACGCCGTGGGAGCCGATGTCGAGCGGTGTGGCCAGCAGGGCGGCCGTCGCGTCGGCAACCAGGGGCACGTCGCCGGTCTCGGGCGTGTAGTCGAACTGCACACCGTGCGCGGTCTCGACGGGTGTGTAGTGGACGTAGTGCGCGGTGGTGTCCAAGGCGAGCTCACGTTGTGCTGGCACGGAGCGGAACTCGGTCCCGGCGGTGGAGGCCGCCACGTTCACCTGCCCGTAGCGGCGCGCTTCCTGTACAGCTTTGCCTGACCAGAGGCCGGTGTGGAGGTAGTCGGCCCGCCCGCCATCGCCCAGCATGTTCATCGGGACCATCGCGAACTGGTTCGAGGCGCCGCCGTGCAGAAACAGAACCGCGTAGTCGTCGGGGACGGTGAGGATCTCGCGAAGGTCGGTCTCGACCTTGGCGAAGGTGTCCAGCAAGCGCGGGTTCCACTGGGATACCTCGAGGATCGAGGTGCGCCCCCCGTCCCAGCCGGCGAAGTCCTCGCGGATCCGCTCTCGTACCGGCGAAGGAAGCGCGGCTGGCCCCGCACTGAAGGAGAATCTAAGGTCGGCCATGTCAGTTCAGCAGCCTGATCGCGAAGTCGTCCGCCGTTAGGCCGTCCTCGAATAGCAGCCAGGTCTGCATCGTGAGCCTGGGCGCGTCTTCGAACGGCCGTACGGCGTGCGGCAGAGCTGGGTTCCACACAACCAGGTCGCCCTCGTCGGGCTTGACCAGGCAGCACGGCGCGGACCCTGGGATCTCGTCAGGCCCGAACAGATAGGACTGGGTCGAGTTGCGGTAGTCGCCGTCGTGCTTCCAGATGCGGGTGCCTCCGCCTTCTTTCGGCATGCGCAGGTAGACGTTGGCGGTCAGGCAGTTGCGGCGACCGGTGTCGGCATGAACCAGTTCACCGGAGGAGTCCATGACCCGGCCGACGCCGGCCAAGCTGATCCTGCCGTCCTTTCGGTACACGCCGGCGCCGCGGGGCGCGACCTCGTCGAGTTCGAGCCGGAGTCGATCGATGGGGGCAAGTGCAGGGGCTGCAGCAGCTCGGACCTCGCGAATCGCCTCCACGGCTCCCGTGGATTGCGCTGATCCGTCGTGTGCGGTGTCCACTGGCCCGACGCGATCAGAGTCTGTCGCGGTGAAGTCGCGGCCCGGCTGGACACCGGCACCGTCGGGTCCGCGGCTGGCCCACCGGACGCGGTAGTTGGTTCGATCGGGGTGCCGGATCAAATGTCCGACGATGCGCCGGCGTGCCTCCGGGTCGCAGAAGCCCGGCACCCGCACGGCCGCCAGACGCTCGTTCCTCAGGTCGACCAGCAGGTCCTTGTCGAGATGGTCGGTCGTGATGACGTCCCAGGTCATGACTCTTCTCTCCTCAGTCTCGTTCGTCGGTGCGGATGCGGCTGCGGTCAGCAGTGCGAGCGAATCCGGCGGGGAACTCCCCGCGATGACCCCAGGTACGTGGTTGCGTCGCCGTTCGCGGGTCCGGTCTCGTCGATATCGGTGTGCAGAACGACGTGGATCGCGTCCGTATCGGGGTCGGCCCGCAGCCGTAGCGCGGCTTCCGCCTCGGCCATCGGCAGATCGTGGGTGCGGAGGCGACGCAACGGCACCAGGCCATCGGTGATGAGTCGCATCGCTTCGTGCCATCTCGCCCGTGCTTGGCGGACTCCGTTGACCATCTCGCCTTCCTTGATCAGGGAGACGCTGCGGCGGTGCAGCGCCATCACATCGATGGATGCTTCGTGCTCCAATCCGCCGTACGCGACGATTCGCGATCGCGGGCGCATGAGTGGCACCACGTCGTTGACGACGCAGGTTCGCGTGGCCACGATCGCCAGATCGAACCCGCGGGGGTGCGCGTCACCGAGGTCGCCGGCCACGTCTTGGATCCGTCCGACCCATGCCTCGGTTGCACCGAACTCGCCGGCCAGGGCGACCTTGGCGGAGCTGGGGTCGACAACCGTCAGGCTCCGACAACCGTGAAGGCCAGCAAGAACTGTGATGAGCAGACCGCTAAGTCCCTGACCGACGAAGAGGACGTCGGAGCCTCGTTCGATTCCGGTGTCCCATGCTGCCATCGCAACGCCGGGCAGGACTTCGAGTAAGCAGCCGTCGGCCAGGTCGATCCGGTCGTCGAGGACCAGAGTGTTGGTCGGAGTTGTGACCAGGTAGTCGGCCATCGCACCCCAGCCTTCGATGCAGGTGACCCGGTCCCCGATCCTCACGCCGGTCACACCCTCGCCGATCTGGTCCACTACTCCGGAGACCTCGTGGCCGACCACTGGGTGGCCGTGAACGATTTTCGGTGGTCGGGCCCCGGTGAATATCTCGACGTCTGAGCCGCAGACACCTACGCACGCGACCCGAAGCCGGATCTGGCCCGGACCAGCAACTGGGTCCTTGACGATGACGCGTCGCAGGACTCCTGGCTCGGGCATGGTGAGCAGCCTCATCAGCGCATCACCTGAACTGGGAGGCGCTGCGGCGACCGCGGCGCTGAGGGGTAGTAGTAGTCCACGAGCACCTCGGGGACCTGAACGACGGCGTTGTCCCCGAAGGCCGCGATAACGCGCTCGGCCAGATCCAGGTCGTTGTGTCGACGAGAGGCGACTCGCTTGCCCTGGTGGGCGTTGACGTCGGCACGTCGCGGGTGGACGGTGTGCCACAGCGAGCCGAGGACAGCGAATACCGAGGCGCGGTGCATCATCTCGTTCGTGTCGATGTACTGCCCACGGCCGAGCTGTCGCACGTCGAGGTCGTCGTGCGCGAAGACCACCCAGTCATCACCTCGATCCGTGACTTCGCGTGAGTCGGCGGCGATCACCGCGTCGATGTCGGAGGGGTGGTGGAAGTTGCGCGACCGGCAGTAGACCAGCTGCGCGTCCGGGCTCTCGATGAGCGCGGTGGACAGAACTTCCAAAGCGCTCGGGTTCCAAGCGTTATCTGCATCGAGGTAGGCGATGAAGGCTCCCCGCGCGAGTTGGAGTCCGTTGTTGCGCGGCTCCCACTCGATGTTCGATCGTCGGCTGTTCGTCGTGTTGCGCATCACCCGGACCCGCGGGTCCGTGCGGTGGTAGTGCTCGAGGACATCGGCGGTCGCGTCGGTGGAAGCGTCGTCGACGACGATCAACTCGATGTCATCGAGGGTCTGGGACAGGACGCTGTCGATCGCCGTCGGCAGCACCGGTGCCAGATTCCACACCGGCATCACCACCGACACCAGCGGCTCGGCGTCCATGCCGTCTCTCATGCCCGGACCTCATCGCCGAACAGGGTCGGCGCGGAGGAGACCTCGAACCCGACCTTGACCACTGTCTCCAGGCACTCGCGTACAACCGCCCAGGTGGTCAGCGGGTTACCGAACATCATTCGCAGCGCGAACACTGACCCCTTGGCAGCGTCCACCCGGGCAGCGTCGTCACGCGCAGGAAAGGCGTGGACGAAGAACGGCGTACGTGTGTTAAGCCGCTCGTGAATGACCCGGTTCAGGCGGTTGAGCCGCTCGGTCTCCCCCACCGCGTCTGCCCCGTCAGCCCTGCCTGACCAGTTCGCATCGTCGGGCACGTACATGAACGCGACCGCGTTGTGGCTCACGTCGGGGTTGATCAGCTGAAGCGCGGGTTGGTCCTCGATCCAGTCCGCGGCACGCCGCGCGAGGTCATGGCGGCGGTCGATCTCCGCAGCGAGCCGATCCCAGCCCCAGTGCTGCAACATCAGCAGGAGCTTGAGCGAGATGAAGCTCTTGGAGTTGATGCCAGGCGTGAAGCCGCCCAGGGATTCCTCGTCCTGATTGATCAAGCTCGTGGGATCGCCGGTGAAGTAGGTGAGCCAGGATGGGTCACGGAGGAAGAAGAGGCTCATGTTGTACGGGACCATGAGCACCTTGTGCGGATCCATGGAGACGCTGTTGGCCCGCTCGACCCCTGCCATTAGGTGACGGCGACGTGGGCTGAACAGCACCTGGCCTCCCTCGCAGGCATCCACGTGCAGCCAGATGTCGTGCCGCTCGGCGGTTTCCGCCAGCCTCTCCAGGTCATCGAAGGCCATGAAGCGGCTGTCACCTGCGACTGCGAAGATGCACATGATCTCCTCGCCACGTTCGCGGACTTGTTCGATCCTGCGCTCGAGGTCTTCGGCATCCGTTCGGAAGTACGTGGTGCCGACCTCAAACAGGCTTTCCTCGGCCAGGCATTCCTTGGCGCGTTCCGCGGCGGAGAGGTCGCGGTTGCCGAGGCCGAGCATGAACAGGCTCCGGCGCAGCGAGAAGTGCGTGAATGGCCGGTTCGCAAGCACCCTTGTGCGACGTGGGTCGAAGGCTCGCCCTTGGGCGGCGAGGCGTTGCTTGAGGTGCTCGCGAGCTGCCAGGAGGCAGGAGAAGTTCGCTCCTGCTCCGCCGAATACAACTCCCCCGCCGGCGCTCGAAGCGCTCTCGACATCACCCACGTCGTAGCCGACTACGCGGCGTATGGTCCGCAGCAGCTCGGTCTCTACAACGGTGGCCGCCGGACTGTAGTCAAACGACGACAGATTCTGCTGCAGGAATACATCGGCGACTCCGCCGAGTACGCCGGCGGTCGAGTTGCCTGCGTCGGGGTGGGCCAAGAACGAAGGCGCTGAGAAGTTCAAACAGGCAGGTAGCACTTCGGTCGTGAACCGGGAAACCACCGCATCCAGATCTGCTCCGGCGGTGGACACCTCGGCAGCCTTCCGAAGTCTTGCTCGATCCAGTCGCCCAGGCGTAACGGAGTGCGGATTGGCCGCCTTGAACTCAAGGCACGCCTCGACCATGTTGCTGAGGGCCGATTGGAAGGCATCCGTTGTCGACGACTGCAGAACATGTAGCGAGCTCAAACCAACCTCCGAACCGGTTGTCCGCGCGAGCTATCTCCCGCGAGGTCTGGAATGACCCCAGCCATGACGCCAAGACTGGTCGGCATGGCCGGGGCCTCGAACTACTCTCGTGGCGTACGTCGCTGCACCAGCAGGGCAATTAAGGAAGGCGGAGACGGCATTCTGTGACGTACGTTCCGGCAATCTGGCAATCAGACAGATGAGGTCACTGGCCCGCTTCACCGTTGCCAGCGCTTCCGCCGTCGACACCACCCTGTGGCGGTGCGGCGACTGGCTCGTCGGCCGCGTGCTTTCTCACTGGGTGCAACGCTCCTCGATGAGCGCCGACATGAGGTCGCTGGCGATGGCCGCGGCTTGATCGATTCGATCTTGGGGAACGCCGCAGACTCGCAGGCACGCGGCGGCGATCGCGTCAGCCTCAGCACGACCGACTTTGTCGCCGTCGGCACGGCTTCTGATCACGGTCTCGGCCTGCTCGATCAGGATGCCGCCCAGCTGTTTGATGCTCACCGTGGCGGCCACCCGCTCGCTGACGACCTTTGCTCCCAGCCTGCCGTATGCGTCGGCTAACTCCCGACGCGCGGGCTGGAACTGACCGTAGACCACGTTCATCATGACGTCGGGCATCGCGTAGAGCTTGCCAATGTTGTGTGGCACCCTGGCGAGGGTGTCGACGTCGATCAGGGCTAGCAGGTACAGCGTCGCTTCCGGAACTTCGCCGGGGCACTCCACCTCGATCTTCTCGAAAATGTCGAGACTGGGCCGCACCGATAGCAGCAACAATTCCTCAAGGATCTCGTCCTTGTTCTGGAAGTGGTGATAGAGACTCGCCTGCCGGATCCCGACCGCCTCAGCGATCTCCCGGGTCGAGGTCCCCGCGAACCCCTGGTTCACGAACAGGCACGCTGCAGCGTCGAGGATCTCCTCCCGCGGCGGCAACTCGCTCCTGCGGCTCTCAATGCGCGGCCGGCCCGCTCTGGGACGAGACACGATTGTTGTTGACGTCATCGGACCCACAACGTTCCTCGGGATCCTCCGGCGCCGCACACGCCGTCGATGTCTACGCGGGGTGCTCGTTCCACACTGGTCTCCAATGTCGGCTTGCCTGGTTTAAGACCCAAGCCTGCTGATCCCGCACCTCGGTGGACCAGGCCCTTTACTCCCCGTGTTGCTGGTCACTGAGCCGACGCACTGGACATATCCTGGACAGATGGTGTCCAGCACAGCACCCTCGGCCGATGAGCTCACGAGTGACCTAAAGCGTCTGCGCGCGGGCCATGGTTTGGCTCGGCCAACAGCGCTCCTCACTGCCCTCACTGACCCTGTCCGCGCCTACTTCGCGGATGGGACCATAAACGAGCCAGGTTCAGCTGCGGAGGTAACGCAGCTCGTGGCGGTACTTCGGCGTGCGATCGAGGGGCTCGCAGACGATGAGCGCCTCTATGTCGAGGTCGACTTCAACCTCCTCCCGGAGCATCGATATCCCACTCTGACCGAGCGTCAGGAGTCGCTCGCACGTCTGCAGAAGTGCGCAGCGAAGACTGTCCGACGTCGCGCAGACCGGGCACTGGACACCCTTGCCTACCTACTCCTCAGCAGGGAGCTGAGATCGCCCACCCCACCGCCGTCAGCGTCCGCCGAACCTGTCCGGCCTGCGGCGCGAACCCAAGAGGTAGCCGGTGAGATCACACCCTGGGCGGACGACCTCCGTGCCTTTTGGCACCTGTCGAGCGGATCTCGGGTCGACATCGTGTGCTCGGAGATCCCGGAGGACGAAAGCCCGGAGTACGCATCACCAACCGACCGGAACTATCTCCGCTACGCCAAGTTCGCGGACCTCGACACGCTCATCTACCTGCGGACCAGGTTCGCGCAACTCGCCCCGACAGTGACCGTTCGAGACTTCGCCCCGTCGGAGTACTACGACACACAAGCCGATGTCGTCGTCGTGGCCGGTGGACCTCCGTGGAACGCCACGTATCGCGAGTTCCTTCCACACCTGCCGTTCTACTTCCAACCCAATCAGCTGGGCGAGGACGACCCACTGGTCGTGCCGGGCCTCGACGGGCTGACCCTCGGCCCACGATGGACCGAGCGGCAAGAGCTCCTCGAAGACCTCGCCGTGTTCACCCGCCTCACACTGGCCCAAGGCACGACCGTGTTCCTGCTCGGTGGCTGCCTGACCTTAGGCGTGCTCGGTGCCGCCCGCAGCCTGCTGGAAGCAGAACGGGGCGCACGCAGCGTCCGCTACGTCACCGAGCAGGTCGGCGAGGACGACTTCGTCCTGGTCACCGAAGCCCGCCGGGTCGGCGGCATCACCGACGTAGCCGACCTGACGCTGGTCAACCCACTACTGCTGCTCTCTCGACGAAACAACGATCCGTTCACCACAGTCATCGACAACTCCGACCGCTACACAGTCAACCAGCCGGCTACAGAGACAATCGCGCGGTGACTTCAGCCGCCGACATCCGGACCTACGTAATCAACTTGAAGCGACGACCCGATCGCCGCGCATGGATGACTCGTTCGCTTCCCGCCGAACTCACGGCGACCTTCACCTCAGACTGGCAGGGTCCATTCGACGGCCAAGAGCTTCGCCAAGCAGACCTTGAAGAGGCCGGCTACAAGCTCTTCCCCTGGCAGATCGAGTCTGACAACTCGTGGTGGAGCCGTCCACTGAAGTACGGGGAGATCGGCTGCACTCTGTCGCATCTGGCCTGCTGGCGCCACGCCGCTCAGAACGGCAACGAGCCGTACATTCTTGTTCTCGAAGACGATGCGGTTCTGCAACCGACGTTCCTGGAAGACCTGCTAGAAGGTTTGGGACGCCTCGACGGCCACCACGCCCGCTTTGACCTCCTCTACCTGGGGCGCTACCTACTGGATCCCGACCAGGAAGCCGTTCCGGGGTTCGTGGCGCCTGGCTACAGCCACTGCACGTTCGGCTATCTACTCACCAGGCCGGCCCTTGGGGTCCTGCTCGCCACCCAGTTGGAGAGCGCTGTGGTCCCGGTCGACGAATTCCTGCCCTCGCTCTACATCGATCACCCCCGGGCCGATCTCCGCGCTCGATTCCCCCGCCAACTCACCGCCCTCGCCTTCGACCCGCCCATCGTCCACCAGCGACCGAAGGACGACGCCGGAAGCGACACCGAGGACTCCGCCTTCGTCACCGCCGTCTCTGAGAGACGCGACCGCAACGACATCCGGCACACTGGGCGGGCGCAAGCGGCCACAGGTGATGAGGAGTAGTTGGATGCAGCAGGTTGAGTTGACGTCGATCGATGGCATCGGGCTGGATGCCGCGTGGCACCCCGCCATCGGACAGGGTCAGCGAGGCGCGGTCGTGCAGGTCCACGGAATCAATGCCGACATGACCGAAGGCGGCATGTTCATTCGGCTCGCTGACCGGCTAGCAGAGGCAGACTTCAACGTGTTGAGGTTCTCGTTCCGCGGGCATGGCAACAGCGGCGGAACCCAACGAGGCGCGACGATCGCAGGTGAGATGCTCGACCTCCAGGCGGCCATTGACTACGTGACCGATCGATCTCCAGGGCGGTTGTCGATCGTGGCCTCGAGCTTCGGCGCAGTATCAACCTCGCTCTCCCTTCCCTGGCTCGATGGACGCATCGACCGCCTCGTGCTGTGGAATCCCGTCCTCGACCTGAAACACACGTTCACCAACCCAGAGCTCCCATGGGGCAAGGAAAACTACAGCCCGGACCAGCAACGCCTGCTGCACACCCAGGGCTATCTCGTGATCGACGGCGAGTTCGAGGTAGGGCGGGTGCTGTTCGAGGAGTTCCACCACTACGAGCCGCTCACCTACCTGGCAGCGAGTTCGATCCCAGCACTCATGGTGCACGGCGACCGAGACAGCGCCGTCTCCTACGACATCGCCCAGCACGCGGCTGAAACCAGGCCCAACACCAACCTCCACACCGTCCGCGGTTCGGATCATGGATTCGACACCCGCGAACGAGAAGACGAGGCGGTCGAAGCCACCACAGACTGGCTGATCAGCAACGACAGGAGTCCCGCGTGAACATCGAGTCGCTGTACGCCCCTACCGACATCGATCCCAGCACCATCGTCGGTAGACACAGCGTTATCGGGTACCCCAAGGAAGAACGGCTGCGGACAGAACAACGCAACCCAGGATCAGCTTCCAACGGCAGGCCAGTTTCCATCCGGGCTAACTGTCTCATCGGCAACCACGCCATCATCCACGAAGGCGTACAGGTCGGAGACGACTGTGTCATCGAGGACCGCGTTCGCATCGGCTACGACAGCACCATCGGCGACGGGACACGGATCGTCTACGGTGCCTACATCTGCGACCGAGTCACCATCGGAGCAAGCGCAACAGTCGCCGGCTTCATCTGCGACGGAACCACGATCGGGGACCGCTCCACCGTTATGGGAGAACTGGTCCACGAATACACCCGCCCACACGAGGGCTGGTGGGACGTCGACGAAGAACCACCCGTGATCGAAGCCGACACCGTAATCGGCTACGGCGCACACGTCATCGGCGGAGTACACATCGGCCCACACAGCTACATCGCCGCAGGCGCAGTCGTAACCAAAGACGTCCCGCCAGAACACATCGTGACCGACGTCAATAACCACACCCCAACGATCCAATGGACGGGTCGCCGTCTGCAGAGCTTGATCCGCCATTGGCAGGCGAGGCCAAGCGCACAGACGCGATGACGCCGCCTGGTCTTCTGCTCGCCCGACGATCACCGTTCCGCCCCGGAGAGTAAAACCTCTGGCTAGCCGTACAGCAATGCCGCAGAACGGGTCCGATGGGGCTGGGGACGGCCAGCCAGGTCGTAAGCGCAGACCACAGCGATCCGTCGTCCAGCCGTAACAGGTGCTACCGAGTGCCGTACCGCACTCGCGTGCAGGATGTAGGCGTCACCGGCCGACAAGGTCACCGACCGCGACCTGCCATTTGGCATCTGCAAGAGCAGCTCACCGCCACCATCAGGCGGCGGTGCCTCCACGACCAACACGAACGCAACCTCATGGTCGTCCACGTGGGCACCATGAGTGTCACCGGACCGGTGAAGGTAGTTGACGACAACAGCCTCGATGTCACCGACAAGCGGCGCCGGCTTCACCGCCGCGTGCGACTCGATGGCCCGCAAGACGCCCGGGTCCTCATAGAGCTGCCAAGTTTCCCGGCAGGTGCGCTCGACCTCGCGTGCCGACAGATTCGACATACGGCGCGGCGTATCCCCCATCTCCGCGATAACCAGGTCTCGACGGGCAGCATCAAGAGCAGCCCGTTCCAACTCCGCCTTGATAGCCCTGAGCGCAACATCACCTACGAAGGCAGGAAGATGGAGCCACGGTCCATTCGGCCACGCCGGATCTCCGTCCACACGCGGGAACATGGTTGATTCGTGAGTCACGGAAGCAGTGAACTGGACCTCGCTAGAGTCAGCAAGCCCAGTCCATGGTCGTTTTCTTGCTCACTATCTCCCAACAGAACGCCGACGGTTTTCGAGATGCACATCCACTTTGCATTGGTAGGCTGCTGACCCTTGAGGCAATCTGGCGGCAAGGTTCAGGCATTCTGGAGTCCGGCCGTCAAAGCGCCCACGATCGACACGGAACCTCGGGCCGAGGAGGCCACTCCTTGACGAACGACCTGCTCCGAGCTCGACGGATGGGCATGATCTCTCCGTCGACGGGGCGCCCGATGACTCGAGGGGAGCTCGCGGAGGCGGTCAACCGGCACGTCTGGGCAACTGAGCAGCAAGAGATCAGCCTCGATGCTGCGACTGTTGCGCGCTATGAGCGAGGGCTGATCCGTTGGCCGAACGCGACCTACAGGGCCGCATTGTGTGCGGTCCTCGAAGCGGAGCGAGATAGAGACCTCGGTTTCTATCCGACGCGGCGTGGTCGCTCTGCAGGCCGCCTGGGCAGCAAGCTCGAGCAGTTCGAGGAGGGTCCGCCGCTGTCGAGCGATCGACCCTCGTTGCCGACCGTCCGCGCCGACCAGGACTTACCGCCCTTCGCCCACCCCGAGACGTCGCATGCCGCAGCCATGGAGTCGTTCCGTCTCGCCGATCGACGGGTGGGCGGCGGGCACATGTACGGCGCCGTTGTCGCATACCTCAACAGCAATCTGGCACGTGACCTGCTGGCGGTTGCAGACACGGAAGGGGCTTCACCGTTCACGGTTGCTGCCGCGCTTTCTGAGATGGCTGGTTGGATGGCGCACGACGCCGGGAACGACCCGCTTGCAGACCAGCACTTCACGCGAGCGATCCGCCTCGCTGCCGTGGACGGCGACGCTCAGGTCACGGCCCATGTCATGGGGAGCGCGGCACACTTGGCACTGCTGCAGTCCGACCCCGATCGCGCCACCGTCTACGCGGCTCGCGGTCTCGAAACGGCGCGAGACACATCGATCCCCGGACTTCTTCGGGCGCGGCTCTTTGGCATGAAGGCTCGCGCCGCTGGGGCTCGGGGTGACCGACAAAGCACCCTGGAAGCACTGCGCGTAGCCGAGAAGGAGGTCACACAAACGGGCTCGAAACCTCTGTCGAAGTGGGTGAGCAAGTTCGATGAAGGGTCGCTCGCAATGGAGGCTGCTCGTGCTCTCCTCACAGTCGGCGATGTTCGCGGTGCCAGCGAGCAAGCCGATCGAGTGGTCGCGCTGAGGTCGAATGACCGTCCGCGGTCACGCGCGTTGGGGCAACTCATGCTTGCCCGATCCGTCCTCCGTTCGGGCCAATCCGACCACGCTGCTGTACTCGCCCAAGAGGTTCTCGCCACCACCGCACACCTCGGATCAGGAGTAGTCGCCACCGAACTGGAGGACCTCGGACGGAGCATGGCCAAGGTGGAACATGGCGACGTAGCACAGCGCGTTGCTCTACAGATCCAGAGAGAGATGACGTGGCGCCTCGGCTCCACAGCAAGGTTGACCCGTGGCTGAGCCGCCCATGTATGAGCGCTCCCCAGAGGAGTGGACCAACTATCTCGCAGAGGGCAACGCAACTCAGCCGCGAAAGCGTGTGGCTGCTGACGCATTGATCCGCGATAGCGCCGGACAAGTTCTACTTGTCGATCCCACCTACAAGCCGGACTGGGACATCCCGGGCGGCATGGCCGAGGCCAATGAGCCGCCGGATCAGACCGTGGAGAGAGAACTCCGCGAAGAGTTGGGGCTGACCCTGAAGGTCGGGCGGCTGCTCTGTGTCGACTGGGTGTCGCCGCACGGTCCCTGGGACGACTCACTCTGCTTGGTGTTCGATGGCGGCCGCCTCACCCCCGCCGAAGTCGACGCTCTGCATGTCGCAGACCCCGAGCTGGCGAGCTTCGAATTCTGTCCACGCGACACCGCCATCGGGCGCCTTAACCCACGCATGGCGCGACGGTTCACGGCCGCTTGGGACGTGCTGAGTGACGGGGCTCCGCCCCGATACCTTGTCGATGGCGTTGCTCGGGCGTAGAAGCAGCACGTGGCCGGGTGTCAACATCGCTGAGCGGGATGAACTACAGACGGTGGTCCTCGACTACGAGCCGGAGTTTTCATCGCTCGTCCTTCAGCGGTACTGACCTCGGAGCAGGGCCTGCCAACCAACCACCACCTGGCTGACCACCAGGCGGTCGGTTTGCTGAACGATCGATCGAAGGAACTCGGGATGCTCAACGACGTGATCGGGGCCGTGTGGAGCCTGCTCACCTTGCCGTACAGGGCCGCGGCGGCCGGCGACTCCGCACCGACGGCCGGCATGCCCACGTGGATCTACGTCCTGGTTGTGGGCTCGCTGATAGCAATGCTCCTCTGCCTCGCCCTGTTCACGATCGGGCAGGCGGCTTGGTTCGCAGGGGCATTCGCGTTGCGCAGGGGCTATGCACGCTTGGACCGTGGGGGTCCGCTGGCTTCGAGGCGCATAAACGCCGTGATCTTCGTTCGTACCCAGTCCACGATGGAACTCATCTGCGCGTCCCTCAGCCGACCAGGGTTCTGGCTCGTGCGCGAGACCTTCTGGCCGGCGGCTGAAGTCGCCGCGCTCGTAAGGGAGAGCGACGCCGGGCGGTTCGGCTGGAGCCGACCTCGTCTCCTGGCCGGGGCGCTGAGGTATTTCGTCGTCGGTTCGTTTGGCATGGCCGCAACCTGCCTCTTTTGCCTTCGCGCGCTCGCGACGGGACCGGGCATCTTCGCCATGGCTGCCACCACTTGGGTGACCTATCGAGGCGACTTCGCGACCTGGACCAGCCGCGCAGACGGCTGGGGTGCTGCCCTCGGGTCGATCCCGATCGGGGTCTACGCGTTCGGCTTCACGCTGGCCATCTTCATGGTTCGGTCAACCACCGGATGGACACGCAGAGGGCTCGTGCAGTGGCGCATCGAAAACGCCAAAGAGGCCACCAACGCGCTCAATCGGGCACGCGCTGCCCTCACGATCATCGAGGTGGAACTGCAGGGCGCGATCACCGACTGGTACATCGTCGCCGGAATCAGGCGAGCCGACATCCGGGACAAGCTCGATGACTGGGTCGAAGCAATCAGCGAGGAGAAGGCGCGCGAGGTCGGATTCGCCGATGGTCATACGACCGCGCGGAGCCGGCAATCCACCCAGCTCAGCATTGAGCCGTTCGATCTCCGTGAAGAGGCCGAACCGTGGACCGACTCACCCTTGGCAATCAATTTGCGTGAGAGCCAGGCCAAGATGCTGAAGAGCGTCGAGACTCTCGCGGATCTGGCAGGTGATGACCACGTCGCTGGCGCGGTCGCGCGACTGGCACCTCGTTCGGCAGCTCCGTTTGTCTCGCGGACATCGTCGCTGCGCTCTGCGCTGGAGGATCTTGGCCTGCAGTGGTTGGATACGCGCTCCGAGGCAATCGCCCGTGGCATGCGCACCAGGCTCGCCTTCGAAGAACTCCGCCTCCACGAGACCCTGGCCGATCCCGCAAGGTCAGGGTCGAGCTCAACGGACGATCACGAGCAAAGCGCAGCGGCCCACACCAACACCGATGCTTGCGATAAGGCAGAGGAACTCGCAGCCGTTGCGCTGTTCAGAACCAAGCTGGCCAACTGCGTTGCCGAGGAGAGCACCCGCCTCGAACACACCGTGGAGCGTCAAGCCCGCGAGCTGTGCGAGACCGAGGTCCGAGTGCGCCGAGCACGAGCAGCCCTTGAGGCTCTCCTCTATCCGCGCCGGCCACTGGCAGGGATGCGCGACAACGTCCGCAGCGGCAGCTGACAACCCAGTCGACTACCACAGCCAACTCGCGGACGCCTGCGCCATCGATCCGACACCTTCCGCGGCGGGGATCTCGAGGCACGATGGACAACATGCCGACGACTTGGGGAGCAGCCCGATGACCTGCGAAAACAACTACTCCTCCCCCAATTCCCAGTGAGGGGAGCAGCCGAAGAGGCAAGCACCAGGGCAACCCTCCGGAGCCAGTGTCGTGGACATGGATCTCTCGACACAACGCCCCTCGCGCTGGGTGACGAGCGCGATCAAGAACGCCGCCGAATCGGGTCACCTTCCGACCGCGGCCACGACGCTGGCTCGCGCCGGCATCCCGGTCTTCCCATGCGTACGCGGTGGTAAGGAGCCACTGACCGCGCACGGGTTCCACAGCGCCACCAGCAATCTCCAGCAGATACGCCGTTGGTGGCAGCGGATGCCAGAGGCCAACATCGGCATCCCCACCGGCACCGCGTCCGGGTTGGTCGTCGTCGACGTCGACGTGCACCGCACAGGTGATGGGTTCCGTGCGTTCTCAACGGCGATGGAGACCGGTCTGACCCAACGGTGGGCATGGATGGTCCGCACGCCCTCGGGCGGCATGCACGCCTACTTCGCGGCGACCCCTAGCCTCGAGCAACGAAACTGGTCACTGCCGAGCCGACATGTGGACTTCCGTGGCGATGGCGGTTACGTTGTCGCGCCTCCGTCGATGGTCGCCTCTGGTGACGGCGCCCTGCGGCCGTACTCGCTGATCACCTTCGGGGCTCGCCCCGGGCCGGTTGACTCGGTCGCTCTGAACCGCCACCTCGCCCCACCCGCTCCGCCGCCGCGCCCGCCAGATGTGATTCCGGCAGCTGGCTCGTCGCCTGAGCGGTTGGCGGCTTGGGTCGCCCGGCGCCCGGAGGGCGCCCGCAACGGTGGCCTGTTCTGGGCCGCATGTCGGATGGCCGAAGCCGGCCACGACTTCTCCCACACCTCTCGTCTCCTGGGCGACGCCGCAGCGTCCGCAGGTCTTCCCGAAGTGGAAGCGCTCAAGACGATCAAGTCGGCGTTCAACACCGCCCGCCGCCTCGGGCCGACACCCATGTCGACGAGTACCTCGAGAGCCACCGAGCCGACGAACGGGGTGGCGCTGTGAACGTCCAGAACGCCTACGACCACGACCCCGACCGGCGTCTCAACGAATCGACCGTAGAACAGGCAGGCACCGCGCGCGAGCCGGCGCCGCTCGCCATCCACCGCGACCCTTCACAGCATTCTCGCAACGATGTGGCCGCACAGCGCCCGAGGAACGGCGTCGCCTGGGTGCGTCCCAGCGACCTACCCACCATGATCGGCAGCCGAGTCATCGGCCGGGGCCTCGACCTCAAGGCCGAGTTGGTACGTCGCGCCAACTTCCCTTCACGCCCGAAGCCCCCGAAGGCACGGGTGACGAAAACCGCGATTGCCGAGCCTGGGCCGCCGTCGATCACCCACCAGCGCATGGGCGGGATCTCGCTATGAGTATTGACAGCGGCATCAGCACGAGGATCCGCACGGGCACTGACTTCAAGAGCCCAGAAGGGCTGCGGGCACTCCTGCTCGAGCTCCGTCTCGCTGGCCCGGAGGCATGGCGCCAAGATGACGACGCGTTCGCGTTGATGGCCTACATCAACGACAAGTACGCCGCGCTGGCAGTCAAGCACCAGCTGCGCCCCGAGGACGCCGCGTACGCGGCCTTCGAAGCGCTACGCAGTGATGCTGTGCTCACTGCCGATGACCCGTGGGCGGTCGTCACCCAGGCCGTGCGGATCTCATTGATCGCCGAGGAACGCGCCGACGGGCTGCTCTGCTCCAATCACCAGGCCCGCCGCACCGAGGTCATGGTCCACCACGACGCCGAGCGGTTCAGCGACCGAGACAACCCGCTCACCGACTACCACCCAGCATTCTCGATCTCCGCCGAGGTCGACACCGACGAGGCACCACCTGGCAAGGCAACCCAGGCATTCCGGGAGGTAGCCCGTCTCTTCGCCTCGCTGGGTTGGCCGCGAGCCACGATCGACCACGCCCTCACCTATGTCGAAGCGAGGTTGATGGCGTCGGGCAACCGCGTGACGGCACATGAGGGGCTGCGCCGCGACGCGCTGGCGCTCAAGGTCCTCGACCTCCCTCTCTCAACCTGGTCGACGTTGCTCACGGTCGTGCTGGGCAACCCGCATCCCGACTACGAGCACACCAAGACCGGCCACGGTCTCCTCTACCGCTTCGGTACTAACGAGGGACCGCGGGACGTCCTTGTCAGCGGCGACGATCTGGACGGCGACTTGGTCGCGCTGATCGCCGGCTGCGCACCCCGGCTCACCCCGGAGAACCGGCTGCGGAAGGCGCTCGCACATGCCAGCTAACACCGACTCCGAGCGTGCCCTCGACTCGATCATCGTCGGCGTACGCCACCGCAAGGACCTCGGCGACATCGACGAGCTCGCTGAGTCCATCCACGAGCTCGGCATGCTTCACCCGATCACCATCACCCCCGACGGCGTCCTCGTCTGTGGCCGCCGCCGGCTCGAGGCAGTACGTCGCCTCGGCTGGCGCACCATCAAGGTCTGGGTCCGCTCCGGTATCTCCGACGCCCTCACCCAACTCCTCGCCCAACAAGACGAGAACGCACTGCACAAACCGCTCTCCCCCATCGAGCAGACCGAGCTCTACACCGAGCTCAAGAGGCTCTACGCCGAGGACGCACAGCACCGCCAGGAGGCAACCCAGTTCGGTGCCGACGGCCCAGACAGCATGCCTGGCAAGAAGGCATCGGGGGAAGTGAACGGTGCCGGACGCCGTCCGGCACCGCAAGGCACCCGGGGCGGCGGAGACACCCGAACCCAAGCCGCTCGGGCCATCACCGGCGAGCAGTCCTACCACCGATTCGACCGCATCGCGTTCCTCCAAGCCGTCTCCCGCGACCCGTTCCACCCTCCGACGGTCCGAGAGCTGGCCGCCTCCGAGCTCGACGCCGTCGAAGGTGGCGCACCGGTCGAGCCGGCCTACCGCCGCGTCAAGGCAGCCATCGAGCTCGCCTCCCAACCCGACACCGACACTGACGACCTCGACAGCCTCGCCGCCGAAGCCCTGGACCGTGTCCGCCAGAAACAAGCCCGCCGCGGCATCCGAGCCCTCCAGAAGAGCCCACCGGAACCCCTCGCCGGCGCCCAACCCGACAAGCCCGCCAAGTACCGCACGCTCCGATCCTTCCTCCTCACCTGGACCGAGCTCGAGGGCTGGACCAAGCACTACGACGTCAACCAACTCGCCCACGACATCAGCGACGAGGAGTACGCCCGCTTCGACCGGGTGATCACCGAGTCACTGACCTTCCGTGACCGACTCACCCACGCACGGACCGGATCGCTCGATCCCAGCACCGCCTGAACCACGGGTTGCGCGCCGGCCACCCAAGCGCACATCTGCTCATCCACCCACCGAACCAGGAAAAGCTCATGCTCATCCGAGGACTCAGCCAGACCGCACGGACCAAAACCCTTCTCCTCGCAGGAACGGCGGCGACCTTGACCGCCGTGGGAGCCGGGGTCGCCTTGTCGCGAGGAGAACCGGACACCGCCCCACAACCACGCCCGGACAGCATCTCGACTGAGCATGCCCGCTCGGCGCCAATGCCTCACGGCGGTGGGCAGGTCGTCCGAACCGATGACCCCGCCGCATTCGCTGTCTCAGTCTCGGAGGTCCTGTTCGCCTGGGACACAACGGCACCCACACCGCTCACCGAATACGCCGGCCGCCTGCTCGCCGTCGCCGACCCCAGTGGCGAGGAGTCGGCCGGACTCGTCACCGACCTGACCACGTACCTCCCCTCTCCCGAGTCCTGGGAAGACCTGAAGACGTACGAGACTCGCCAGTGGATCGACATCACCTCCTACAAAGTCCCCGACGCCTGGAAGAGTGCCGAGTTCAATGGCGAGACGACCGACCTTGCCGACGGCACCACCGCCTACACGGTCACCGGGCTACGCCGGCGCTCCGGCATCTGGCAGGGCAAACCGGCACAGACGGTCGACGAGGTCTCCTTCACCATCTTCATGACCTGCAAGCCGACGTACGACACTTGCAAGCTCCTTCGGCTCTCCCAGCTCAACAAGCCTCTCCGCTGAACCGCCCTCGACCATGCGCACCGTCCTCATCGTTGCCGTCGTGATGGCCGTGCTGCTGGCTCCCACGGCGTGCCTCTCCAGCGTCTCGATGCTGAGCATGACGCTGCTTGGGACCAGAAGCACCTGCGGCGGCATGCTCAACATCGGCGAGGTTCCCGACCGCCTCACCGTGCGCGCGAGCGACGGGTTCACGTTCGCGCTCGACCGCACCCAGCTCACCCACGCCGCGACGATCGCCACCGTCGGCAGCCGCACACCCGGCGTCGGCCGCGACGGTGTACGCATCGCCCTCATGGCAGCCCTGACCGAGTCGAGCCTGCGGATGCTGGCCAACACCAGCGCCTGGCCCGATTCCACCCGGTTCCCCAACGACGGCAACGGCGGCGACCACGACTCCCTCGGCTTGTTCCAGATGCGCCCCCTCGCGGGCTGGGGCACCGTTGCCCAGCTCATGGACTCGACCTACCAGGCGCGCGCCTTCTTCGGCGGTGAAACCGGCCCGAACCGCGGTTCGCCACGTGGGCTACTCGACATCCCCGGTTGGCAACAGCTCCCGCCGGGTGCGGCCGCCCAGGCGGTCGAGGTCTCGGCGTTCCCGGACCGGTACGCCCGTTTCGAGCCCGTTGCCGACGCGATCCTCGAGGCCCTCACATCTCCTGCGGACGATCAGCCGGCGAGCGCACCAGAGTCCAGCAAGATCGTGTTCCCACTCCCGAAGGGAACCTGGAGAGCCACCAGCCCGTACGGTCCGCGTATTGATCCTGTCACCGGCGCGAACTCGCTCCACACCGGCAACGACTACGCCGCCCCGCTTGGAACCCCGATTCTCGCCATCGGCGACGGAATCGTGACCTACGCCGGCGCTCACCCCTCCGGCTACGCCCACCTCATCCTCATCGACCACACCATCCGCGGCCGCAAGGTCACTTCCGGCTACGCCCACATGTACGGCAACGGCATCCACGTACGCGTCGGCGACCACGTCACGGCGGGCCAGCACATCGCTGACGTCGGCAACGACGGCAAGTCGTTCGGTCCTCACCTCCACTTCGAGATCCGAGTCGACGGCCACGCCACCAACCCGACCGGATGGCTGAGCGACTCACAACCTGTGTCTGCTGAGACCGTCTCCCCCTGTGCCTCAACGTAGATCGGACGCTAGGCGGCGAGAGCACACCTGGTGCCCATGACCACCTCCCATGAGAACCCGCTCGCGACCGTGACCGTCAACGACCTGCGCATCGACGTTTGGTATGCAGAAGATCGACGTGACGAGGACGGTGGAGTCCGCCGCGCGTACGGCTATCGCATCTCCGACAGCGACCCCGTCCACAAGCCCGTCGAGGCGACCGACCTCGAGTCACGTGTCGGGTCCGACATCGATGTCCACCAAGCCCTCTCAACGTTGATCAGCTTCTTGACCGCTGCCGCCGACGGCTACCGTTACGCGATGGCCAATCCCGGTGCAGACCCGGAGAGCCTGCGCCTGTTTCCCATGTGGGTGGGCGAGGCCGCGTATATGAACGAGGACGAGCTCGCCATCCTGACCTTGGACTCCAGCGACGTTTCGATGGACCGTCGCGCGGACCTGCTCGATCAGCCCCCGCTCGGGGCGGGACGCCAAGTGCGCCCGTCGACTCTCCGCCTCAACGGCGACTGATCAACAATCCTCCGGGATGCCGCGCGCACCTGTCCGACGTCCATCACTCAGTCATTGAGGGAGCACGTCCATGAACGCGATTCACACCGGTGTCGCCACCCACCTGGGACTGAACGTCAACATCAGCCCCAACACCAACGGTCTCCCCGGCATCGCCCAACTCCGCGAGATCGTCGGCGCGATGATGACAGTCGCCCTGATCCTCTCAGTCCTTGCCCTGCTCGTCGCCGCGATCGTCTGGGCTCTGGGGGCAAACTCGAGCAACCCGCACCTCGCTGGCCGAGGCAAGCTCGGCGTCCTCGTCGCTCTCGGCGCCGCGATCGTTACCGGTGCCAGCGTGACGCTGATCAACTTCTTCTGGAACGTCGGACAGTCGGTGTGAGCAATGAGCGTGTGCGACGTACCCGGCATCAGCAAGGTCTGCAACACCGCCGGCGAACAGGCCGTGAACGTGGCGACCCTGCCGTTCCAATGGCTCGCCGACGCCCTGGCCGCCACCGCGAAGGCGCTGATCGAGACGACCTGGACAGTCATCGACGACACCACCATGGTCGACCTCACCACCGGCCACTTCACCAGGATCTACAACATCGTCTTCGGCATCGCGATCGTCGTCATGCTCGGGTTCTTCCTGCTGCAGATCGTCACTGGCCTGATCCGCCGCGAACCCGCTGCCCTAACCCGCGCGATCCTCGGCCTGGCCAAGTCGGTCATCGGCTCGTTTCTCGCCGTCGGTCTCCTGGCCACCGCGCTCGAGATCACCGACCAGCTCGCCCGCGGCATCGTTCACGCGGCGGGGACCAACATGGATCAGATGGGGGAGGAGATGGCCGTCCTGGCCGCCTCGGTCGCTGCGATCAGCACGAAAAACCCCAGCGTCGGGATCATTCTCACGATCATCATGGCCGGCCTCTTCATCGGCGCCACGTTCCTGGTCTGGCTCAGCCTGCTGGCTCGCAAGGCTCTGCTTCTGGTCGCCGTCGTCCTCGCTCCATTCGCCTTGGCCGGCGCCTCCTGGGATCACACCCGCACGTGGGTCTCCCGGTGGGCATCGTTCGTGATCGCTCTGATCCTGTCCAAACTCGTCGTCGTGGTGATCTTCCTGCTCGCCACCAGTCAGGTCTCCGCTCCGATCGACGCCGATCTGACCAGTCTCTCGGAGCCCCTCTCCGGCGTCGTGCTCCTCCTGATCGCCGGCTTCGCGCCCTACCTGACCTACAAGGCCATCAACTTCATGGGCTTCGACATGTACCACGCCATGTCCGCCGAACAGGAGACCAAGCACGCCCTCAACCGCCCGCTCCCCGTGCCCATCCGCCAACCCGTCCTCCAACCGCAGAGAGTCTTAGGCGGCACCGAGGGATCCGCCCGTGCGCCTTCAGCGCCCACAGCCCCGACGGGCAGCGGTTCCGCCGCCTCCTCCAGCAGGGCACCAGTTGCCACCTCGTCGACCGCGGCTGCGGTGCCAGCCGCGGCCGGCGTCATCGCCACAGGGCACGTCGCTAAGGAGACCGCCACCGCGGGTCCCACGGTCGCCTCGTATCTCGGCGCTACCGCCGGCCAGCACTCCGACGGGGCCGCGCAGACTCAGGCAACTGCCCAGCCGGTCCCGCCGGACACCCCATCGGGGTTCGTCGCACCGGCGCCCAACGCGCCGGCACCACATGTGGTCGACCCCATACCTGAGGCCCGGCCGAGGTCATCATGACAACCGACCTCACCCCGTACGACCTCACGCCGGTCAAGTTCTCCCGCCTCGCCCGACGTGGCGTGCTCCTAGGTCTCACCGGCGGTCAACTCCTGACCCTCGGCCTCGGGGCCACAACCCTGCTACTGGGCCTCTACACCGCTGGCGGTACGGGCCTGATCGTCGCGACCCCGGTTCTCGCGATATCAGCGGCATTGACCTGGGGCAGCATCGGCGGACGCCGCCTGGTCACCTGGCTCCCGATCGCGACGGCATGGGTATGGCGAATGATGACCCGCCAACAGGACTACCGCCGCCCCATCAACCGACCCCGGCCTGTAGGAACCCTGGCACTCCCCGGCGACGCGGCCTCGCTCCGTCAGTGGGTCGATAAGGAGACCGGCGCGGTTATGGTCCACGACCCTCACGCACCGACTCTGACCGCGATCATCGCCGTCACCCATCCCGCCTTCACCCTCCTCGACCCGGCCGAGCAGCAACGCCGCGTCACCGGCTGGGGTCGCGTACTCGCAACGACCTGCCGCTCCGGCCGCATCGCCGGCCTCCAAGTCCTCGAACGCACACTGCCCGACTCCGGCAAGAGCCTCACTAACTGGTGGAACAACCACGGCACCCACGACAACACCTGGGCCTCCAACACCTACGCCGAGCTCATCGACCGCGCCGGCCCCGCCGGCGAACGCCATGCCACCACCATCTCCCTCACCCTCGACATGAAGGCCGCCGCCCGAGCAATCCGAGCCTCCGGGCACGGCATGCGAGGCGCTGCCACCGTCCTCCGGCAGGAGATGACCACACTCACCGCCGCCCTCCGTTCCGCCGACCTGGTCGCCGGCGACTGGCTCACCCCGAGCGACCTCGCGCTCATCCTCCGCACCGCCTACGACCCTGGGATCGCCACCGCGCTAGAACGCCACGGTGCACTTGGCCGCGACCTCGCCACCGCCGGCCCCATCGCAGTCTCCGAGTCCTGGGGCACGCTGCGCTCTGACTCCGCCCACCATGCCGTGCTGTGGATCTCCGAGTGGCCCCGCTCCCAGGTCTACCCCGGCTTCCTGGCCCCACTCCTACTCACCACCGGCATACGCCGCACCCTCTCCCTCCACTACCAGCCCCTACGCACCGACCTCGCAGCGAGAGACCTACGCCGCAAGAAGACCGAGTACATCTCCGACGCGGCTCAACGCGCCAAGATCGGCCAGATCGACGACGCCCAACAGAACGCCGAGTACGGCGACGTCCTCCGACAAGAAGCCGACCTCACCAACGGCCACGGCATCCTCCGCCTCACCGGCCTCCTCACCCTCAGCGCCGACACCCCCGACGCGCTCGAACAAGCCGTCGCAGCCGTTGAGCAGTCCGCGATCCAGGCATCCTGCGAGACTCGACGACTTTGGGGCCAACAAGCCCAGGCCTTTCGCACAGCTGCCCTACCCCTTGGTCACACGAGATAGGGCCCCTCTTGGCGACGCGGCAACGGTGTAGGACGTCGACGCGTCGCGCCCGGACCATGCCAACCGTGCAACCGCCCTGCTTCCCAGCCAGAAGGGCCTCCTCGCGACCGCCGACCCTGTCGTCACAGCACGTCAATGCAGTTGACCCCAGCCACGTTCCACAACTGCCCTTGACACGAAGTACGAGCTGAGCCAGTCTGGTAGATGCGCGTTTCGCGCGTTTGAGTGCGTGGCATTTCGCCCGCATCTAAGGCCAAGAAGATATGTCAGACAGCCACGATCTTTTCGTTGGCAGACATTAGCGGCGGGAAACTAATTTCCAGCCCTGGCCTTAGAAGTTTTTCTAACGCGGCAAGGATAGTCCTTACCGCTTCGTTCGCGTACGAAACTTTCGTTCGCGAAATTCTAAGGAGAGTTCCAATGAAGAGATTTAATGTCGATCGGTTTGTTCGAGAGAACATAGATCGCATCGCAGATTGTTTGTCACCCGAACAACTTCGTCACGAGACGCGATCGAGTCAACTGTCCGGCCTCGCCAGCGCGATCCGCCATCGTCTCACGGTCAACAATGAGCGCCACTTGTGGCACCGGGTCGACAATGTCGAACACAACGCACTGTTGATGCGCGATCGCCAGGGTCGGCGGATCGTCTTGGTGACCGAGTACGTCGACTCGTACTTCGGGGGCTACGTCGACCTTGTGGATGTGACACCGGCTGACGCATGTGAGGTATGTGAGCGCGTCGCTGACGGCTGGATACCACCGCACTTTGACCCATCTGCCCGGATCGTGCGGCTGGACGCGCGACACATTGCAGACGACCATCCCGAGCGATTGGAAGGTCTCGACCGCATGCAGGCTCGCGCACGGGTTCATGCGGCAGTGCGAGAGCTTGAGCAGTCGTTCAAGACGTTCGACGCGTCGTCGGTTGGCAGCTACTGGTTCCCGCGGTCGGCGTCATGGTGCTTTGTTGTTCCACTTCACCTTGACCTCCTCAGCGATCCGCTCGCAGCAGTTCTGGTGTCCGAGGCCGATGGCTATCGTGTCCGGACTGTCATAGGTCGACGCGCCGCCTTCTGGAACATCGCGAGCCTTGGGATGCGACCGCCCGCATGGCTCGACGGACCGGGCCAGCCGTACGTATCCACCGCAGCATGAGGAAGGACGCGATGAACAACAGCACCGCAAGGCCGTTCACCCAGGCTGTCAAGGGCGTACGCAACACGACCGGGTCTTACGCGGACGTCGCGAGACGGGCCGGGTACGCGCGGTCGACCTCGTGGCTCACCAAGCTCGCGAGCGCCAAGGACCCGTGGTCCGTCGCACATCCACCGACGCCGGCTTGTCTACCGGCGCTGGCCCGGATGTTTGGAGTCAGTGAGGCGCGTGTGAGAGAGATGGTGGCTCACGAATGGTTCGGCGTAGACGGCCTGTCGGCAAGCCCTGTGGCGAAGGCGCTCGCCAGGCTGGTTGACGACCTTGATCAAGACCAGGTGGCCCTGGTCGTTGTGAAGGTTGCGAACGCTCTTGGAGAGAGTGGACGCATCGAACCCCGCCAGGTCGCGGGATTGCTGGCGCTGCTCGAGAGGCCCCAAGAACGGCCGGACGCGATCGGATAGCCAACGGCCGATCTGCCCGGCGCCAATTGTGGGAGGGATCGCGTTGCCCGCACGGTCCCTCCCACGAGTCGTTGCAAGAGTTGAGTGCCACGTCGCCAAGAGAAGTCGCTGTCGCGTCGTCATTCTCGCTGTTCGTTGCCGTGCTTGACCGACGCTGTCCACCGGGCGGCATCTGCTCCGCACCTTCTTGGTACCCACCCGCCACGAAGGAGCATCAGATGACCACCCCGTCGAACGAACATGCCAGCGCGGCACGCGAGTCATCAAGACGTCTCGCCCACACCACTCGCAACATCACCGATCCCACTGAGATCTACGACCTGGTCGGGAACTTGTCACTCAGCATCACTTCCCTCGCCCAATCCCTCCATCAGATCGCCAAGGTCCACGACCGGCTCGATCCCGGTCGCGCACGGGTAGCCGAGAGCGCTCGAAGCGGACGGGCGACCTCCTACGCCGTCTCGTGGGAGCTCCACCGCGCCGCAGAGATCCTGATCCAAGCCGCCTCTGGCCTCGACCGCGCCCACCAGGATGAAGCTCGGATCGCGTACGGCCCACCCGAGCCGACCCTCTCCGCAACCAACAACGCCACCCCCGCGGCGACGGCGGAGCATCTCCTCCGATGAACGAGGACCGCCTCCACGCCGCTTCCCTTGTCACCCCCCAGGAACGCAGGAAGAACCGCAGACTCCGTAGCAGATTGGTCCGTCGTCGACTCGCCGAAGACCGATCTGCACGGCGGGACGCGCTGCGCGACGCCGCTGCCGCTGCGTCCGCGGAACGACGCGAGATGCAGCCCCTGCCAAGGTCCGGCGAACGCGCTCCCGCGGCTCTGCGAACCCCATTCCGATTCCGACTTCCTCGCCACCAAGACACCTCCGCGACACTCGCCGGCGCGTACCCCTTCCTCGCCGAAGGCGGCCTCGGCTCCGACGGCGTCTTCGTCGGCACTGACCTCTACTCCGGCTCCTCCTTCGTCTACGACCCCTGGGTCCTCTACGCCGGCGGCCTCATCACCGCCCCCAACCTCGTCCTCGCCGGCATCGTCGGCGCCGGCAAATCCGCCCTCGCCAAAAGCCTCTACGCCCGCTCCATCCCCTTCGGCCGCCGCGTATACGTCCCCGGCGACCCCAAAGGCGAGCACACTCCGGTAGCTCAAGCCGTCGGCGGACAAGCCATCGCACTCGGGCACGGAATGCCCAACCGGCTCAACCCGCTCGACGAGGGACATCGCCCCACCGGCATCGACGATGCGCAATGGGCAATTCAAATCACGGCACGCAGGCGCGACCTTGTCGGCGCCCTCACGGAAACGATGCTCGGCCGTCCGCTCACCCCACTCGAGCACACCGCCATCGATGTCGCTCTCGCCGCCGCCGTACGCTCCACCGCCGTCCCGGTTCTCCCCCTCGTCGTGGACCGGCTCTTATCCCCTGACCCCGATGACGATCCCGACGGCCGGCTAACCGAGGACGGCCGCATGGCCGGTCACGGCCTGCGTCGCTTGGTGGCCGGCGACCTCGCCGGTCTCTTCGACCGGCCCTCGACCGTACGTTTCGACCCGACCCTCCCGATGGTCTCCCTCGACCTCTCCCGTGTCACCGAGAACTCAACCTTGATCTCGGTCCTCATGACCTGCGCCTCAGCTTGGATGGAGTCAGCACTCCTCGACCCCGATGGCGGCCAACGCTGGGTCGTTTACGACGAGGCCTGGCGCCTCATGCAGCACCCGGCGCTACTGCGCCGGATGGATGCCCACTGGCGCCTCGCCCGCCACTACGGCATCGCCAACATGCTGATCTTTCACAAGCTCACCGACCTGGACAACGTCGGCGACCGCGGCTCGGCCGCCCGTGGGCTCGCTTCCTCATTGCTCGCCAACGCCGAGACGCGCGTCGTCTACCGCCAGGAGTCCGACCAGCTCGGAGTAACAGCGGAGTCGTTGGGACTGACCGGTACGGAACGCTCGCTGCTTCCGACCCTCGGCACGGGGCAAGGGCTGTGGCGGATCAAGAACCGATCGTTCGTCGTACAACACCAACTCCACCCCGCCGAGCTCGCGATCTACGAGACCTCGGCCCGTGCAAGTGCAAAAGTGCAAAGTTCGACTGAGTATTGACCAACGATCAAACTGATGTCGAAGGTTCTAGAACCCGCCCCACCCTCCTAAACGTGGATCACCGCTCGCAACTGAGACAGACCAACCTGAGTTCGAGATCCATAGCCCCCTCCCACGCAGGCGGTGAGGGCCTTCTACTGGAGGACGTCCAGCGTATCCTCACGGCCCCAGGGCCGATAGTCCAGCCCCAACCCGGCCCGGGTGTTCGTGAAGGTCCCGGGTATCGACTCCCTCAAGGATCTTGCGTCATGGCTGTTGTGAGATGCGAGCGTCCAGCGCCGCCAGCAACGCCTTGACGTTAGGGGGAACGGGGCACCTCTCCGCTAGGAACCTGAGGTGTTCGGGTGCGAGGTTGGCTCGATGGACCTTTCTCAAGAACTCCTTGAACTTGGTCTCCGACGGCGCAACGCCACCGTTGTTGCGCTCTGCCTGGCTGCGAACCGCCTGCCAACTCTCAGCCCCTGGGACGAAATCGGTGACGGGCAAACACTCAAGGATGTCACTCTGCGGAATGCCCAACGGTTGAACTCGATCGAAGGTCCCGTTCTTGACCGATGCCGTGAGGAACTCCTCTAGGAATTCCGAGCCCTTCCCTAGTTGCTCCTTAAGCGCGCCCTTGAGGTCGCTGATGACTTCTGAGGCTGGCCTGGTTCGGGCCTCTGCGACAACCTTGTCCCAAAGTTCGGTGATCGGACCGAGGCTCAGGTCGTCGAGGACAGGGAAGAGCACGGCATCGGTGAACTCGTATAGGAAACGGGAGTCCACGATGGTCTTGAGCTGCCTCCCGCCGCGCAGCGGCAGCACCTCGACGCCGAGTCGCTGCAGCTCGGTTCCGATCATGCCTCTCAGGATCTCCAGATCGTGCTCACCCTCAACCAAGGCGATTCCGCGCGTACGGCGAAGCAAGTCTGACGGGTTGAGGCCCAGGTCTTCGCGCACGCCAGCGAAGTCTCGCATCGAGATCACTGAACCTGGCCGGTTCTGGTCTCGGCGTCGCACGTAGTTCACGTCGCCGAGCCCGTGGTCGAGGAGGTCCGGGCTGTGCGTCGCCAGGATGGGCCTGACGCCGGACTCTGTCAGTCTCCCGATTCCGGACGCCATCCACGACTCGGCCCTCCGATGAAGTCCACGTTCTGGTTCGTCCAAGATGAGCCATGTGGTGGCGCGGCTTTCAACAGCATCCGCGGGGTTCCAGTCGTCCTCCATTACTTCTGCGGTCTGTCTGTCGAAAGATGCGTTCAACTCGTGCGCGATGGCCAGCCTGACGGCGATCTGCATCCACCGCTGCTCAGCCCAACTTAACCTACCCGGAGGCAGAGGGACGTCGCCTTCAAAACGAGTCGCGCTCCATGTGCAACTTCGCCCAGCGAACCAGGCCGTGTCGTCACCAAGAGCGAGGCTCAATGCAGGTGAGTCCATGAGCAAGTCCGCAACAGCGAGGTTGGCGCGGCGCTCGATCTCTCTGACACGCGCGTCCAAGACGGGGCCACGTTCAATCCCGCTGGGCCCAAAGCCCCATCGAGTCCTGGTACCCGAGGCGAGATGACTGCGAGTGAGGCGGGCGACATCGACCGGATCATCCGAGATCACCTGGCCGAACGGCCACCAGGGGTTCCACGCGACGGCCGCGGTGGACCGCTCCATCAATGATCCGACGATGCCAACGGGTGCGTCACCCTCTGGCTCCTCGAACCATAGAAGGTCAAGTCCCACGTCCCCAGGGAGCGGACCATCTTCGTGCCCAAGGATCAGTTTCAGTTCCGCGAGATGCTCAGACCACCTGCTTGACCCTTCAATGAGAGTGACCGGAGCGACGGACCACGTCGATCCGCCTTGTGCCGTCGGGGTGAAGAGCCACACATCACTTTGGCTTATCGCTTCCAGCAAGCCGGACCAGTCGAGATCATCGAACCTTGAGCCCGGCACGTCCCAGCCGAGTCTCGCTTGCGAAATTCGCCTGTCAAACTCCAACTCGCGGGTGTCCCGCTGAGCCGCAAGAAACATCTCGATCGCCTGTTCCAGCATCAGGACGTGGGATCCGGTGAGGATCAAACTGAGCGCGTCGGCGAACTGCACTCCGAGATCAGAGTCGTTGAATGGAAGCCTGGTGAGCAACCGCCCACCGCCTACCTTTCCGAGCAGTGCGTGCTTGAGGCTATCCAGGACGGTCGTCTTGCCCGCCCCGTTGAGACCGTAAAGGATCTGGCTCCGGGAGCTGAGGTCGACCCATGTCTCACGCAGGGGTGTTCCATCGCCTCCGCAGATGAGCCCTATCGGCTCGAGATGCATCCGAATCGGTCCAACGTCGGAAGGTTCCACTTCGTCCGGCACAGCTCGATCGTAGCGCCCGCGACGCCCCGTTGTGGTGCGCGAGTACGCTCGCGGCCCGAGGGGGCTCGTTCAGCGTCAGATCCTGGACAGGCCCCGGGCCCCCACCTACGTTGCATGACGACGAACCACATTCGTGCGGACCGTGACGCAACTGAATGCTCTTCATGAGCGTCTCGCCAACGCAGTCAACGCACTGATCAGTGGCGACGACCGGCGCCGAGCAATGGAGTTCGCGACAAAGTTTCGCAGCAGGAGCTTCAAGAACGTGCTCCTGATCCACCAAGCCATGGAGATCGCGCACGCGGCAGGACTTCGGGATGCGCTGACCCTTTCTGTGACGAGGTACAACGTCGCCCACGACGCAACCCGCACGGCTCGCAGGACCCGCCTCGCGCAACCGCGGTCCATCATGGAACGTCCCGTTCCAGGTCAGCGAGATGCATTCGGCCTCTGAGCGGACCTCTAGCAACGCCGACAGTTGTCCACGGCTGCCCAGCGACCCTGCAACTCGCCGGATGGAAACCGACGCGCGTCAGCGTTCAGACCAGCTTCTCGCCAGAATGCCCCAGCGCCAACAGGGTCATCGTTGAACGACGACCGTCGCGCAGTCGTCGTCGGTGATCGCGATGAACTCGGCGACCACGGCTGCGAAGTGCTCAACGGGAGTGCGGTCGTCGGCGAAGAGGGTCAGGCCTCGGCCTTCGTCGAGCGAGACATGGACGCGCCCGTTTCCGAAGACGGAGGCTCCGTTGAACGTGTGGCGGTCGTTGGACTCTTCGGTGTGCCGCTCCCAAGCGGCGATGCCGTCGAGGAGGTCGTCCGGGTCGTCCGGCCGCGCAACCGAGAGTCGATAGACGCCGCTCCGGAAGAACCGGGCACCGACAAAGACGTCGTCGAGTACCGCGACAAGGTCACGGAGGTACGCGCGGTCGACCGGGGTCTCCCAGTCGGGCTCCCAGGATTTCCGCCGCCGTGTCACGTTAGCTTCCTTCTGACCGTGTGGTGGATGCGGCTGTGCCACAGACTCGCTGTTCTCGGAAGGCAGGCCCATCGCTCAGCGCGCTCGGTCACTGAATCCGTCCGCCTCTTGGACCGGGCCGGTCAACGACATAGACCGCGGCAGGCTCCATCTTTCCATCCCCGTGGTGATGCTCGATGAGCCCGATCCGCGTACATCCGGATGCCTCGTAGAGCCGAATGGCAGCTCGGTCCTTGAGCATCACGTCGAAGGCGACCTCGAGGCCATGGTTCTCGGCGTGATTCCGGATAGCAGATAGCAGTGCGCCGCCGGCACCGTTCTTGCGGTGGTCGGGATCGATGAAGAGCCTGGCGGGGATGGCGAGCTGGTCGAGATCTCCCCCAGTGTTCTCGTGCCAGATGCGTGCCGCGTCGTCGTCGGCAGTTGCGCGGGTGATGGTGGCTTGGCCGATAGGTCGGCCGCCGTAGACGGCTGTCCATGCGCCGAAGGTCCTCGGTGGGGTCAGCCACCCGATGGGATCGGCCACACCTTCGACCGGATACCCATCGAGCGCGTGGACCTTCATGAGCACGTCGGCGAGTGCGGGGAGGTCTTCGCTGAGGCGGGGTCGGACATCTAGGCGGCTCACTGGACTCATTCATCGACCTTCATGGTGTAGTCCAGCCCGGTGTAGTCGGCACGCATGACGAACTCGGTGACCTCGAACGGCCGACGGTCCTGGTCGAGACCGGGGTGAAGGACGACCAGGACGGGGACGCCGTCCGGGAGCTGGAGCCCTGAGACTTCCTCAGGTGTGGGCATCCGAGCAGTGACTTCTTCGCGGGTGTAGGTGATGAGGTGTCCTTTGTCCTCGAACCGGGCATAGAGGTCGCCGGGGCCAAGGTCGTCGCTGCGTCCGAGAACGCTGTCCTTGGCGATGTCCCATGGGATGTAGGTGACCCCACGCTGCATCGGTTCAGCATCGGCGAAGTACCAGTTCTCGCGGCGTACGACGCTGGGGGTGTCGTCGCTGACGCCGAGCCGTTCGGCGATCTCCGGTGGCGGAACGACTTGATCGATGCTGGTCATGTAGGCGTTAGGGGTTCGCTCTTGAGCGATCACTTCGGCGTGGAACGGTGACACCCCGGTCTCATCGCGGAGCTTCTTCGAGTAGCGCCTCTGGCCGAAGCGCATCAGCCGCGGCTTGGTCCGCACAAAGACGCCCCGGCCGTGCTCAGCCACCACCAGCCCCGTCTCGGCCAGCTGGCGCACGGCCTCTCGTGCGGTGTTGCGGGCGACCTCGTACGTCGCTGCTAGCTCGCGCTCGGACGGGAGCTTGTCTCCGGGCTGGAGGTCTCCTCGGTCGATCGCGGATCGAAGGATCGCGGCGATCTTGCGGCTCGCGGTCTCCGGTCCCTGAGGGGCTCTATCGCTCACAGTTTCGAACCTATCGCAGTCTGGCTTGAGCCAGTCGTTGACAACTGGCTTAAGCCACTATAGCGTCAATCGGGCCAACTGGCTCAAGCCAGTTGTGTGCGGGTGGGGAAGCCTCCAGATCTGGCCCGCGCCAGATTTGGAGGCGCACCACAACCATCTGCATGGCCGCGGTTTGGGAAGGACCCAGGACAGTGACGACGCAGGAGCATCCAGACGTGAATCACTCCACCGAGCTCTCCTTCGACACGGAGCACGAACAACTGCACGCTCAGCGGGCGGCGGTCCTGCCGCGGCGTACTGCGGGTTCATCCGGCTGCCCCTCCCCAGACCGCCCCCTGGCCCCGGCGCATGACCCCGCGATACTGCAGGCCGTTCTCAACGGCCTTCACCGCTTGGATGACGGAGCCGTGGCGTGGTGAGCGATGTGGGCACGATCAGTCTCCAGCGACGACTACCGGTACGTCGGGCGGGCCGACCCCGCCTCGTTCCGCAGGTCGCGGACAGGTCACGGATGGAGCCGCGCGAGGAGATCCTCGATGCTGCGGCGAGGTTGTTCGTAGACCAGGGTGTCGCGGCAACCTCGACCCGAGACATCGCCGACGCGGTCGGCATTCGGCAAAGCTCGATCTACTACCATTTCCCGTCTGGGAAGGACGAGATCCTCGCCGATCTTTTGCAGCGTTCGATCCGACCCACGCTCGACAAGATCGAGAAGCTCGAGACCCTGGGCGCCGTGACCGGTGTCGAACCCGATGTGCTTCTGTATCTCTTGGTCACACTCGATGTACGCACGTTGGCGCGAGCGCCGCACAACGCGGGGGTCCTCGCAGTTCTGCCGGAGGTCCAGTGCAAGGAGGTATTCGGACCGTTCGGGACCGCGCGTCAGAACCTCGCGGACGCCTATGCGCGGCTTGGGACTCAGGTCATCAGCGAGGGCGACACGGCAACGAGTGCCGCTTCAGCCGAGGAGTTCCTGGGTGACCTGCTCCTCGAATTGGTCGAGGTCGTCATCGGAATGCGGTCCAACGGGCACCGCATCAACCAGGACGTCGAGTCGATCATCGCTAGGTCATGTCTGCACGCCTGTCGGGCCGACCAGTCACGCATCGACAAGGCCGCCGCCAGGGCAGGCGAGCTGGTCGGGGCACTGGAGACTTGATTCCCAGCGAGGTGACGACGCCTACCCAGGATGGGCGCCCGGCGACCGCCAAGAACGTGGCGCGGCACCGACTCGCCCTACCACCGACACCGCGCCGTTACCTCGGCGCCGCCGCTTACTGGGCTACCGCCCGGTTTCGGGTTGGAGTTCTTGGATCCATCCGGCGACGGCGTCTGCGGTTGCCATTGGGGTCGCCGTGTCCGTGTCGAACACTGGGGTGAGGTTTGTACGCAACCAGGCACCGAACGCAACTTGCTCGTCGATGTCGCGCAGACGCCAGGAAGGCCTGGCCTCGATCCGTGTCCGGCGCACGTCGTCGGCACAGTCGAGCACGCCGTACGCGATCTCGCCGAGGAGTTCTCGACCGGGCAGGGTTTCGAGGTGTTCCGGAATGAACGGGCCGACCAGCATCGTGGGCATCCGGTTCTGCGCCAGGCCTGCCGCGACGTGGAGCCAGGTGTCGCGGAACGCGCCCCACTCGATGCCGCGGTCGGGCGAGGCCTCGCGAAGTGGGTCGATCAGCCAGTCGACATCGAAGACGACACAAGTCCCGGCGAGGCGCTCGATCAGCAACGGGACGATCGTGGACTTGCCAGCACCGGAGGCCCCAGTGAGCACCACCAGCGGATACCGTCGCTCGGCCACCGGAAGGGTGCTGCGTCGTACGGGCATGTCCACGCCACGAGATTTTACTGTTTCGGTAGTTTAAGGATCCGGGTTCGAGGTAAGACCTCTAGGACGATGTCGTTCGCCCCGATCGGGAGGGACCCACGATGACGCTTGATCAACTGGAGCAGGAGCCGGCCGTCAGCGACCCCGCAGACGCGGCGAACCGTGAGATCGATCGTCGGAATGCGCCGTTGCGGACCGAGATCCAGTTGGTACGTGGCGGGGTGGGTGACGCCTCGAGTTTCGATCGTTCGCTGCGTGAGAGCGTGCTCTACGTGCTTCGGTGGAGCGAGACCGAACTGCTCACCGGCGACCAGGACGGCGTGCGGTGGCTGTACGCGTTCACGAGCATCCGGGATCTGGCGAGGTACGCCGCGGTGCGAGGGGCCGATGAGACGGCCGATGTCGACTTCATGACCGTGCGCGCGGACCGGCTTCTCGACGCCGCGTTGCCGGAGCTGGCCGCTTCGAGTGGGCTGCCGACCGGGCTTGCCCTCGACATCGGCAGCACCGCACCGATGCTTGTCCCATCGATACCGGTGGCCGAGGCGGGCGCCGCCGATAACGCAGCAGCAGCCGGTGACGTGGACGGGGCGGCCTGATGGGCGGCGAGAACCTCAACGTCGACCCCGAGGCGCTCAAGCGCGCCGAGTCCGGGATCAACGCCACCATCGGTGAGCTCAACGACATGGGTATGCTCGGCTCCGGCAGCCACGGTCGCGGTTTCGGGTCGATGGCACTGTCCGGGATGGAAGCCGGACACTCGGGGCTGGCCGATGCGTTCGGCGGGTTCTGTGAGCGGTGGGGTTGGGGCGTACGGGCTCTGGTGCAGGACGCGAACCAGATGGCGCAGGCGCTGGGGATGGCGGCCGGGCTCTTCCACGAGCAGGACCAGTACGTCGCGGATGCCGGCAAGATCATCGCGACCTCGGTCGCCGGCAACCCACACCTGTCGGAGGCCGAGATCACCTCGCAGTCGTGGGGCGAGAACTTCGACGACTGGAAGCCGGACTACTCCGTCGAGTCCCAGATCGCGGCCAACGAGCGCATGGGCGAGACCTGGAGCACGGTCGGCAACGACTGGGTCGAGACCCAGCAGGAGAAGATCACCGACCCGCTCGGCTACGCCCAGGAAGAGGCACAGTCCGCGTGGGACGGCGTGACCGGACCGGCCGAGGGCACCGAACCAGTCGACCAGCCAGGCGAGGAGTCCGGTGACGGACACTCTGGCAGCGACGTCGACGGCGGCGCCCGCTGATGGGGATCGGAGGCTGGCTGCGAGACCGCGCCAACGATGTCGGCGAGACGGTCGAAGGCGCGATCGATGACGGCGCCGAGCTCCTCGGCGAGGGCGTCGAGCAGGTGTCCCACGTCGCCGAGGACGGTCTGGACGCGATCGGCGCCGAGTCCGCCGCAGACTGGGTCCGCGAGCACGGCGACCAGCTGGCCGACCAGCTCGGAGCCGATGTCGGCGAGATGCAGCTGGGAGAGACCGAGGACCCCAAGCAGCTCATCCACGGCGACACCGGGAAGATCGACGAGGACGTCTCCCACCTCGATGACCTGGCCAAGGCGTTCGGGAACGTGTCAGCAGGGATGTCGAGCATCGACACCGGCAATTGGCAGGGCCAGGCCGGCGACGCGTACGACGCGCGATGGTCCAAGACTCCCGCCGACTGGGCACGTGCGCAGGCCGCGTGCGAGAAGGCCTCAGGTGCGCTGAAGTCGTTCTCCTCGACGGTGACGTGGGCGCAGGACCAGGCCGCGGAGGCGATCCGGCAGTGGAAGGAGGCCGAGACCAAGCAGCAGGCGGCGCTGGATGCCCACAACGCGAAGGTCTCCGACTACAACGCGGCCGTTGACCGCTACAACGCCACCGCGGCCGCCGGTGGCGACCCCGGCACCAAGCCGACCGCGCCCGGTGAGTTCGTCGACCCCGGGCCCGCCCTGTTCGAGGCCGCCCAGCAGACCCTCAAGGAAGCCCGCCGACAGCGCAACGAGGCCGGCGACCAGGCCGCGTCCACGATCAGCTCGGCAGCCGCGACCGCCCCTGAGTCCCCCGACTTCGTGGGCCGGATGAGCGCCAACGCGACCGACCTGGCCGCCTGGGGTCAGACCCAGAAGATGCACTTCACCGGCGGCGCGCTCAAGGGCCTGGCCGGGATGGCCCGGTTCGCACGGTCGATCAACCCGACCGACCCCTACAACCTGCTCCACCCGGCGGAGTACACCGAGACGGTGTCCAACACCGCCGCCGGGCTCGTCTATGCCACCGCCCACCCCGGTGAGCTCGCCTCGGCGCTGGTGGGCAGCGGTTGGACCACGGACCCCGCCGAAGCCGCGGGTCGGCTGGCACCGGATGCGATCATCACCGCGCTCACCGCCGGTGGCGGGGCCGCGGCGAAGGGAGCCGGCGCCCTCGACGATCTGGCTCGGTTGGGTGATGACGCGAGCCGGTTCGCCGATGACGCCGCCCGCATCGGCGACGACGCTGCCGACACCGCCAGGCGGGGTGTTCCAGACGAGTGCAAGAACGTATGTGGTGACCCGGTCGACGTCGCCACCGGCGCGGTGTTCCTTGAGCAGACCGACCTTCATCTCCCCGGTGTGCTCCCTCTCGTGGTGACGCGGAAGCATTCCTCGGACTGGACCTACGGGCTCTGGTTCGGCCGCACCTGGGCCTCCACCTTCGACGAGCGCATCGACCTCGACGACGACGGCGAGCACGTCGTCGTGGTCCGGGCCGACGCGACCGCACAGGTCTTCCCCAAGCCCACGCCCGAGGAACCCACCGAACCCGTAGCAGGCGGTAGGACCCAGTTGAGCGTCACCGAGGTCGGCGGCTACACCCTCACCGATCTGGCCACCGGGCAGCAGCGTCACTACCTGGCCCCGGTCCAAGGCCGGTCAATTCTGGCGGCCCTGACCGACCCCACCGGCCACCGCTACACGATCGCCCGCGACCCCTACGGCGCACCGGTCGAGATCCGCCACACCGGCGGCTACCGCATCCTCATCGACACCCAAGGCTCACGCATCACCGCACTCACCGTGGTCCGCGACGACGGCACCCAACAAGGAGCAGAGCCCGTCAAGGTCGCCGAGTACGTCTACGGGCTCGGCGACACCGATGCCGGGCACCTGGTCGGTGTCATCAACGCCTCCGGTCACCCACTCCGGTTCGCGTACGACGACATCGGTCGGCTGGTCGAGTGGGCCGACCGCAACGACACCGTCTACACCTACCGCTACGACGATGCCGGCCGCTGTGTCGACCAGGCCGGAACCGACGGTGTCATGGCCAACACCTTCGCCTACACCGTCATCAGCCCCACCTTGCGCGAGACCGTCGTCACCGACTCCGCCGGGCACTCCACCCGGTTCCTCATCAACGAACGGTCCCAGGTCCTCTCGGTCACCGACGCCCTGGGTGGTGAGACCCGTTCAGTCTGGGACGAGCGCAACCGATTGCAGTCCCGAACCGACCCCCTAGGCCGGACGACCTCGTTCTCCTACGACGCCGACGGCACGTTGGTCGCCCTCACCCGGCCCGACGGGCTGCAGCAGACGGTGGCCTACACCGACGCCGGTGGCCGCCCGCAGCCGACCCGGACGGTGCTGCCCGACGGAACCGATTGGGTCTTCGAATACGACGAGAACGGGAACCGCACCGCTGCCACGGACCCGCTCGGCGCGACCACCACCTTCACCTTCGACCAGCGCGGGCACCTGGCCGCGGTGAGCGACGCGCTCGGCAACGTACGCACCATCGAGACCGATCCGGCCGGGCTCCCGCTCGTCATCACCGAAGCCGATGGCAACACCACCCGCCTCGAGCGCGACGCCTTCGGCCGGGTCACGACCATCACCGATGCACTCGGGGCGACCGTCACCCTCACCTGGACCCCGGACAGCCAGCTCGCCTCCCGCACGCTGCCCGACGGGACCACCGAGACCTGGACGTACGACGGCGAGGGCAACCCTGTCGAACACACCGACCCGGCAGGCCGCATCACGCGCACGGAGTTCACCCACTTCGACCTCCCCGCCGCGGTCACCGCGCCGGACGGATCGGTCACCCGCTATCAGTACGATCCGGAGCTCCGGCTCCGGCAGGTCACCAACCCCCAGGGCGGGACCTGGTCCTACGACTACGACCCGGCCGGCAGGCTCGTCGCGGAAACCGACTACAACGGCCGTACGCTGCGCTACGACTACGACCGCGCCGGACAGCTCACCCGCCGTATCAACGGCGCCGACGAAGTCGTCGCCTACGAACGTGACCTCCTCGGCAACATCGCCACCCAACGAGTCGGCGAGACCGCGACGGTCATGACGTACGACCCTCTCGGACGCCTCCTGCGGGCGACCGGACCCGAGGTCGAGCTCGTCCTCCAGCGCGATCCGCTTGGCCGGATCACCGCCGAGACCATCAACGGCCGCACCGTCACCTCGACCTATGACAAGCTGGGCCGACGACTTGCCCGGACCACACCCGCCGGGGTCCAAACCACCTGGACCTATGGCTCCGCTCCGCAGCCCACTGGCGTGACCGTCAACGGGCACCTCCTCGGCATCGACCGCGACCTCCTCGGCCGGGAAATACGCCGCGACCTTGGCGGCGCCACCCTCGACCAGACCTGGAACCAGCTCGGCCAGCTCACCGGCCAGACCCTCACCTCCACTCCTCCAGCCGCAGCCGCCGGGAACTCGCTCGCGGATCGACTTGGCGGGCTCGGCGGCTCCGTTCCTGCGCCGTCGGCGGGTGCCGAACCGCGTGTGCTGCAACAGCGTGGCTACACCTACGCCACCGGTGGCGACCTGGTCGGGATCGACGACCAACTCACCGGCGCCCGCCGCTTCGAGCTCGACATTGCCAACCGGATCACCTCCGTCACCGGCTCCGGCTGGACCGAGGCCTACGCGTATGACCCGATGGGCAACATCACCAGGTCACTCACAAACGGCGCCGCCGATAGCGAACGTCGCGAATACGACGGAACCCTGCTGACCCGCTCAGGCCGCAACAGGTATCGCTACGACGAGCAAGGTCGGCTCGTCGGAAGGACCAAGATCCGGCTCTCCCGCAGACCGGAGACCTGGACATACGAGTGGGACGGCGACGACCGCATGACCGGCGTACGCACCCCCGACGGCACCCACTGGCGCTACCACTACGACATCCTTGGCCGACGAGTCGCCAAGCGCCGCCTCACCGAGAGCGGCGATGTAGGCGAGGAGATCCTCTTCGCATGGGACGGCACCACCCTCATCGAGGAGACGACCTCAACCGGCTCACGGTCGTGGACCCACGACGGGTTACACCCCGTCGCGCAACTCAACCTGTCCGACGACGAGGTCGACACACGCTTCTACGCCATCATCACCGATCTCGTCGGCACTCCTACCGAACTCATCACTCCCGAAGGCGACCTGGCGTGGCACACGAAGCGCACTCTCTGGGGCGCTCCTTCCGACCCAGCCGACTCTCTCACCCCTCTGCGATTTCCAGGCCAGTATGTGGACGCCGAGACGGGTCTCTACTACAACGTCCACCGCTACTACGACGCGTCGACCGCCAGATACATCGCTCAGGACCGACTGGGCCTTGCGCCTGCACCGAACCCATCGAACTACGTCCATAATCCGACCAGGTGGACCGATCCGCTCGGGCTGATGGGATGTCTCGAGGGAAAGACCGATCATCAGGTCATGGATCCGACCAACCCCGAGCGAACGATCACGGATATCGACAGGATCGAGAACGGCGTCCTATGGGAAGAGAAGTCCGCCACGAAGGCCATGGACCCCGACAAGTGGATCGACAAGCACGTCAACGGAAAGTTCGAACGCTACATGGAAGCTCGCCAGCACATGCCCGGATATGACAACGCACCAATCGGCTTCGACTTCACCAGCCCTGGGATGGACCCCGGCTTCAGGGCAGGTGTTGAGTCAGCCATCGAAGCGCTACGTCAAGCAAACCCTGGCGTCGACATCAGGGTTAGGTTCGCGTAAATGAGTTTCATCATCGAGATCAACGACGAGACCGTCTGGTCGCCCGCACTCGATGTCGGGACCGCGTACACATCCTGCGCTCAAGCACTCGGGACAACCATTGGCGTCGACCCCGGCTTCACCTTCATTGCCGAAGACTACGTCGAGGTCGACCCATCCTCGTTCCATACCTTCGCCACTGCCCTGCGCGCGCGCGTTAGCAAATCTCGCGACCATCCGGTCCTGGCCCCGCTGTTCGACGCGGTCTTGGCCCCGACCCTGCTCATGCTCGAACGAGCTGGCTACACCGTCGACCTCTCCGCAGATCCAGAGCTCCTGAATAAGGTAGAAGCCCTCCGCACCCTGCCCCGCTGATTCCGACGACAGTTGCCCTCACCGAAACGCGAGGACTGCGATGACTTCCCCAGACGAGATGCCGAGGTTCGTTGACTGGAGTCGAGCGTTTGTCCCACCGGCGAGCGCACTCGACTATCTCTCACAGCAGTTGAGCGTCACCGACGTCGTGCTGCTCCTCAACCTGATCACCCCACCCTTGATCGAGGTCGAGGGCTGCGTCCTCTTCAAGGACCGGTACTTCCCGAAAACCTTCGCGGACTGGTCAACCCACCTCGATCATTCGCCACAAGCCCTTGAAAGAGTCATCAACCAGGTCAACCTGTGGGATGTGTTCGAGCCCACAGATCCTGCCGAGGAAGATGCGCTGAGCAGCGTCGCAACCGCCCTGAGCCACATCTGGCCAGACCATGCACATCGCTCCTTCCCCGACATGACCTTCAAGAGCGAGATCACCGACTCCTACGGGCCCGGCGTGACACTCTTCCGAGCATGAGATCGGACAGGACTCCAGTAAAGTCATCGGCACGGTCCAGCATTCTGACCTGCGCCCAGTCGGATGCGGTGCCAGACGCCGGTCGAGCCGCAACGCGAGCCCGGACTTCCTCGTGGGGAGAAGGGCGGTAGCGCATGGACATCGACATCGCCGCGCGAAGCATCGAACATATCGCTTCTGAGCACGCGGTCACTCTGGGCTTGTCAGGAGGTACGTCGGTTCGAATCGAGACGTCACTCGTACTAACTGAAGCCGGACAAGCGTCGATGCCCATCGATCCGCAGAACCTTGAGACCGACCAGGACCTCCTGCGTGTTCTCCTGGGCCACACCGTCGAGCACGCAGTCGCAGATGATGGTGGCTCGCTGACAATCACTTTCGACAACGGCGCAACCCTCACCGTCGCACCAGATCCAGACTTCGAGGCATGGTCCATCACCTGCCCCAACGGCGCCATCGTGCTCTCACTCGATGGCGGTGGTCTCAGCCGGTGGGGAGCACGAAAGTGAGCGTCGAGTCAGATGGTCTCAGTGCACTGCAGCGCGTCACTCGTGCCAACCCGTTCATAAAGTCTGACCTTGCATCCCGAGACTTGGCCGCGGCTTCCCACGGCTGGGCCGAAGCAGGTTTGACGGTTCGGGCTGTTCGCGGCTCGAAGATGCGGACTGAGGACCAGTTCTTCAACGAGGTCTCCGCTGCGCTCCAGTTCCCGTACTACTTTGGCGAGAACTGGCCCGCCTTCGACGAGTGCCTCGCTGATCTTAAATGGCTCCCTAGAGGCACCGGGTACGTCTTCGTCGTCTACGAAGCCGACCAAGTGCTCGCGGATGCCCCTTCCCAAGCGTTCGCAACGTTCGAGAAGGTGATTCACCGCGCCTGCGATGAGTTCAGCGAACCCGTCGATGACGGCGAGTCCTGGGACCGACCGGCGACACCGTTCCACCTCGTCATCCAACTGCCAGGCGGCGTCGAAGGAAATTGGAAGAGAAAGCCGTCATCCTGGCAGCCCGCAGGTCTGGCGGACGCGGATGAGTAGCTGGGGAGGTGAACCGGGCGGCAATACAGACCTTGAGACGTTGCGTACCCACGCAGCAGGGCTTGCCGACGCTGATGAGTAGTCGGCCCTACATGCTCACGTCTCGGCGTTGACACGGCGCTGTCAGCAGCGCTTATGTCCGTTCAAATCCCTGCGATGCCGCTGAGTTCGCCGCGTCCTCTGCAGGTCGGGCACTCTTGCAGGACAGGCACGACCGGCACGACCGGACGTAAGGGCCGGTGCATCACCCGAATGGTTCCCCGCCCGTCGCACTCGAAGCACCCGCCAGCTTGCACCCGAACGGTGAGGGACTCCTCCATGGGACCATCTTCGCTGCCCCGTCACGCCTGCGCAACGGGCCCCGTCACCAACGAGCAACGGGCTCGACTGCCCTGGCTAGAACCCTGGGGTGGCGCCCAACGGCGATCGCGAAGGCCAGTCACCCCGAGCGTCGGACCGTGCACACCTCACCTACATGGCATGGAATCAGGAAGACGCACGGCACACACGGCTTACTGATCACAAGCAGCGAGCGCGGGCGAAGCGTCAGGCGCAGCTCGAGGTGATGCACGCGCGGCTGGTGACCGAGGTCGAACGGTTGGTCACTGGCGATGACTGGCTCCGCGCGCTCGAGTTCGCGACCAGGCTCAGAAGCAGGAGCTTCCACAACGTTCTCCTGATCCATCAGGCACACGCCGACCACTACGCACAGGGCCTGGTGCCGGCACCGACCCCGACATACGTCGCCGGGTTCCGCCAGTGGCAGACCCTCGGACGATCGGTGATGAAGGGCCAGCCCGGCACCCAGATCATGGCGCCGGTCAAGGTGAGAGTCGCATCGATGACACCCAACGACCCCAACTCGTGGCGGCGCCTCGCGGGCGGCGAGCGCGCCAAGCCCGGCGAGACGACGAGGTCCAAGATGGTCGGACTACGGCCCGCATACGTCTGGGACATCTCGCAGACCGAGGGCGATCCGATTCCTGAGAAGCCCAGGCCGAAGTTCCTTGAAGGCGCCGCACCTGACGGGCTGTGGGAGGCCTTGGCCGAGCACATCACCAAGCGCGGGTTCGACCTGCGGCTGGTATCGAATGCCAAGGCGATAGGCGGCTGTAACGGCATCACCGACTTCATGACCCGTTCGGTATCAGTCCGAGTGGACATGGACGATGCGGCGATGGTCCGCACGCTCGCGCACGAGGCGGGCCACGTCGTGCTTCACGGCCCCATCGACATGCAGGAGGACGCCGCTCGACACCGTGGCATCAGGGAGGTCGAGGCTGAGGGCGTCTCGTTGATGATCACAGCCGCGCACGGGATGGACAGCCGTCAGTACACCGTCCCATACGTGTCGAGGTGGGCCTCACAAGTGCCCGGCAAGGATCCTGTACAGGTGGTCCAGGACACGGGCGCCCGCGTCCGTGTCGCGGCGATCAGCATCCTCAACTACCTCGACACCGAGAAGATCCCAGACGGTACGCCAAGACTGGAAGACAACCATCCTGCTCGCGCGACCTCTGGCGGCGTCGACCGGAGTCACCGGGCGCGAGGGAGCGACTCGGTCGAACGGTCAGGTCTGTAGTGTCCAGCCGTCCTGGGACCGGTGTTCCGATCGCTCTTCCTGTTGTCCGAGTCGAGGTCAGCGCCGACGAGGCGTTCACGGTGTCGGTGGACAAGGAGCCGTACGCTGTCCCGCCCGGGTTCGGCCGCGACCAGGTGCGGGGGCTCCTGGCGGACATCGCCGACGAGCTCGGACCGATCCGCGTCGAGATCACCGAGTCCAACGGTGCGAAGTACGTCGACATCCAAACACCCAGCGACCGTGGCCCCGTGCCCGCAGAACCCGCGCCTGTTCAGCCGACTTCATACGGGATCCGCGGACGCTTCGGTGCAGGTGAGGACGTCCTGGTCACGGTCGTGGTCGCTCGGCGAACCGCCGAGCCCGACGGCACTGTGGCCGTGCGCCTACCACCCGCGTTCGTCCACCGGTACGGCGAGAACCTCGTCCTCATCGGGCAGACGACGAAGACCCCAACCACCATCACCGACGGCGGCGTGCTGCCATGAACCCCAACCCACGCCAGGTCGACGACGAGCTGGTCAACCTAGGGCTCATCGCCGTGCTCGGCAGCGCGATCGGCCTCGGTCTTCTCCGTGTTGCCGGGTCGATCGCGGCACGAATGACCGGAGTCGCGAGGCCCAAGAGCGGGCTCGAGGGAGCACTCGGAGTGATCATCAAGCCCGCCGTTCCAGGTGCCGCCCTCGGCACACCCGCTCTCTCCCCAATCGCCTACTGGCTCGTGGTCGCAGCCCTCCTCACCATCGTCGGGCTGGTTGGCTGGGCAGGCTGGCATGTGGTCGGCCACATCCGGGAGACATCGAAGCGGAACCCACGTCGCGTCGATGGCGTCGCGACTCGCCGCGATGTCCTCCGCGCCGCCTCCGAGACTGCCCTCCTCAAGCGCGCACATAACCTTCGCCCCAGCCTCCCCAAACCGGCGGCCCACGACGTCGGGTATCTCCTCGGCCGCGCAGGCGGGCAAGGCGTATGGAGCTCTGTCGAGGATTCCATGCTCGTGCTAGGCCCACCACGTTCGGGAAAGGGTCTACACCTGGTCGTCAACGCGATCCTCGACGCACCGGGGGCGGTGGTCACGACCTCGACCCGCCCCGACAACATCGCCATCACCCTCGAAGCGCGCCGCGAACGCGGACCGGTCGCCGTCTTCGACCCCCAACACCTCGCCGACGGGCTCCCCCATGGCCTGCGCTGGTCCCCCGTGCGAGGCTGCGAAGACCCCCTCACCGCGATGATCCGCGCCACCGGGCTCGCCTCCGCCACCGGGCTCTCGGCCGGTGGGGTCGAGAGCGGTGGGTTCTGGGAAGGCAAGACCCGCACCGCTCTTCAGGCGCTGCTCCACGCCGCAGCCCTCGATAGACGTACGCCGGCCGAGCTCCTCTCCTGGACGCTCGCCCCGTCAGCGGCAGCCGACGCTGTGGCCATCCTCGCCAGCCGGCCCGACGCCGCAACCGGGTGGGCAGAGTCGCTGGACTCGATGATCGAGGCCGACCCACGTACCCGCGACTCGATCTGGATGGGCGTTTCCCTAGCCCTCTCCGCGCTCGCCGACCCACGCGTCCTCGACGCCGTCAGCCCCACCGAGGATGAGGCATTCGACCCCACCACGTTTCTGAAGGACAACGGCACCCTCTATCTGCTCGCCACCGGAGCCGGCGCCGGTGCCTCCTGGCCTTTGGTCGCCGCACTCATCGAAGACCTCGTCGAAACGGCACGCCACCTGGCCGCCTGCTCCCCGGGCGCCCGCCTCGACCCACCGCTGCTGCTGTCGCTCGACGAGATCGGTAACCTTGCCCCACTCCCCTCGCTTCCCACGCTGATGGCCGAAGGGGGCGGAACGGGCATCACCACCATGCCAGTCCTCCAGTCCCTCTCTCAGGCCCGCGACAAGTGGGGTGACCACGCCGCCAACGCCATCTGGGACGCCGCCATCGTCAAGGTCATCCTCGGCGGCACCGCCGCAACCCGAGACCTCCAAGACCTCTCCACCCTCATCGGCGAACGCGACGAACACACCGACACCATCACCATCGGCGACCACGGATCCCGCGGACTCCAACGCTCCACCCGCCGCGTCCCGATCCTCCCGCCGGACACGATCCGCACCCTCCCCTTCGGCACAGGCCTCGCCTTGCTTCGGTCCACGCCACCGATCGTCACCAACCTGCGTCGCTGGACAGCCCGTCCTGACAGCAACGAGCTCTACCGGCTCCGCGCCGCGACGGAGAAGCAACTCGGACATCGCCCGACGCCACAGTGACTACGCAGGCCTCGAACGGGGCTTCCACCTCCAGGCCGGCGGCTTCTCGGCATCAACGGGCCGCACATGAGCCGGGTTCATCCAATGCTGATAGACCCACAGGCTCTCAGGACTCGTGGGTGCCGGCTCGCTCGCCGAGATCACCAGGCACTCCCACTCCGACTCCTTCCGGATGCCAAGCCCGGATTCAGGCGTACGCCGCCACGCCAGCAGAAGCCCCGGGGCGCTGTGGATTCCAAACCGACCCGATGAGTCCACCCAAACCAAGAACGGCGGTGTACGCGGCAAGTCGACCTCCATCACCTGGCTGAGAATCGACCCTCAAGACAGATCGTATATCGAACATGTGAACGATCCGGGTTCAGGGCGCCGGGAGCCCTCGGCGCACGGCACGGGTCAACCTGCGCATGGAACCGCGCTCCCAGGAGGCGGCGTATCGTGAACGTATGTTCGAACACCGGGACGCGCGGGCCGCTGCCAAGTGGGTGCGGTTCGCCAGACATGCTGCGCACTACGGACTGACCATCGTCCACGTCGTCGACGTGTACCAGCTCGCACCCAACGGAACGAAGGCGGTGATCACCGTCTACGGCGACCCGCAGGCGCGTGACGCCTGGTTCTGGTGGGACCGGGTCGACGTCGGCACGACCCTCGCCGTCGCCTTCTCATCGGGATACGGACCGCACTCACACCGCGACGATGTCATCTTCGTCGGCAGCAAGATGACCGGATCCGGTGTGTACGACCGGCTGAGCTCCAGGACACTCGATCGCGCTCAGCGCCACCAGATCCGCTCCGAGGCGAAGCAGGCTCGGCCGGCCGACGAAGCTCAGCAGGCAACGATTGCTCCCACTGCCTCGGCGTGACAAACCCAACCTGATCACTGCCAGCACCGCGAGAACAGCTCCGCGCACCTGACTTCCGAGAGCGACTCCGAGCAAGCGGTGTCGGTGATCGGGAGGGCACATCAGCGAACGCTCCGGTGGCTCGGGCATCCATAAGCCCCGAGAGCGCACACGCCGTCCATGCGGGCTTCACGTTCCCCTTCTCCACAAGCAGGCCCACTTGACCGGGCCTGCAGCCGCGTCGGCGGCGACCGTGCACGTCATCCGCACCACCCCCTCCCGAAGGGACCCGACCCATGCTTCTCACCCATGTCGTGACGTTCGCCGAAGCCCGCTCGAACCTGGCTGCGCTCGCCGATAACGCCCGCTCGGTTCGGCAGGCACGAAATGCGGAGCCTGGTGCGCACCTCTACTTCCGAGAGCGGCTTCGAGAAGCGAGCCGCATGACCGGGAGAAACCCATGTCCATCCCCACCCAGCTCAGCCTGCACGGCTACATCGCGACCAACCCCGAACTCACCAGAAGCCGCAACGGTGTCCACAGGTTCCGCGCCAGGATCGGAGTCGAGCGGTTCCGCAAGGAGACAGACGGCAGCTTCACCCGCCTCGACTCGGAGTATTGCGACCTCGTTGCGTTCGACACGGCGGCAGAGCGGGCGTTTGCCCGGTTCAGGGTGGGTGACTCCTTCGTCGCCTCCGGTTACGTCAACGCGTACGAGACAACCCGAGACGGCCAACCGGTCACCCGTGAGGAGTTCGTCGCCCGCAGACTCGGGCACGACCTGACCCGCACCACCTACGAGGTCGTACGACGCCAATCCGCCGCCTCCGACCCGGCCCCGCCGGCGGTGACCGAGGCCATCGATCACGCCATCGGGTTCTGAGGCCGGACGGCCATGGTCGGGACTTACGAGGGCGGCAGCGGGGACGATATCCCACGCCCGGTCAACTGGAACCTCCTCACCGCCGAGGAAGCCCAAAGTGAGTGGCTCGACCTGAACGCCTGGGTCGACTGGCTACGCCACTCCTACGGTCTCCCCGTCGCCGTTGTCCCTCCCTTGTGGCATCGCCACGACGAACTCGTCTGGGAGCTCTCCGCCCTGCACATCGCCTGGCTCAACGCCTACGAACCCGAAGCACCGCCATCGGCACCGTTGATGTGGCATCGGGAGTTCGCCGAGGCCCGCCGCCGACTACGCGACTGGGTCTCCGCCTGTGGCACCAAGATCGACCGCGACCGACCCACCCGACAAGCGACCTGGCCCGGCGAGCCACCCACAGCCTCCCCTGTCGAGCAGTCCATCGAGAACCGCGACGCCGACTTCAAGGAATTCGTACACGACGATCTCACCGCCCGCCGACGACTCGAGGACGAGACCCGCGACGCCGCCCATGCGCGCGCCCGCGACCTGATGGACCGTCTCGGAGGGGCCGATGATCGCTCCCAGTGGCGCTTCGGTCACCACCTTCCCACCGATCTCTGACCGCGTGCCCAGTCTCCGCTATCGGTAGTCGGAGGCTACGCACCCATCGACCACCTCAGGAGAACGAATGCTCCTCGCTCACGCCATCGCCATCGCTGAGGCGCGGTCCTACATCGCCGCCCTCGACGACCACGCTCTCACGCCACTCGGCTCGATCGCCTACGACCGCGCCCTCATCTACTTCGATGCCGCCCACGACGACCAAGTGCCGGCCCTCACCGATGTGCCCCTTGACGACTCCACGATCCTCTACCAGCTCGCCACGAAGGCGATCACCGACCTGGATGCGTACGGACTCGATCCGCTGCACATCGAGTTGACCCTCGCATACCTCGCCGATGCCTGGGCGCTCGACAACATCGCGCCAGGAGAGGAGAAACCGCCTCTGCCCTCGTGGATCGACCCCGGAGCATCGTCATGACTTACAGGGAGACCGGCGGCGCGATCCGAGGTGGGCTCACCCAACTGCTGCACCAGCAACGTCTCCAGTACCGACTCAGCAACGACCCACGCAGGATCACGAATCGCACCGCTGAGCAACGTCAGATGTATGGGGACCAGATCCGTCGCTACCGCCAGAGCGTGCTGGTCTGGTGTCATCACGCAACGATCGCGGCCGACCCGTACCTCGGATCCAACGAGTTCTTCGAACATCACCAGAGCCGACGTGGCGATGGACCGTACGATTTCCTTCGCCTTGGTCTCGAACGAGTCCTGGACGCTTCGACCTCGCCACTGCCGGCCCAGGACGAGCTCAGCAAACTGCATGAAGTCGAACTGGTCGAGTCGTGGCGCAAGATCGGCGCAGCCGCGGCCCGTGGCGAGCACGACTTCGGCGCCGGACTCGGTCACGGCAGGCTCAGCGCGGCGCAGTGCCACACCGTCATGAAGGACATCGCCGCGATCGTCCAAGGGTTGGTGATCCTTGACCACCGCTATGCCCAGACGCCCGGCTGGGAGAAGCTCCGCAACGGCGGCCACCTCGGCTGGAGCGCCCTGGCCGCCGGCCTAGAGGCCAGCATCGGCCCACCCGACTACACCGTCGACCACCGCGGCTGGCGCCCACCCTTGAGGTTCATCCGTGGACCCGCCCGCCCCGGACTCGTCGGCGTCCTTCAGGCCGAGCAAAACCTCCTCGTACGCCTCACCGACGGCACGGCACCGGTCAACCTGCGGGTCGCGGTTGCGGCACAAACAGCTGTCTCGATATACCTGGCCGCACGCACGACCGACCCCGAACTCGGGGAACGCTGGAAGGCCCGCGCCGAGACCCACGACCTGATCCACCGAGCGCTGCGCGACGTCGCCGGCGGACACGCCCACCACGGTGCCGGCGCCGCCAGGGAGGCCAACAACCTCATCAGCCGGGTCGCCGGGCTAGCTCGTGATGTCACCCCTGACGCCAAGATTCTTGCGGCATTCGACAAGCGGTTCATTCGCATCGACGCCCGCATCTCCGAGCTCATCGAGGACGGCATCCGCAACAAGACCATCTTGCGCCGCACAAAACTCCCCCGCATCGACGTCGACAGCCCCGCCATGGTCAAGCCGCTCCGTGAACGTGTGGCACCGATCGAGACGCCGAGCGACTCAGAGTTGATGCGTCTGGTGGGCATGCGACTGCGCCCTGGGGTGGAAGCTGTAGAGCCACCGCCTGATGCGGCCCGAAGCCGTGCCGACCTCTTCTCCGCCCTGGTCACCAAGGCAACCAGCCGGACCAGCGGCGTACCACGCAGAGGGCCTTCGTCATTGGGCGGCTACGAGCCCTCGCTTTGAACTGCTCGACGAGGCTCTACGTGACTGTCACACGGACCTCCTCGGTCAAGATAGCCACCGGCCGAGCACCCTCGCCCTACACGTGGCAGCCACCTTCGCCGCCTCGGTGTCGAGCCACGCCACCCCGTCGAAGATCCACAGCCGTGTCAGCGCGATAGCGATCACGCCCGACGGGTCGTCCGTCAGCGCTCGGATCGCGGCGAGAAGGTCCAGCACCTCCCGGACACCTTCGGCGAAGCCAATTCGGCCATCCGGGACCCCACCGACGAGAGGCGCCGCCCATGGGCCGAGCGCGAGCTCCGCGCGGGCCATCGTGAAGTAGATGACAAGGTCTTCCATCCCCGCTTCGTCAGCGTGATCGGCCAGACCGGCAAGCAGGGTCATGGCCAGCATGTTCAGTTCTCGTGCGCAACAGCGCTGGTCGTACGTGCTCATGAGTCCATAAGAACCGACGCCGCCGACATCCTTGGATCGAAAGTCAGCGCCTGTGGATAACCTCGCTCCTCCACACCCCGGAAGGTCGTAAGTGGCCCGGAAATGGCCCGATCCGCGGAGTACCACCGGCTGGCGAAGGCCTTCCACGGATTGCCGTTGACGGGCCGACTTCCGTCCACAACAGCACTTCGGTCCCACATCCTCACCGTTGCCGACGTGAAGCGGGCGGGCGCTGACTTTCCGGGCGACCTTGGACTTCTCCGCAGTCGCCGAAGTCCATGGAGATGTCATGTTCACGTCCAGCGCCACCGGCGCAGCCTGCCGCTGGCACCGTGTGTCGGTGGCGCGGGGCACGCCCCGCACACCTGACTGTCATGGGGCCTTTGAGATTCACCGTCATCACCGTTCAGCGAAGGCTGAGTGGGCTACGTACCCCACCGTCCTCCAACGCAGACGGAAGGTCGGCCCTCTCATGAGTGTGCGCCGAGGACCCACGGAGGCAGAAGCCGCGGCGCTGCCCATCGACGCCCTCACGGCCGATCCCCGCCATGTCTTCCTGACCGCGGGTGAGGTCATGGCTCGCTACCGCTGGGGCCGCACCAAGGGGTACGAGCAACTGCAGCGCGGCGGGTTCCCCAAGCCGATCGCTGGTCGCTACCGGCTCGACCTGCTCATGCAGTGGGAGGACGACCAGCTCGCCGACAGCACGCGCACCGCGACATCGCACCACGCAGGGCCGCCCGCCAAGCGGCGGCCGCCGCAGAGGACGGACGCCTGATGGCGCGCACCATCCTGGCCAAGGGCAAGGACCGCCACTTCGGTGGTGGCCACAAGGCTTGGCGAACAGTTCTGTACGCACCGACCGCCACGTACCGGAGCTTCCGGATCGTCTTCAAGGTCCCGTCGGAGGACGAACCCGATGTCTGGCTGCCGACCAGTCGCTCTCGCGCGAACGAGGCGGAGGCGAGAGAGTTGTTCGCCGAGACCGAGGCTTGGCTCAACGGACTGATCGAGCACGCACCCGCCACGTCGTCGGAGCGCCAGGTGCGCACCATCGAAGCCCTCGGCAAAGCCGCCTTGACCGAGGCACGAGAGCAGAAGTTGGCCGTCCGCACCGTCGAGCAGCGCGAGTCGAACCTCAGAGCCCACATCGTCCCTGCCATCGGCAACGTACGTGTCGACAAGTGGCGCGTCGACCACTCCCGCAAGGTCCTCGAGTCGGCCGGCGACCTCCACCCGCGCACTCAGGAAGGCCTCCGCACGACCATGTCGACGATGCGGAAGCTCGCCTGGCGCGAGGGATGGCTGCCCCGCTCCGTCGATCCCCTCGCCGGCCTCAAGATCAAACAGCAGCAGGGCTACCACTCCGCCAGCTCCAAGTACGTCGACAAGAGCCTCCGGCCCGAGACCAGGATGGTCGACGCCATGGCCAGGGCCGCCGACCAGTTGGTCGCGACCGAGTACCAGAACTTCGCTCGTTTCAAGTTCCTCGGCACTCGGTACCGGGTGGCTGGGTACGGCGGCCTTCGCCTGAGCGAGCAGCTCGGCCTACGCGCCATCGACGTGTACGTCGACGAGGGATCCGTCTTTGTGAACGGCACCTGGACCCAGCCGCGCGGCAAAGACAGTCCTCCGTTCCGCGGACCCGTCAAGAACAGGCAGGTCCACCACGTCCCGCTACCCGCGTCACTGATGAAGGAGCTCATCGAGCCCTGCCGCGTCGCAATGAACCTCCCGATCGGCGCGTCGACACAGCAAGTCATGAACGCCATCGCCGGAGAACGACAACGCCGCGCGCGCCTGGCGCCCAACCCCGACCGATGGTGGGAGGTCAAGGTCGAACCTAAAGACGAGTGCTGGCTGTGGATCGACACCTACACCGGTCTCCCGATGCGCACCGAGGGCCACAACACGTACTGGCACAAAGTGCGCCGGTGGGTCGACGCGCACGACCCCGAAAACTCCTGGCCGAAGTTCATCGTCTATCGCAACATGCGCCACCACGCCGCGACCTGGTGGCACGAGGAACTCGGCCTCGAGTGGTCCCACGTCGCTCTCTTCCTCGGCGACAAGCTCACCACCGTCCTCGACCACTACGTCCTGCCTGGAGCAGACGCTCTGACTGCCGCGGTCACTAGACTTCAGGACTTCTAGCGTGTCGAACGCCAGTTCGTGTCGGACCGAACATGTCGGCCCGGGACGCTACGGTCACGTCATGGCTACTCGCTCAGACATCACTATGCGTCAGCGCGTGGGTAACTTGCTGTCGAAGTGGGGAACAAAGTTGGTCGGCGATACCGCCGCCACGCCCCCTGCACTGAGGGAGCTGACCGCGGACTTCGATGACGAGCAGCACGGCATCTACGTCGCCCACCTGCAGCAGGCGGTCACCAATCCGAAGCTTCGCAACATCGCGCTCACTGGTGGGTACGGCACCGGCAAGTCCAGCATCCTGACACGGTTCGTGGAGCTTCAACAGGAGAAGGCCCCTGACAGCGTGGTCGAGCTCACGTTGGCCACCATCGGCATCAACGGCATCGCTGCGGCCTCTGGCGACGGGGAGCCGGAGAAGTCGGAACCGGAGAAGCCCAACCCTTCTGATCCAGCGCTGTCGAAGACGAACCGGATCGAGCGCGAGCTGGTCAAGCAGCTCTTGTACAGCAGCCCACCGAAGTACGGGTCCCGGTTCCAACGAATCAGGCCTCTCGGCTGGCGGAAGGCCTGCTGGCGGGCATTCCTGGTCGCTGGCGCGGCCGTGGGAGCGCTGCGCTTGTTCGACGTAGCACCTGCCCGGTTCCCGGGTCTTCCTGACGACGTGCTGTGGACATGGCACCTGGTAGCGCTCGCTACCTTGTCCGCGGCCGTTGTGTTCGCTGGTGCGTGGCTGCAGCGAGTTCTGAACGGACGGTTCTCCATCCAGAACGTCAGGGTGGGATCAGCGACGGTGTCGTTGGGAGAGAAGTCATCCAGCTACTTCGACAAGTACCTCGACGAGATCATCCACTTCTTTACCCAAGGTGACGTCCGCGTTGTCGTGCTCGAAGACGTCGACCGGTTCAACGACTCACACATCTTCGAGGAGCTTCGCGAGCTGAACACCCTCATCAACAGGGCGGAAGAACTGAAGAGCGACCCTGTTCGGTTCGTCTACGCCCTGAAGGACAGTATCTTCAAACAGCTGGGACGAGACGAGCACGCGCACCCCTCGGATGCTCCCGATGACTTGGCGGCAGAGGGTGAGGCCCTGTTGGGGAGCCGGACAAAATTCTTCGACCTTGTCATCCCTGTCGTCCCGTTCATCACCCCTCGTAGCTCCCGTGACCTGCTTAAAGGTCTGCTCAAGAAGACTTCTGCACCAAACGTGTCTGAGACTCTGGTGTCGTTGGTCGCGCGCCGACTACCAGACATGCGACTACTGAAGAACATCTGCAACGAGTACGAGGTATTCGCCGACCGCCTCTTGCCCACGCAAGCCGACGGCACCCCTTCTCCTTTGGAGCCCGACAAGCTGTTTGCGATGGTGGTGTTCAAGAACATCCGCTTGGAGGAATTCGAGAAGGTCGCACGCGGCACCAGTGTGCTCGACCAGATCTACACGAGCAGCCGGGGCGCGGTGCGTCACAACTTGGCCTATAACGAGGAGAAGATTCGGAACGCCAGGCAGGCCCTGAACAACATTGTGAATCAGGCGGACGCTGAGCGCATGGGTGGTCGGCTGACTTGGTTCATCAGCCAGATGATCGAGCGTAGCCCGGGTGCTGGGCTCCGCGCGACGGGACTGCAAGTGGGCGGCACTCCTTTCGGAACCGATGCCGTGGGTACACAGGAGTTCTGGGCCGCGGTTGCAGCCTCACCCTCGGTCACGGTGATGGTGCTCAGGCACAACCCGTTCACCATCTCCGATGCGCAGTTGCGGGAGTTGCTGGGCAGCGACCTGAACCCCGATGCCTGGCGGCAGTCCAACGAAGAGGCGCTGGAGGCCGAACTCGCTCAGCTTACACAGAAGAGCGAAGGGCTGAGGAGCAGTGACTTCGCGGAGCTCGCCGTGGATGTGGTGCTTCTGAACCCGAAGAAGCACGAACTTGGTTCTTTCCGAAAGATGCTGACAGAGAAGCTTGGGCTTGGGCTGGCCCTCGAGTTGGCGCTTGAGGGTTACATCGACCAGAACTTCGCCCTCTACGCGGGCCAGTTCTACGGAGAGTTTCTCAGCAAGAACGTCATGAACTTCATCGTCCGCCAAGTTCAACCCGGCGAGCCAGACTTCGACTACACCTTCACATCCGAGGAAGCCGAAGCACTTCTCGGTGAGCTTGGGACTGGGTTCTTGGGCGAGCCTGCATCGTTCAACAAGAGCCTGCTCGACCACCTCTTCGACGTTGGCGACGAACGCGCATCCCAACTGCTGGCTCCGGCCATGTCGAAGACAAGTAAGGGCGGGACGGGCTTTCTCAAACTTTACCTACAGGAGAGCAGCAAGCGCGACGAACTCGCAACGCGCCTTGCCGCCGGGTGGTCGGAGACCTTCAACCTGCTACTCGTCCTCACCGAACTTGCCGACGCCGACCGGCTGACGGTAGTCGATGCAGCGCTCAGCCGGGTCGACAGAGCCTTGGACTACACACACCTGCCCCAGTTGCGCGACTACGTGCGCGAACACGCGAGCGTGCTCACATCCCTCACCGGACCGCTACCTGAGGGCCAGGCGGAGAAACTCGCAGACGTGCTGGTGAAGGCCGGCAACGTGTTCGACGACCTCAACGTGCTCCACGAGACGCTGCGCGAGGAGATAGTGACCCGGGACGCCTACGCGCTCACTCCCACCAACCTGCGCGCAGCATTGGGTGGGATCACCAACTTCCCTCTCGACGTGGTGCGCGCCACCAACGACACCGTCTTCCAGCGTTGCGTCGCGAACGCAGCCGAGTACCTGGCAGCCTTTACAAAGGACAAGGCCACCTCGGCCACGGTGAGCGCATCTGAGGCGTTCGCCGACGTACTACACGCTGTCGCAGCGTGGGAGGAGCCCCAGATCCGTGAGCTCGTCGCGAACGCCGCACCGACCTGCCTCGTCGAGAGCCTCGCGGATGTCCCAATGGAGACTTGGCCGTCACTCGCCCTAGAGAAGCGGTTCCCCACGACCCTCGCCAACATACAGGCCTACATCGGAATCTCTGCTAACCAGGTTGATGACGACCTCGCAGTGCCGCTGGCGGAGACGAAGAAGATCGAACCGCGTGAGAGTGACTCAGATGACGTGAAACGCCCGGTCGCGACCGCTGTCTTGCGCGCCACCGAACACCTGGATGCCAAGAAGCGCGTGACGTTGACCGAGAGTCTGGAACTGTCCGAGTACATCCCCGCCACCGAGATCCCGGACGAGAAAGGCTCGTTGCTCGGACTCCTGCTAGAGCACGATCTGGTCGAGGACACCGCAGACATCTTCGCCCACTTTGCCGGACAAGACTGGGCGACGGTGGAAGGCGGGATCGCGGCGTCAAAGAGGTTCGGCGAATTCGTCTCGCCCACCGTGCTGCCAGAGAATCTGGTGGCCAACTTCCTCACCAGCGAGAAGCTGGACCGGCAGCTTCGGGTGCGAGTCCTGCTCCGGTTCGACGAGTTCGCACCCACCGGCGACCCCCGAACGCTCACCGCGGCTGCGCAGTTGGCGCTCACAGCGGAAGTGGAGATGCCCATCACTTTCCTTCATCGTCTCGCCGACACCACCAAGGACGCGGAGGTCGTGGTGCCGCTGCTGGTCCTAGCGCCCAATGTCCCCGCCAGCGAGCTCCGCGACGTGTTGGCCCGGCTCGACGGCAAGTACTCGGGCTTCGCCGGAGCCGCCGGCACGAAGATCTCCCTCCCTGACAACCCCGGGCATCGCGCCCTGGCGGATCGGCTCCGCAAGGCGGGCGTGACGGGAAAGCCCACCCCGACTCGCAAGCTTCTCCCGGGAAGGATGAACGTGACACTGCGATGATCAGACTCCAGTTGGTGCCCTGCTGTTCGTCCGGCAGCCCAGTCTGTCGGTCAGCGCAAGGACCGACCGGGAGGGCGACCGTAGCCGGGCTATCCCCGGTGACACGGATTCTTGACAGGAATTGCGGGGGCAGGACCGGTCAAGAGCGGCACAGGGCGACACGAAGCGACACGGATCTGAGCGTGAATAAGCGCTCTCGGGCGATCCTGAGCGGGGCGAGCATCACCTGGCACCAATGACAGGCGGCGTATCCGACCGAGAGAAGCACAGGAACCTCCCGCCGCTGCGCCTCCGCGAACGCGTCAGGCCCCCACTCCCACCAGTCCACCGGGTTCTCAGCGTGCTGGAGCAGGTACGGCGAGGTCGCGGAGGCGAGTCGGTTGGCCACTCCCCCAGCCTTGCACGCACGTGAGCGACCCGGTGAGCCACTCCAGTCTGGTTAACCGCTTGACCAGTGACCCGTGTCACACCTACGATTCCTGCGTAACCGGTTAACCAACGAATGAGGTGTCATGAGCCAGCAGGGCTTCTACCGACCGCAGGGTGCATGGGTGGGCGATGTCATCCCGTGGCAGGAGGACGGAATCTTCCACCTCTTCTACCTGCGCGAGACTCGTCGGACTCCGGCCGAGGGAATGCCGTGGCACCGGGTGGTGACGGAGGACCTCGCTGGTTTCCAGGAGCTCGGCGAGTCCATCGGATCGGGTGGGACCTCGGCTGACGACTTCAACGTCTACACCGGCAGCATCGTGCTGGAGGCCGATGGCACCCATCACGCCTTCTACACCGGCCAGAACCCGGCCAAGACGGGCAAGGACGGCCGACCGCTGCAGTTGGTCATGCACGCAACGAGCAACGACGGCATGCGCACCTGGCAGCGGCATCCCGAAGACACGTTCGGCGTCACCGACGGCTACGAGACCGGCGACTGGCGCGACCCCTTCGTCTTCTGGGACGAGGAAGCGCGGCTGTGGCGGATGCTGATCACCGCACGCCGTGCGGAGGGACCGGCCCGGCGGCGTGGCGTGATCGCGCAGTGCGTCTCGAGCGATCTGGTTCGCTGGGAGCCCACGGAGCCGTTCTGGGACCCCCAGAGGTACGTCGCGATGGAATGTCCCGAGGTCTTCCAGTGGGGCGAGTGGTGGTATCTCGTCTACTCCGAGTTCAGTGACGCCTTCACCACGCGCTACCGCATGTCGCGCAGCCAGCACGGCCCGTGGATCGTGCCGGAGCACGACACGCTCGACGGGCGTGCGTTCTACGCCGCCAAGTCGGCCGGCCGCGACGGCCGCCGTTTCTTCTTCGGCTGGATCGCCTCACGAGAGGGCGCCCGCGACGACGGCGCCTGGCAATGGGCAGGGACGATGGCGGTGCTCGAGGCCGACCAGCGGCCGGACGGCACCCTCGCGTTCCATCCGACCGACGGGTTGCGCGACACGCTGGACACCGAGATCGCCGACGGCGCCGGGATCGCCGCAGGAACGCTCCTGGACGCACCGAGCAGCCGTGCCGAGGTGCTGACCTCGACCGATGCACCGAGTGCCTTCCGGTCGGTCGTCAGGTTCGGCATCTCGGGCGGCACGACCGAGTGCGGCGTACTGCTGCGCGCGAGCGCCGACGGTGACGAGGCCTACGTTCTTCGTCTCGAACCGAAGCGCGGCCGTCTCGTCTTCGACCGCTGGCCCCGCCGGAGCACCGGCACCGAGCAGTGGCAGATCTCGGGCGACGTACCGTTCGCGATCGAGCTGGAGCGTCCCTGCCACCTCGAGCCCGGAGTGCACGAGCTCGAGGTCATCGTCGACGGTGACATCTGCGTGGCCACGGTCGACAACGCGACCGTGCTGAGCACGCGGATCTACGACCGCCCGACGGGCCGTCTGGGCGTCTTCGTCGGCGAGGGCACGGTCACGATCGACGCCTTCTCCGTCTTCACTCGCGCCGAGCCGGGAGACGAGCCCGGTTCCCATGACCACGATCTGGTCGCGGCCGCCACCTGATCCCCTCTTCATCCGCCCGACCCATCCGACCCCTTCCGACCTAGTCAACGGAGACAACGATGCCCATCCGCAACCCCAAGACGGCGCTGTTCGCCGCCCTGACCGCCGCCGCGCTCACCCTCACCAGCTGCTCGGGCACAGCTGGCAGCGCCGACCCCACAGAGGTCGATCCCGAGGGCAAGGTCGAGGCTCGCGAGATCTCCTGGCTGCTCTCGCGCCCGGCCGATGGCGGGGTGATCACCGCGATGGAGCAGATCGCCGAGGAGTACGCCAAGGACCACCCGGGGTTCTCGCTCAACCTGATCACGACCCCCGACCGCCCCTCCTACATCCAGAAGTACGAGACGCTCGCCGCAGCGAACAAGCTGCCCGAGCTGTTCGACACCGATGCGACGCCGTTCGCCCAGAAGCTCGCCGACCAGGGCCGCATGCTCGACGTCGAGCTGCTGCTGAAGGACCTCGGTCTCGATGACGACTATCGCGAGGCAGCGCTGAACTACCAGCGGTTCGACGACGGCTCCCTCCACATGGTGCCGTTCGAGTTCCAGCTCGAGTTCTTCTGGTACAACTCCGCGCTCGTCGAACGCGCCAAGGTCGAGATCCCCAAGACGCTCGACGACTTCCCACAGGTCTGCAAGGACCTGCGCGCCGCGGGCATCACCCCGATCGCCCTCGACGGGCAGGACCAGTGGCCGCTGGAGCGCTACATGTCCTACTACCCGTTCAGGATGGCCGGACCGGAGTACATCCAGGACCTCAAGAACGGCAAGGCGAAGTTCGCCGACCCCGCCGGCCGTGCGGCCGCCGAGTGGCTCTACGAGCTCGGTCAGGCCGGGTGCTTCCAGGAAGACTTCTCCTCGACCGGCTATGCCGATGCCCAGGCGCAGTTCACCTCGGGCAAGGCCGCGATCTACAACATCGGGACCTGGGAGCTCGCGAACCTCGCGACGGACGCGCTGGACCCAGGCGTACGCAAGTCGGTCGACTACTTCACGCTGCCGACGGTCGAGGACGCCGTCACCGACGACAACGCGTACGTCACCCCCTCAGGAATCGGCATGGCGGTCAACACGCAGACCTACGACCCGCTGGTCCGCGACTTCCTCGCCTACGCGCTCGAGCGCTACCCGGAGACGTACGCCTCGACCGGTGCCCTCTCCCCCACCACCAACGTGGAGACCTCGATCCCGGACAACGCGACCGACCTCTACGCCAAGGCGGTGAAGCAGGCCGACGGGGTCGGGGCGGAGAGCGCGATGCCCTGGGACACCCAGCTCGACCCCGCCACGAACACCCGCCTGCAGCAGGAGCTGACGCTGCTCGTCCAGGGAGACATCAAGCCGGATGAGTTCATCGAGACGATGGACGCGACCCTCGCGGAGAACAGCGATGGCTGACCTCGCACGAACGTCGATGCTGCCGCGCCGGTCGAGGCTGTCGGTCGCCGTCTTCCTGGTCCCACCCCTTCTGCTGTACGGCGTCGCGGTGCTGCTTCCGATCGTGCAGTCGCTGTTCCTCAGCCTGTTCAGCTGGGACGGCATCACGGAGATGAGGTTCGTCGGCCTCGACAACTACGTCAAGATGTTCGCCCGCGACGACGTCTTCTGGAGGGCGTTCGGCAACGCGCTCGGCTATCTGGTGATCTGCCTGGTGCTGCAGCTCGGCGGCGCACTCGCGGTCGCGGCGCTCCTGACCGCGCTGCCGCGGGCCCGGGAGCTCGTGAAGACGCTGTATCTGCTCCCGGCGGTCATCTCGACGGTCGCGATCGCATTCCTCTTCCAGCGGATCTACTCCCTCGACCCGGTCGGCCCGCTCAACCAGCTGCTGGCGTGGGTCGGTCTCGACGGCGCCCAGACCGCTTGGCTCTCGAACGTGAACACGGTACTCACGGCTGTGTCCGTTCCGGAGGGCTGGCGCTTCACCGGTCTCTACATGCTCATCGTCTATGCGGCACTCATCGCCGTGCCTCGCGAGCTCGAGGAGGCGGCTCGACTCGACGGCGCATCCTGGTGGCAGACGTTCTGGAAGATCCGGTTCCCCTACATCCGGCCCGTGTGGATCACGACCACGGTGATGGCGACCACCTTCGCGCTACGCGGTTTCGACATCCCCTACCTGCTGACGAACGGCGGCCCGGGCCAGTCCTCCGAGCTGCTCACCACGTACATGTACAAGACCGCGTTCGTGCACACCGACTACGGCTACGCCAGCGCGATCTCCGTCTTCATCGTCGTCGAGTGTCTGGTCGCCGTCGGCCTCATCTTCCTGCTGCTCCGTCGAAGGGACGACTCGTGACCACACCTGTGCTCACCCGACCACCGAAGGCCGCCGTGCCGCACTCGCCGAAGCCCCGAGCGGCAGCGCGACCGCCACGGCTCCGTGCCCAACGCGCGCTGCTCACGATCACGATCGTGCTCATCGTCATAGTGCAGGTCTACCCGATGGTGTGGCTCTTCGTGACGAGCTTCCGCACCGCCGCTGACTTCGCCGGGGGCAGTCCGTTCGCGCTGCCGTCGGACTACACGCTCGACAACTACACCCGAGCCTTCGCGACCGGCAACCTGTGGCTGAACATCCTGAACAGCTTCATCGTCACGGCCGGGGCAAGTGTGCTGATCGTCGTCGCGGGGATGATGGCGGCGTACGCGCTGCAGGTGCTCGGGTTCCGGTTCAGCGGCGTCGTGCGCTCGCTGTTCCTGCTCGGGATCGTCGTTCCGGTGCAGATCGCGCTCGTGCCCCTGTTCATCGACTACTCCCGGGTCGGGCTCCTCGACACCCATCTGTCGATGATCATCCCTTTGGCCGCGTTCTCGCTCCCGATGGCCGTCTACCTGTTCTCGTCCTTCTACGAGTACATCCCCCGCGAGCTGTACGAGGCCGCGTCGCTCGACGGGGCGGGGCCGTACCGGATCTTCGCGCAGATCACCTTCCCGCTCTCCGCGAACACGATCATTACGGTCGTACTCGTGAACAGCATCTTCATCTGGAACGACTTCATCTTCGCGAACACCTTCGTGCTCTCCGACGGGCTCAAGACCATCCCGCTCGGTCTGCAGAACTACATCGGGGCCATGGGCAACACCGACTGGACGGCGACGTTCGCGGCCGTCTGTGTGACCGTGACGCCGCTGCTGCTGGTCTTCCTCGTCCTCAACAAGGCGATGATCCAGGGCCTCGAGAGCGGGGCGACCAAGGGATGAGCACCCACGACCCCCACCAGTCAGAGCCCGGCAAGACCGGCTCGAACGTGACGATGCGAGACGTCGCCAAGGCCGCGGGCGTCTCGGTCGCGACCGTGTCCCACGTCGTCAACAACAAGCCCGGGGCGCGCATCGGAGACGAGGCCAGACGCAGGGTGCAGGACGCGGTCGCGGCACTGGGCTACCGACCGAACGCCCTGGCCAAGACCTTGTCGCGAGGAGGGTCGCGATTCATCGGCTTGGTCGCCGACGCGATCGCGACCACCCCGTTCGCCGGCCAGATCATCCACGGCGCACAGGACGAGGCCTGGGCGCACGGATATGTCCTTCTCGTCGCCAACACCGACGGCAACGAGGCAGCAGAGAACGAGGCCATCGCGATGATGCTCGAGCACCAGGTGCGGGGCATCCTCTACTCGAGCTGGTACCACCGCGAGATCGTCGTTCCCGAGATGCTGCATCAGACCGATACGGTCCTCGTGGACTGCTTCGCCGAGGGCAGCGGTCTTCCCGCCGTCGTGCCGGACGAGGAGCAGGGTGGCAGGACGGCGACCGAAGAGCTCCTGGCTGCCGGCCACCGCCGAATCGCGTTCATCAACACGACGACACCCTCGCCGGCCCAGAGCGGTCGCCTGGCCGGCTACCGGGCGGCCCTGGAGGCAGCAGGTGTCGGCTTCGACGACTCTCTCGTGTTCCCGGCCGAACCTGCTCAGGAGGGCGGGTACGCCACCGCGCCGCGAATCGTGGAGTCGGAGGCGACGGCCGTGTTCTGCCACAACGACCGCGTGGCGATGGGTCTCTATGACGGGCTGCGCGAGCTCGGGCTGAGCATCCCGACCGACATCGCGGTCATGGGATTCGACAACCAGGACGTGATCGCCGCGCACCTGCGTCCGCCGTTGTCGACGGTGGCGCTTCCGCACTACGAACTCGGTGCCGCCGGCGTACGAACGCTTCTCGGCATCGAGTCGTCCACCGACGAGCAGCTGATCCGCATCGCATGCCCATCCGTCCCACGACATTCGATCTGAGGAACGCGCAGTGTCCAACCCCGTTGTCGTTCCCAGGCCCACCTTCCACTTCGCACCGCAGCGCAACTGGATGAACGACCCCAACGGTCTCGTCCACGACCGCGGCCGCTGGCACCTCTTCTACCAGTTCAACCCCGAGGGATCCGACTGGGGAAACATGAGCTGGGGCCACGCGACCAGCACCGACCTGCAGCATTGGACCGAGCACCCGGTCGCGCTGCGGTTCCGTGACGGCGAGCAGATCTTCTCCGGATCGATCGTCTCCACCCCCACCGCGCATGGCACCTCGCTGACGGCGTACTACACGAGCGCCTACGCCGACGGCCATCAGGCGCAATCGCGCGCCATCAGCAGGGACGGCGGCTTCACCTGGGAGCTCGACGTCGACAACCCGGTGCTCGACCGCGGCACGAGCGCGTTCCGAGATCCCAAGGTCATTCGCTACACCGACGAGGCGGGCCGGTTTCGGTGGGTCCTGCTCGCGGTCGAGGCGGAGGACCGACAGGTGCACCTCTACACCTCGGACGACCTGCGCTCGTGGGAGCACGCGAGCGTCTTCGGACCGCTGGGCCCGGCCGGGGTCGTCTGGGAGTGTCCGGATCTCGTCCCACTGCCGCTCGACGGCGATCCCGATGACCTTCGCTGGGTGCTGCTCCTCAGCACCAACCCGATCGGCGACGACCCGGATCCGGAGGGATCCTCGATGAGCTATGTCGTCGGTCGCTTCGACGGAACCACGTTCACGGCAGACTCTCCCGAGCTCGTACGCCTGGACGACGGCCGCGACTTCTATGCAGGAGTCACCTTCGACAGCGCGCCGCAGGGAGCCGCGGTCATGCTCGGCTGGATGAGCAACTGGCGCTACGCGGGAGCCTTTCCTTCGTCGCCGTGGAGGGGCGCCATGTCGTTGCCACGACAGCTCGCCCTGCGCACCGTCGAGAAAACTCCGCGCCTCATCCAGCAGCCTCCCGCCTTCCTCCTCGAACAGCTCGCTCGGGCCGCACCGGCGACGGTGTCGGTCGCCGCCCGGCCTGTCGAGCTCTCGCTCAGCGGCCACAGCGTGCTGGCGCTCACCTGGGATCCGTCCGTCACCGGCTCCGTCGGTCTGCGACTGCGCGGTCGCGCGGATGCCTGGGTCGAGCTGGAGCACTCCGCGGGCACCATCCGCGTGACCCGTGGCGGTCCCGCGGCCGAGACGGTGCATCCGGACTTTCCCTCGACCAGCATCACCCATCTCGCGGGCAGGCCGCGGGGCCAGCTGCTCGTCAGCCTCGACGGACCCCTCCTCGAGGTCTTCGCGAACGATGGCGAGGCGACGATCTCGCACCTCGTCACGCTCGGTCCCGGACCCATCACCGTGACCATCGACACCGAGATCGGTGGGCCGATCGCGTACACCGCCGTCGACGTCGAAGACGAGAAGTCGGGGCCGCACCTCGCCCCGACACCGATCCACGCCGATGCGCCGGGCGCATCGGTCTGAGCCAACCCGATCCGCACCTCAGTCGAAGGAGTCAACATGCCCCACCCCATCTCACGACGGACCATGCTGCAGGGCGCCGGAGTCGGGTCGCTCGCGTTCTTCGCGGTCCACGCCACTCCCGTGGCCGCCCACACCACCCCGGCCATGGGGCCGGCAGCCCAGACATCGCTTCGGGCGGTCTATCACATGACCCCGCCCTCGGGCTGGCTCTGCGACCCCCAGCGCCCGGTCACCACCCGCGGCGCCTACCAGCTCTACTACCTGCACTCCGACCAGAACAACGGCCCCGGTGGCTGGGACCACGCGACGACGACCGACGCCGTCTCGTTCACCCACCACGGCACCGTGATGCCCCTACAGCCCGACTTCCCGGTGTGGTCCGGGTCGGCCGTCGTCGACACCGCGAACACCGCCGGCTACGGCGCCGGAGCCGTCATCGCGCTCGCGACCCAGCCGACCGACGGCATCCGCAAGTACCAGGAGCAGTACCTCTACTGGTCGACCGACGGCGGCTACACCTTCACACCTCGGCCCGATCCGGTGATCGTCAACACCGACGGCCGCACCGCAACAACGCCCGCCGAGATCGAGAACGCCGAGTGGTTCCGGGACCCGAAGATCCACTGGGACGCGGCCCGCGGCGAATGGGTCTGCGTCATCGGCCGTGCGCGGTATGCGGCCTTCTACACCTCCACGAACCTCATCGACTGGCAGCTCAAGCGCAACTTCGACTACCCCAACCACGCGCTCGGCGGCATCGAGTGCCCCGACCTGTTCGAGATGACCGCGAACGACGGCACCCGACACTGGGTGCTCGGCGCCAGCATGGACGCCTACGGCATCGGGCTTCCGATGACGTACGCGTACTGGATGGGCACGTGGAACGGCGAGGAGTTCATCGCCCACGACCTCACCCCACAGTGGCTCGACTGGGGCTGGGACTGGTACGCCGCCGTCACCTGGCCCTCGATGGACGCGCCGGAGACCAAACGCCTCGCCATCGCCTGGATGAACAACTGGAAGTACGCCGCCCGAGACGTACCGACGGATGCCTCCGACGGCTACAACGGACAGAACTCGATCGTGCGAGAGCTACGCCTCGAGCGCCAGCCCGGCGGTTGGTACTCCCTGCTCAGCAGCCCCGTCAGCAAGCTCTCGGACTACGTGGCAGCGACCACCACGCTGCCCGACCAGACGGTCAACGGCAGCCTCGTCCTCCCCTGGACCGGGCGGGCGTACGAGCTCGAGCTCGACATCTCCTGGGACGCCGCCACCAACGTCGGGGTCTCCGTCGGACGCTCGGCCGACGGCTCACGGCACACGAACATCGGCAAGTACGGCGCCGAGCTCTACGTCGACCGAGCCCCCTCCGACCTTGCCGGATACTCCCTGGCTCCCTACACACGTGCCGCCGCACCCATCGACGCCGCCGCACGCTCCGTGCACCTGCGGATCTTCGTCGACACCCAGAGCGTCGAGGTGTTCGTCAACTCAGGCCATACCGTGCTCTCCCAGCAAGTGCACTTCACCGAGGGCGACACCGGCATCTCGCTCTACACCGATGGCGGACCGGCGAGCTTCACCGGCATCACCATCCGCGAGCTCCGAAGCATCGGCTAGCTCGGACAGGGGTGCGGCATCGGGCCGATACCTGGCCACGCGAAGCATGACGGAGTCTCAGATCTGGTTCTCCCCACCGTCGACGTAGATGTTCGCACCGACGACATAGCTGCTCTGCTCCGAGGCGAGGAACGCCACGACCGCTGCAGCCTCCTCGGGCTGCCCCATGCGGCCCTTGGGCACGGTCGCGGCGACCTTCTCCTTCACGGCTCGGGCGGTGTCCTCATCACCGAAGGCGGCTGTGCCTCCGGGGGTCTCGATCCATGCCGGCGAGACGACGTTGACCCGGATGCCACGGCCCTTGAGCTCGGTGGACCAGGTCCGCGCGAAGGAACGGACGGCTGCCTTCGAGGCAGAGTAGGCTCCGAACGCCTCCACGCCGCGGTCGGCCGCCGTGGAGCCGGTCAGGATGACCGAGGCGCCGTCGTTGAGCAGTGGGAGCGCCTTCTGCACCGTGAACAGCGTCCCTCGGACATTGACCCCGAAGATCTGGTCGAAGTGCTCCTCGGTGGTCTGCTCCAAGCTCACGAACGTACCGACCGCCGCGTTCGCCACGAGCACGTCCACCCCCTTGCCCCGGGCGCGGACCGCGTCGTAGAGCCGGTCCAGGTCAGCCAGGTCGGAGATGTCTCCGGCCACGCCCGTCGCCCGGTCCGTACCGATGGTCTTGACGGCAGCCTCCAGCTCCGCCTCGCGTCGCCCCGTGACGAACACGTACGCGCCCTCCTCGGCCAGCCGCACCGCGGTGGCCAGGCCGATCCCGGTGCTGCCCCCGGTGACCACGGCCGTCTTGTCGTCGAACTGTCCCATGTGAGTCTCTCCATCACTTACGAGCGGATCTCCTTCGCCATCCATGCTGTCGCAGCATGGGGTTACTATCCATAATGCGAAGTCCGAAATTCTTTACGTATCGTCCAGGAGGTGTCGGTGTGGTCGGCTTTCGGGATCCAGTGGCAGACGCGATCAGTCTGCTGCGACCCCGCACGGTGATCGGCCCCAGCCTCCGGGCCACAGGCGAGTGGGCGTTGCGCTTCGACACGTTCCTGCACGTACGGATCGGCGGCCTCGTACGCGGCACCTGCTGGTTGATCCTCGAAGGCCACGAACCGGTGCTCCTGCAGGAGGGTGACACCTTCATGCTGGGCAACCCGCCGCCCTACGTGCTGGCCAGCTCGCTCGATGCGAGCCCGCGTCCTGCAGGGCTGGTGCTGGCGGATGCCGCGGACGGGATCGTTCAGATCGGCGCGGAGTCCGAGGACGACCTCTACCTCTGCGTCGGCCACATCGCCTTCGACGACAGGAATGCGGCGCTGCTCACGGATCTACTGCCGCCGCTCGTGATCGTCCGCGAGACGGACTCACATGGCAGGCGGCTCTCGCAGCTGATCGATCTGCTGGCGAACGAGGTCGGGATCGCCGCCGCCGGCGGTCCGCTGGTGCAGAACCATCTCGCACAGATCCTGCTCGTGCACATGCTCCGTGCGCATGCCGGCCGGACCGACCGGCCCATCGGCTGGCTGGGCGCCCTGAACGAGGACGGCATCGGTGCCGCCCTGCGTGCCGTGCACGCGGACATGGCCCACTCCTGGACCCTGAAGGAGCTCGCCGAGATCAGCCACATGTCACGCTCCGCGTTCGCCCAGGCTTTCAAGAGCCACGTGGGGGTCCCACCCCTGGAGTACCTCATCCAGTGGCGCATGAGCCTCGCGCGCGACGCCCTCGCCCGCGACACGATGTCCATCTCCGAGCTCGCACGAGCGACGGGCTACCAGTCCGAGAGCGCCTTCAGCACCGCATTCCGCCGCGTGGTCGGCGCATCACCCGCGAAGTTCCGGAACGAAGCGCGGCGAGCGATCACGACAGCCTCGAGCGCGACCAGCCGGGTCCCGCAAGGAACCGCCACAGGCATCTAAAACTCTTTCCGCCTCCGCCCGAAGGAATCCGGACGGAGGCGGAAAGAGAGGTCTCATGCCTTCACGAAACCCAGGAGTGCCTCATTGACCTCGGCGGCGTGGGTCCACAGCAGACCGTGGGGAGCGCCTTCGATCTCGACGTACTCAGCCTCGGGGAGCGCCTCGTGGAAGGGCCGCCCGGTGGCGTCGATGGGCAGGATGTTGTCGCTGGTCCCGTGCAGGATCAGGACCGGCTTGCCGGCGGCGCGCACGGCGACGACATCCTCCCGGAAGTCCTCGATCCAGGTCGGCACCACCGAGTAGGAAGCCACCGGCGCGCTGCGGGTGGCGGTGTTCCAGCTGGCCGTGACCGCCTCCTGGCTGATCCGTGAGCCCAGCGTCTCGTCGAGGTTGTAGAAGTCGCTGAAGAACTGCGTGTACCAGGCGTACCGGTCATCGCGGGCTGCCTTGGCGATGCCGTCGAAGACGGACTGAGGCACTCCGGTCGGGTTGTCATCGGCCGCCAGGAGGAACGGCTCCAGGGAGGCGAGGAACGCCAGCTTCGCGACACGCTCGTGACCGTGGTTGCTCACGTAGCGCGCCAGCTCGCCGGTGCCCATGGAGAAGCCGACCAGAATGACGTCGCGCAGGTCCAAGGTCTCGAGGAGTGCGTTCAGATCTGCCGCGAAGGTGTCGTAGTCATAGCCGGTGCCGACCTTGCTCGACTGCCCGAACCCGCGCCGGTCGTAGGTGATGACGCGGTAGCCGGCGGCGATCAGCTCGCGCGACTGGAGCTCCCAGCTGTTGCCGTCCAGCGGGTAGCCGTGGATGAGGACGACCGGCTGCCCGGTGCCGTGGTCCTCGTAGTAGATCTCGGTGGTGGTGCTGTTCTCAGTGCCCACGTTGATGTAGCCCATGATCCTCTTCCTTTGGTTTCTCACCCAGAGAACGCTCGTTCTCCGCGTTGTTTGCTAGCATAGAGAATGATCGTTCTCCGCGCAAGTGCCGCGGATCCGGACAGAGGAAGAGGGCAGATGATCGACGATACGAGCGCACGGGAGCAGGTCGTCCGAGCCGCGGACGAGCTGTTCTACGCACGGGGCGTGCACGCGGTCGGCATGGACGCGGTCCGGACTGCGGCAGGCGTATCGCTGAAACGGATCTACGCACTGTTCGCCTCCAAGGACGACCTGATCGTCGCCGTCCTACGGCATCGCACCCAGGTCTGGGATGCCGGCCTCGCGTCAGCCACCGAGCGCGCCACGACGGCGCGCGAGCGGATACTCGCGATCTTCGACTTCCTCGACTCCTGGTTCCGGCAGCCCGACTTCCGTGGCTGTGCCTTCATCAACACCAACGGAGAGCTGGGCGGCAGCTCGGAGGCCGTGGCTGATGCCGTACGCGAGCAGAAGGCCGCGTTCCAGGCGTACGTCGCCCGCCTGGTCGAGGAGCTGGGAGGTCCGCCCGCCCTCGCGCCGCAGCTCGCGATCCTGGCCGAGGGTGCCCAGACCACAGCTGCCATCGCAGGTACGCCCGACGCCGCACAACATGCGCGCGCCGCCGCCGAGACACTGCTCGATGCGGCGGCACGCCTGCACACCGTGGGCGGTTCGCGGTGAGGAGATGCCGCAGGTGATCCCGCAGCACCGACTGCCTCAGTCTTCGAGTGGCCCCAGGGAGGGCCCGGCGACGAACCGGGCCGTCGGCTCGGCGAACACGTCCAGCTCCAGTACGACCAGCTCGTTGCGGCCGGGCCGCAGCACCGGGCCCGGCACGAAGAGGGTGCGTTGCGGCCCGCGCCGCCAGTAGCGGCCCAGGCAGAAGCCGTTGACCCAGGCGATGCCCTTGCCCCAGGCGGTGGTGTCGAGGAAGAGGTCGACGTCGGGCTCGGCCGAGAAGGGTGCGCGCCACGCGGTGGGCCCGACGCCGGAGCCACGGTCTTCGGGTGAGTCGGTCTCCCACAGGCGCGGCACCCGGTCGAGGTCGACGGCCAGGACCTCCCAGCCCGTGAGCGGCACCCCGTCGAGCAGGGCCGGCCCGACCAGGCCCTTCTGCTCACCGATCCGGGCGCCGTAGTTGACCCGGCCCTGATCCTCGACGACCAGCTCCAGTACGCCGCGCCCGCGCGGCAGCGCGATCGCCCGCTCGTGGTGCTCCCGCTCGAGGATGCCGACCGGAGCGCCGTCGAGGAGGACCGCGGCGCGGTCACGGACCTCGCCGAGGGTGAGGACGCCCGGGCCGTCGCCCGGCAGCCCGGTCCGGTAGACGGCCAGACGCGTGTCCGTCTCCAGCTCGTCCAGCATCGGCAGCGACTCCCATGTGCTCCAGGAGCCCCACGCAGCCGGGTCGTCGAGCAGCCGGACCGGCTCACCCAACGTCACCGTCTGCTCGGGGGCGGGACCGGCGGTGCCGGGCGTCTCGGTCGGCACCGGGGCGTAGCGGGCGATGACGTCACGGAACGCGAAGTACTTCGCGGTCGGGTTTCCGGCCTCGTCCAGGGGAGCGTCGTAGTCGTACGAGGTCACCGTCGGCCGGTAGATCCCCTTGTCGTTGGCCCCGCTGGTCAGGCCGAAGTTCGTGCCGCCGTGGAACATGTAGACGTTGACCGAGGCTCCTGCGGCGAGAAGGGCATCGAGCTCCTCGGCGGCCTGCTCGACGGCGGTGGTGTGGTGGCGGCCTCCCCAGTGGTCGAACCACCCGTCCCAGAACTCCATGCACATCAGCGGCCCGGTCGGCTGGTGGCCGCGGAGGGTGCGCAAGCGGTTCGCGCTGTCCGAGCCGAAGGAGCTGGTACGCAGCACCCCGTCGACTCCGCCGGCGGCGAGCATGGCATCGACGGGCTGGTCCACCGTGACGAGCGGCACCGTGATGCCGGCGCCACGGGTCATCTCCACGAGTGCCTGCAGGTAGCTCTGGTCGTCGCCGTACGCGCCGTACTCGTTCTCCACCTGGACCAGCAGCACTGGTCCGCCCTGGTCGACCTGGTGCGGGTGCACGAGTGCCAGGACCTGGTGGAGGTACTTCTCGACCTCGTCGAGGAAGCGCGGCTCGTGGCGGCGGATCCCGACGCCCGGCTCCCGGAACAGCCAGGGCGGCAGCCCGCCGTTGTCCCACTCCGCGCAGATGAACGGCCCCGGACGCACGATCGCGTACAGGCCGGCCTCCCCCACCAGGCGCAGGAACCTCGGCAGGTCGAGGATGCCGTCCGTGTCGAAGACCCCCGAGCGGGGGCTGTGGGCGTTCCACGGCACGTACGTCTCGATGGTGTTGAGGCCCATCAGCCTGGCCTTCTCGATCCGGTCCGCCCAGTGATCGGGGTGGACCCGGAAGTAGTGCAGCGCGCCGGAGAGGATCCGGAACGGCTCACCGTCGAGGAGGAAGTCGGTCTCGCCGATCGTGAACTCGGGCATGCCTACCTCTCGCGAGGGACCGACGGCCGCCGCTCCGCGATGTGCGGCGGCCGTCTGTCCGTCAGTCATGGGTCAGTTGACGCTGAAGCCCTGCTCGTCGCCGTACTTCACGAGCGCTTCCTGCCAGGCCCCCAAGCCCTCATCGAGGGCGGTGTGGGTCTGGTAGGACTTGCCGACGGTGTCGCCGTAGATCGTGTCCGCGTACAGCTGGTAGGGCAGGTACTGCCAGCCCTCGGCCACCTGGGTGGCCGCTTCGGTGAGCACCTGGTTGACCTGCTGGCCGCCGAAGTAGTCGCTCTTCTTGTCGACGAACGCGGGGTCCTGCAGGTCGGCGACCGTCGCCGGGAAGCCACCACTCTCCAAGAACGGCTCGACACCCTCGTCGTGGTTGAGCCAGCGCACGAACGCCGCGGCCAGCGCGGGGTTCTTGCTCTGCTCCAGCACGGACTGGGTGCTGCCGCCGTTCTCGGCGGTCACCGGCTTCCCGTCGTACGTCGGCATCGGTGCGACCCGCCACTTGCCCGCACCGTCGGGCACGGACTGCTCGAACACGCCAGGCGCCCAGGCACCGAGGCCGATGGACGCGATGGTCCCGTCGCCCAGCGCCTTGTACCACTCCTCGGTCCAGCCGGGGATGGTGCAGACCAGCTCGTCCTCGACGAGCTGGTTCCACACGCCCGTCCACTTCCGCGTGCCCTCGTCCTGCAGATCGATCGTGACGTTCTCGCCGTCGGCCTGGAACGGCGTGCCACCGGCCTGCCAGATCATGCTGGTGGTGAAGCCGGCGTCACCGCTGTCGTTGGTGATGCACTGCGACGGGTCCTCCTTCTTGATCGTCCGGGCTGCCTCGACGTACTCGTCCCAGGTGGTCGGCACCTCGAGCTTGTGCTCGTCGAAGACCTGCTGGTTGTAGAAGAGCGCCATCGGGCCGGAGTCCTGCGGCAGCCCGTAGAGGCCCTCGCCGGCCTGCACCGAGGCCCAGGTCGAGGGCGTGTAGTCCGACTCGAACTCGTCGAAGCCGTACTGGTTCAGGTCGACCAGGTCGCCGGGCAGCGCGAACTGCGGCAGCGCCTTGTACTCGACCTGCGCCACGTCGGGGCCGCCGGAGCCGGCCTTGATCGCATTCTGCAGCTTCGTGTAGTGGTCGTTGCCGGTGCCGGCGTTGACCAGCTTCACGTCGACATTCGGGTACTGGTCCTCGAACGCCGCGACCTGGGCCTCGGCGGACGGGGTCCACGTCCAGTAGGTGATGGTGCCCCCTTCCTCGAGGGCGGCGTCGAGGTCCGCGGCCGTGCCGCCGCCTCCGCCGCCCCCGTCGTCCGAGCCGCAGCCGGCGAGCACGGAGGCGGCGGTGAGGGCTGCCGCGACGAGGGCGATCCGGCGGGATCTGCGCCCATTGATGATCAACATGGCGTTCCTTTCATTTCACTGTTTGACGCTTCCCGCGCTCAAGCCGGACTGCCAGAACCGCTGGAGGAGGAGGAAGGCGATGACGAGCGGGGCGATGGTCAGCAGAGAGCCGGTGACCACCAGGTTGTAGACGGGCTGCGCGTTCGCACCCGTCGCCTGAGCGCTCCACTGGGTGAGGCCCACGGTGAGCGGATAGAGCTTCGGCTCGCTCAGCATGATCAGTGGCAGGAAGTAGTTGTTCCACGTCGAGACGACGGCGAACAGCAGCACCGTGACGATGCCGGGAGCGAGCAGGCGAAGAGCGACCGTGAAGAAGATCCGAACCTCGCCGGCGCCGTCGATGCGCGCCGCCTCGAGCAGCTCATCCGGTACGGCGTCCGCGGCATAGACCCACATCAGGTACAGGCCGAACGGACTGATCAGCGAGGGGATGATGATCGCCCAGACCGTGTTGGTGAGTCCCATGTTCGAGAACATCAGGAACGTCGGTACGGCCAGCGCGGTGCCGGGCACGGCCACCGCGCCGATGATGACGGCGAAGACCGCCCGCCGTCCGGGGAAGCGGTACTTGGCCAGGCCGTAGCCGGCCGCGGTGGCCAGCAGGGTCGCGCCGCCGGCACCCACCACGACGTAGAGAAGGGTGTTCGCCAGCCAGCGCAGGAAGATGCCGTCGCGGTAGGTCAGCGTGTCCCGGACGTTGCTGAAGAACGCGAACTCGTCGCCGACCCACAGCCCCGGGCTCGAGAACAGATCAGCCTGCGTCTTGGTGGCACTCAGGATCAGCCACGCCAGCGGCACCAGCGTATAGACGAGGAACAGCGCCATCAGCGCGGTCAGCAGCGGCGACCGTCGCGGTGCCAGCGGCGACGTGCTCACCCGGCCCGTCACTTCATCGCCTCTCGTGAGCCGCGGAGCTGGACGGCGTACGCGATCACCGCGGTCAGCAGGCCCATCACGATCGCGACCGTCGCCGAGTAGTTGTACTGCTGCCCGCCGAAGGACAGGTTGTAGGCGTAGAGGTTCGGCGTGTAGTAGGTCGTGATGATGTTGGGTTCCAGCGTGCGCAGGATGTTCGGCTCGTTGAACAGCTGGAAGGTCCCGATGATCGAGAAGATCGTGGCGATCAGGATGGCCCCGCGCAGTGCCGGGATCTTGATCGAGAGCACGGTGCGCAGCGCCCCGGCGCCGTCGAGAGCGGCGGCCTCGTAGATCTCGCCGGGCACCGTGCGCAGGGCGGAGTAGAAGATCAGCATGTTGTAGCCCACGAACTCCCAGGTCACGATGTTGGCGATCGAGGCGAGCATCCAGTTGCTGCTGAGCGGCACGATCGAGGTGCCGAACAGTTCGTTGATGTCGGCGGCGAGACCGAAGTTGGTGCCGTACATGAAGCCCCACATCAGGACGGCCACGACGCCGGGAACGGCGTAGGGCAGGAAGATCACGAGCCGGAAGAAGCTCGTGGCGTAGAGCCGGGCGCTGTCGATGGCGAGCGCCGCCACCAGGGCGAGGCCGAGCATGATCGGCACCTGTACGACGAAGAACAGCAGGACCCGCAACGAGCCGTCCCAGAACTTGTCGTCGGTGAACACGTCGACGTAGTTGTCCAGGCCGACGAACTGCGTGGTGCCGAAGAACGCCTGCGCACGGAAGAGGCTGAGGTAGGCGGCATAGCCGATCGGCGCCAGGAAGGTCAGCGCGAAGACCGCCAGGAACGGGCCGACGAAGATCCAGCCCTTCGTGTCGCTGCGGGACCACCGGCGGCCGGGCACGGGCGGTCGCCCACCACCGCGGCTCTCCCGGATGCTCTCCAACTGAGTCACGCCCTGGGACACGGTCCACCTCCTTTCACCGCCGTTCCGATGGCGGCCTGTTAACGTCAACAGGTACAGTGACGCACGACACATGTTGACGTCAACAGGTTGGCGGAAGGATTATTCGGCCCATGGCGACAGACAGCACGGCCTCGGGGCCAGTGACACGGCGAGGGGCCTCTCAGGCCGACGTTGCCCGGATCGCTGGGGTATCGGGACAGACGGTCTCGCGGGTCGCGAACGGCGCCCGCTATGTCGACGCGGCCACCCGGGAGCGGGTGCTGTCCGCGATGCGCGAGGTCGGGTACCGGCCCAACCGGGCGGCCCGGGCGCTCCGCAGCGGACGGTTCCAGAGCATCGGCGTGATCGCGTTCGAGCTCTCCAGCGTCGGCACCACCCACACGCTCGACGCGATCGCGGCCGCCGCCACCCAGACCGGGTACGCCATCAACCTGCTGCCGGTGCTGGACGCCACCCAGGACGCCGTTCGAGCGGCGTTCGACCAGCTCGGCGAGCAGGCGGTGGACGGCATCATCATCCTGGTCGAGACGCACCGGCTCGACGGCGTCGCCGTACCGGACGGGCTGCCGGTGGTCGTGGTCGACTCCAGCGCGGAGTACGACTACCCGATCGTCGACAACGACCAGGCCCTCGGAGCACGGTTGGCCACCGAGCACCTGCTCGACCTCGGTCACGAGACTGTCTGGCACGTCGCCGGGCCTGAGCTGTCCTACTCCGCGCGGCGCCGCCGGACGTCGTGGCAGGAGACGCTCGAGGCCCACGGCCGAACGGTGCCGCCGGTGCTGCCGGGCGACTGGTCGACCGGAGCCGGCTACGAGGCCGGTCTCCGGCTGGCCGACAACGAGGAGGTGACCGCGGTGTTCACCGCGAACGACCAGATGGCCCTGGGACTCCTGAGAGCCCTGCACGAGCGCGGTCGCCGGGTCCCCGACGATGTCAGCGTCGTCGGCTTCGACGACATGGAGGAGGCGGCGTACTTCTGGCCGCCGCTGACCACCGTCCACCAGTCGTTCGACGAGGTCGGCCGGGGCGCGGTCGATGCCCTGATCCGGGAGATCCAGTCCGGCGAGCACGAGCACCAGGAGGCCCTGGTGCGGCCCCGGCTGGTGGTCCGGGCCAGCACCGCCGCGCCTCGCAGGACGACCGCATGAGCCGGCGCCAGCACCGGTGGGTGCGATGGCCCGAGTCGTTCGCGGTCGAGAACGCTCGCGGACCGCTCGGCTTCGGGGCCGACTACAACCCTGACCAGTGGGAACGGGAGGTGTGGGACGAGGACGTCCGGCTGATGCGTCAGGCCGGGGTGAACATCGTCTCCCTCGGGATCTTCTCCTGGGCCCGCCTGCAGCCGACGGCGGACACCTGGGACTTCGCGTGGCTCGACGAGGTGATGGACCTCCTGCACGCCCACGGCATCGCCGTCGACCTCGCCACCGCGACCGCCTCGCCGCCGCCCTGGTTGAGCACCGGGCACCCGGAGATCCTTCCGGTCACGCGCACCGGCGAGACCATGTGGCCGGGCGCGCGGCAGCACTGGCGGCCGACGTCACCGGTGTTCCGGCAGCACGCCCTCGCGGTCGTCGAGAAGATGGCGAGCCGGTACGCCCAGCACCCGGCGCTCGCCGCCTGGCACGTCTCCAACGAGCTCGGTTGCCACAACCTCTACGACTACTCCGACGACGCCGCGGCGGCGTTCCGCACCTGGCTGTCGCAGAGGTACGACGACCTCGACGGGCTCAACCGCGCCTGGGGCACCGCGTTCTGGTCGCAGCGCTACAGCGACTGGAGCCAGGTGCTGCCGCCGCGGCTGACGCCCACGATTCCCAACCCGACGCACCAGCTCGACTTCAAGAGATTCTCCTCCGACGCCCTCAAGGACTACCTGCGCGCCGAGCGGGAGGTCCTCGACCGGCTGACCCCCGACGTGCCGGTGACCACCAACTTCATGGTGATGGACCACTTCAACGGCATCGACTACGCCGACTGGGCGGCCGAGATCGACTTCGTCTCCAACGACCACTACGTGCTCGTGGACGACCGCGCCCGCGACGAGCTGTCGTTCTCGGCCAACCTGACCGGCGGCATCGCCGGCGGTGAGCCGTGGTTCCTGATGGAGCACTCGACCAGCGCGGTCAACTGGCGCGCGATCAACCCGCCCAAGGCGGACGGCGCGCTGGTGCGAGACTCGCTCACCCACGTGGCGCACGGTGCGGACGCCGTCTGCTTCTTCCAGTGGCGGCAGTCCGTGGCCGGCGCGGAGAAGTACCACTCGGCGATGCTGCCCCATGCCGGCGAGGACAGCGAGGTCTATCGGACGGTGGTCCGACTGGGCGGACACCTCGAGCGGCTCGCCCCCGTCGTCGGGGCTCGGCGCCAGCAGGCCCGGGCCGCGATCCTCTTCGACATCGAGTCGTCGTGGACCCTCGATCTGGAGGCCAACCCGAGCTCCTCGGTGAGCCATCGGGCGGAGGCGCTCGACTGGTACGTCGCGTTCCTCGCGCTCGGTGTCCGGGCCGATGTCCTGCCCGTCGGCGCGCCGCTCCACGGGTACGACGTGGTGGTGGCGCCGGTGCTGCACGTGATGCCGGCCGCGACGGCCGACCTGCTGAGGACGTTCGTCGACCGCGGCGGCCACCTGGTCACGACGTACTTCTCCGGTGTCGTGGACGAGAACAACCACGTGTGGCCGGGTGGCTACCCGGGTGCGCTGCGGGACCTGCTCGGCATCCGCATCGAGGAGTTCGGGCCGCTCCTGGACGGGAGCGAGGTCGTTCTCGACGACGGCAGTACCGGGACCCGGTGGACCGACCGGATCACCACGACGGATCCCGGCACACAGGTCCTCGCGTCGTACAAGACCGGCCTGCAGGCGGGGCGCCCGGCGGTGACCCGACGGGCCCTGGCTCACGGCTCGGCCACGTACGTCTCCACGCGGTTGGGTGCGGACGGTCTCGAGCCGCTGCTGGCCCGACTGCTCGAGGCCGCCGGGGTGGACAGCGAGCTGCCCCCGGGGCTTCGCGGCAGGGTGGAGCTCGCCATCCGCGCGGACGGCGAGAGGGAGTACTGGTTCCTGGTCAACCGGACCGACGACATCGTCGACCTCGGCGAGCTGGGCGAGCTGGGCGGCCTCGGCGAGCCGATGTTCTCCTCGGATGCCGATCGCGGCGTCGCCGAGCTGGCCGGCTCCGGGGTGGCCGTGTTCACCCGCACCGCCCGATGACCGACGAGCGCGCCCGCGGCGTGCACCTCCGGCGCGGCGACACCAGCCTGGTCGTCCGGCTGGACCCCACCGAGCTCCCCTGCGTCCTCCACTGGGGGCCGGATCTCGGCGAGACCGCGGTCGAGCACCTTCCCGACCTTCTCCGCTCGCTGGAGATGCCGAGCCTCGACGGGGCGATCTATCAGCACTCGTGGGCATCGGTGCTGCCGCAGCAGACCAGTGGCTGGGTGGGTCGTCCGGGTCTGCTGGGCAGCCGCGCCGGCCAGGCCTGGGCGCTCACCTTCGACTCGGTGGACCACACGGTCACCGAGTCGACCGACTGCACCCGGCTCACCAGCGTCGCGCTGGACGGGCCGGCCGGGGTGGAGGTGACCACCGAGATCGAGCTGTTCGGGAACGGTCTGATGCGCCTCCGCGCCAGCGTACGGAACCTCGAGGCGACGCCGTACGAGGTGACGCTGCTCGAGCCGGCTCTGCCGGTGCCGACCGAGGCCGACGAGCTCCTCGACATGGCGGGTCGGCACGCCCACGAGCGCACCCCGCAGCGCCACGCGTTCACCCAGGGACAGCACGTCCGCGAGGCCTGGGGAGGTCGTCCCGGCCACGACTCGGCCACCGTGCTGTGTGCCGGTCGGTCCGGGTTCGGCTTCCGTGCCGGTCGGGTCTGGGGTGTTCACCTCGGCTGGAGCGGCAACCAGGTGCTCTGCGCCGAGAACTCCTTCACGGGCTGGAAGCTGCTGCGCGGAGGCGAGCTGCTCATGCCCGGCGAGATGGTGCTGGGCCACGACGAGACCTATGCCTCGCCCTGGCTCTACGCCTCCTGGGGCGAGGGGCTCGATGCGTTCTCCGGCCGCTTCCACGAGCACCTGAGGGCGCGGGACGTGCACCCACGGCGCGCGCGACCCGTACTCCTCAACACCTGGGAGGCGGTCTACTTCGACATGGACATGCCGAAGCTCGTCGAGCTCGCCGAGCGTGCGGCCGACCTGGGCGTCGAGCGGTACGTCCTCGATGACGGCTGGTTCAAGGGCCGGCGCGACGCCACGACCTCCCTGGGTGACTGGGTCGTGGACGAGGACGTGTTCCCCGACGGGCTCACCCAGCTGGTGAAGACCGTGCACAGCCTGGGCATGGAGTTCGGGCTGTGGTTCGAGCCCGAGATGGTCAGCCTCGACTCCGACGTCGCCCGGGCGCATCCCGAGTGGATCCTCGGCACCCACGCCGGTCCCGGCATCAGCTCGCGCGACCAGCACGTCCTCGACCTCGCCAACCCGGACGCCTGGGACCACGTGTTCGGCCAGATCTCGGCGCTGGTGGACCGCTACCGCATCGCCTACATCAAGTGGGACCACAACCGTGCCCTGACCGGCGCGGGTCGCGGCCAGGACCGCCGCCCCGGCGTCCACCTGCAGACCCTGGCGACCTACCGCATGATGGACGCACTCCGTGCGCGGCACCCGGGGCTCGAGATCGAGGCCTGCTCCGGAGGTGGCGGGCGCCTCGACCTGGGAGTCCTCGAGCGGACCGACCGGGCCTGGGTCTCCGACTGCATCGACGCACACGAAGGGCACCGTCTGGTCCGGTGGACCGGGCTGACCCTCCCGCCCGAGCTGATGGGCACCCACGTGGGATCGAGCACCGACCACACCACCGGACGCCGGCACACCCTGCGCTTCCGTGCCGGCACCGCCATATGGGGACACCTCGGCATCGAGTGGGACCTCACCACCATGACCGACGAGGAGCGCGAGGAGCTCCGGGCCTGGATCGCGCTGCACAAGCGGTTCCGCGGTCTGCTCCACTCCGGCCGCGTCGTGCGGGCGGACACCGTGCCCGACGGCCTGCAGCTGGACGGCGTGGTCGCTCCTGACGGGCGCGAGGCGCTGTTCCGCCTCTCGGCGCTCGACCTCACCCTGGGCCAGCCGGCCGGCCGCGTTCGGTTCCCCGGCCTGTCCCCGGAGAAGGCGTACCGGGTGACGCCGGTGCCTCTGGCGGTGTCGCCCGTGGACCGCCCGCGACCCGCGTGGTACGCCGGCGGCGCGGTGATGAGCGGCCGGCTGCTCGACGAGGTCGGCGTGATCGCGCCTCTGTTGGAGGCCGACGACCTGGTCATCGTGCACCTGGTCGCGGAGGTGGCGTCGTGACCGTCATCACCGATGCCGGCCACGTCACCCGGGGTTCGTCCTCCGTTCGCGCCGTGTTGGTCTAGCCAGGCTCCACCTGACTTACGGGTCCGATTGGCTGACTCACGCCTTACCGCTCGGGCTGGCATGCCAGCCATCGCCAGCAACAGGACCCCCACACATAAATGAACCAGATCAAGTTGGTCGTCGCCGGTGCCGTGGCTCTTCTGGGCGCGATCGCCTTCAGCGGACACTTCTCGGACCGCACGCCATCCGCCAGCGGACAGGCGAGCGCCGCGGTCAGCAGCAGCAACACCCTTCGGATCGGTGTCGACAGCACCGAACCCGTCTACTACCAGAGCGGCGGCGAGACCAGGGGCTTCGACTACGAGATGGCCCGCAGCGTCGCCGAAGGCATGGGCGTCGAGCCCGAGTTCGTGGCGATGGACTTCAACGAGCTCTTCCCGGCCCTGCGAGCGGGAGAGATCGACATGATCGGGGCCCAGGTCACGAGCACCTCGGACCTCGAGCGGGAGTTCGACTTCAGCGCGCCGTACTTCTCGACGTACGTCGCCTTCCTCACCCCCGAGGGATCGACCATCCGGAAGCGCGGTGACGTCAACGGGAAGAGGATCGCGGTCGTCGACGGCGCCGTCCAAGGGTCCTACCTCGAAGAGAAGTACCACGACGTCGAGATCGTCAAGGCCCCCGACGTGGGCGCTGCCATCGGGTTGATCGAGCGAGGCGAAGCGGACGCGTTGTTCCATGGGGCTCCTTACGCTCAGTCGATCATCAAGAGCGCGCCCATCGCCCTGGAGGAGCCGATCGTTTACCCGGTCAAGGACGCCCCGATCGGATTCGTGATCCGCTCCGGCGACCGGCGCAAGGAACAGATCGACGAGGTCCTGAAGGACATGGTCCTCGACGGCGAGTGGATGCGGATCAAGACCGCCTACTTCGAGGCGGATCCGCTCGCCGATGTGTTCCGCGACAAGGGATCCTGAACCCATCACTCCTGGCGAACGGCGCACTTCCCCACCCGGTCCGTGATACACGGGAGTGATACACCCACGCTGAGCCGACCGGGAGGTCCGCCCATGGAAACCTCGGCGCTCGTAGCGGTTCTCGCGACGATCGTCGCGTGGTGCGTCCTCGCAGGTCGCCTCCAACAGCTGGGGCTCACCGCCCCCATCGTGTTCGTGGCGGGCGGCTGGGTGTTCGCGGACGTACTCGGCCTTCTCGAGCTCGAGGCCGAACCCGAGCTGGTCAAGGTCATCGCGGAGGTCACCCTCGTCTGGGTCCTCTTCGCGGATGCATCGCGGGTCCGGCTCGAGCAGTTCCGACGCGATCTGAGCACGTACGTCCGGCTGCTCGGTGTCGGTCTGCCGCTGACGATCACCTTCGGCACCGGAGCCGCGATGATCGTGCTCGGCTTCGACCCGTGGGCGGCGCTCCTGGTCGGCGCCGCGCTCGCGCCGACGGATGCTGCCCTCGGCGCACCCGTCATGTCGAACCCTCACGTGCCCGCGAAGGTGCGAAGCGTGCTAAACGTGGAGAGCGGGCTCAACGACGGAATCGTCACCCCGATCGTGCTGGTGGCGATCGCCGGTGTCGCGGTCGAGGAGGGGGTGCTCGGTGTCGAAAGCCCCGGCGGCGCCGTCGTGTCCCTGCTGATCGGCCTGCTCGCGGGCATCGTCGTCGGCAGCGTGGGCGGCGTGGTCACCAGGCGGGCACGCAAGCGGGGCTGGCTGTCCGAGGAGCTCGGCGGGCCGGCCGTGCTCGCACTGGCTCTGTTGGCGTACGCCGTAGCACTGCTCACGGACGGGAACGGGTTCGTCGCCGCCTTCGTGGGCGGCCTGGTCTTCGGCACCGTTGCCGGGCGCAGCGGCGAGAAGGAGGTCTACTTCGTCGACCAGTCCAGCGACATGGCCTCGATGATCAGCTGGCTGATCTTCGGCGCGCTGGCGATTCCGGTCGTCCAGGACTCGTGGAGCTGGACGATGCTGGGCTACGCCGTGCTCAGCCTCACCGTCGTTCGCATGCTGCCGGTCGTGCTGGCACTGCTCGGAGCGGGGCTCGACCGCTACAGCGTGGTGTTCGTCGGCTGGTTCGGCCCGCGCGGCCTGGCGTCGGTCATCTTCGCGTTGATCGCGCTGGAAGATCTCCATGTCGCGGGCGAGGATGTGGTGGCGGTCATCTCGCTCACGGTCCTGCTCAGCGTGATGGCACACGGGTTCAGCGCCGTACCCGCGGCCAACCGGTTCCCCGCGCAAGGACCGCCTGCGGACGGCTAGGAGCCGAGGAGCCCGATCGAGATGACCTGCCGGACCGCATCGCTGCGCGATGTGACGCCCAGCTTCCGGTAGATCGAGGCGACCTGCGAGCTGACGGTGTTGCGCGAGACGAACAGTCGCTCGCCGATCTCGGCGATGGTGAGGTGGGTCTGGAGGTAGGGCAGCAGGCGCAGCTCGGCCGGGCTCAGCGGCGGCCTGCCAGCGCTGGCACGTTCCGAGGAGTTGATCCTGGCGCGCAGCCTCGCGACCTGGTCGACCAGCACCCCGAGCTCCGGTCGGCGCTGCAGTACGTCGTCGATCTCGCGCAGCAGATGCCGGGCGGACGTCTGGTCCCCGCGTGCCCAGAACACCCTGGCCAGCTGGAGGCGACTGCGCACGGCCAGATGCGGCAGCACGTACGTGCAGGACGGACGCGCACGCATGGCCCGAGTCAGCTGCCGGTCGACCTCACCGAGATCCCCGTCGTGCAACCCGAGCCGGGCAGCGGCCGCGAACGCGAGGACGCTCATCGCGTAGTCGTACATCCGGTTCTTCTCGACGACGGCGAGGGCGGCGGCGACCCGCTCCGCCGCCTCGTCCCATCGTCCGCCTTCCATGGCCAACAGCGCGAGCTCGGCCTGAGCGTTGACGATGGTGTCGGTGTTGCCGAGCTCGGCTCCGGCGGTGGAGCTCTCGGCGAACAGGGCGGCGGCCCGTTCGACGTCCCCCAGGAGCAGCTGCGCCTCGGCGGCGTCGGCCAGGGCTGTGTCGCGCCACGGGCTCCACGGCGGTTCCTGGACCATGGCGAGGTCGGCATCACGCATCATCGCCGCAGGTCCTGCCGGGCACATGGCGGCCCGCAACATGGCGCGCGCCGACTCGAACGATGCGGTGCCGTCCATCGGCACCCAGTCGTACTCCGCAGCCTCTGCCACGGCAGCCCAGCGTTGCGCCCCGAGAGGGTCGCCGCCGAGCACGTCCATCCAGGCGGCCAGCACGGCCAACGGAGGGTGTTCCTCGATGGCCGAGTCACCGAGCACGGACAGCCACCGCCTTACGGTCGACATCTGCCCGGCGCTGTAGGTCGGCAGCACCAGCTGCGTCGCGATCTGGACGCTCCGATCCCGCTCGGGCGTGTTCAGCAGGTGCTCGAGGGCCATCGCCGAGGACTCGTTGGTCTCGAACCAGTCGGCGGCCCGCAGGTGCAGCTTCGCGACGACCTCGGGTTCGACCCGACGCAGCTCTCCGAGCAGGAACTCGCGATAGAGCGGGTGATAGCGGTACCACTCCCGCCGCCGGTCGAGCGGGAGCAGGAACGAGTTGGATCCCTCGAGCGCGAGAAGCCGGTTCTGACCGTCGGTGTCCCCCGACAGCGCATCGCACAGGGAGCCACAGAGCCGGTCGAGCACAGCGGTACGCCGCAGGAACCGTTGCGTCGCCTCGTCCTGGTGGCTCAGCGACTCCCGGTAGAGGTAGTCGGCCACGTACCGGTCGTCGCCGGAGATGCTCGACACGTCCTGTCTCGTGTCCCGAGCGATCATCGCCGCCAGGTGCAGGCCGGCCGCCCAACCCTCCGTCCGTTCGGTCACCACCATCGCCTGGTCACGCGTGAGCGGCACCTGTGCCGCGGTGAAGATCTGCTCGGCACCCGTCACGTCCAGCGCCAGGTCGGGTCCCAGCACGTCGAGGACGGCGCCAGAGGCGCGCAGCCGAGCCAGGTGGGGCTGCTCGACGCGGCTCGCCGACACCAGCTGGGAGCCGGCCGGTACACCTGAGATGACCACGCTCAGCACATCGTGACAGGCCGAGGAGTGCAGCTCATGCAGGTCATCCACCATCAGCACGAAGGGTTCCGGGCTTCGGCTGAGGGCGGCGGCCAGGTGCGGTGCGGAGCGCCCCAACGGCGAGACGCCCAGTCCTCTCACGTCGGCGACCACGCCCTGCTGAGACGGAACTGCCCGCGCGTACGCCGAGGCGAGCAGCACGAGCAGGGCGCCGGCGTCGTCGTCCAGGCGGTCGAGTGACACCCAACCGACCGGGCGGTCCTCGGCCTGTGCCCACTGCGCCAGGAGTGTGGACTTGCCGTAGCCGGCGGGCGCGGTGATCCCGACCGACGGCGCGCCGCTGTTCCGGGCCGCCTCGATCAGAGGGGCCCTGCTCACCAGGCTGAGCGGCAGCTCGGGAACCGAGAGCTTGACGTCCAGCAGAACGTCGTCGAGCCCAGCGGCCGTTCGCGCGGCTTCACCAGCGTCTTCCACGCTTCGCACGCTAGAGATCCGGGCAGCACGACGTCTCATCCCTGACGGATGAGTTGTGGGCAGAGCCGGCGCACTCTACGGCCACTGTCTCAGTCCTGACGCCCTCACGTTTCACACAATGAGAGTGATTCGCCCACGGGTCCGGGCGACCAGATTGAGATCGTCCGTTCACCTCACGACCCGACATCGAGTCCCTCGCGGTCGGCGGCAATCCAAGGAGCGTCCCGTCATGACCGAACAGACCCCATTGAACGATGAGACCACCTGGAAGGCGCAGGAACCGCCGCCCAGCACCTGGGCGACCGGCTTCATCCTGTTCGCCGGCGTGATGATGATCATGGCCGGCAGCTTCCAGGCCTTCTCCGGCCTCGTCGCCCTCTTCGAGAACGAGTTCTACGTCACGACTCCGAACTACCTGCTCCAGCTCGACGCCACCAGCTGGGGCTGGATCCACCTGCTGCTGGGACTGCTCGTGGTGTTCGCGGGCTTCGCTGTGCTCAACGGCATGGTCTGGGGTCGCGTCATCGGAGTCACGCTGGCCGTGCTGAGTGCCTGCGCCAACTTCGCGTTCATCCCCTACTCGCCGTTCTGGTCGACGCTGATCATCGCTGTCGACATCTTCGTCATCTGGGCGCTGACGGCGCACGGGCGCGACATCACCCGCTGACCTGGCCCTCGACCGGCTCGAGACGACCGGCCGGCGGGCCGCGGGTTCGCCCGCTCCGGGTGATGTCCCCGGACGGACCCGCCGGACAGCCTGGGAACCGGCCTCGTTCGAAGACGGGACCTGTCGAGAGGACCACCACCATGTCGAACGACTCGCCCACCACCCGCGAACTCCGAGAACCCACCGACGACCAGCTGGCCACCACCGCGGATCGACCCTCACGAGGCCGCTCGATCGCGGCGGTGATCTGCCTGGTGCTGGCCGGGTTGTTGACCACGCCGGCCGCGGTGGCCTACTGGGGGCAGCGCACCTTGAACGACGCCGAGCGGTACGTCGAGACCGTCGGCCCCCTCGTGGAGTCTCCCGAGGTGCAGGACGTGATCGCGACCCGGGTCACGGAGGCGATCCAGCAGCAGGTCGACGTCGAGGCGATCCTCAACACCGCTTTCGCCGGCGTGATCGCGGACAGACCGCGCTTGGAGCAGCTCGTGGCGCCTCTTGCCGCGGCCATCAACGGCCTGGTGGAGCGCGAGGTCCGCGCGTTCATCGCCTCCGACGAGTTCGCCGACATCTGGGTCCTGGCCAACACCAGGGCGCAGCAGACCCTCCAGCGGATCCTGAACGGCGACGACACCGGGGCCGTGTCGCTCCAGGGCGACCAGGTCGTGCTCGACGTCGACGAGGTCATCGAACGGGTCAAGGAGCGGCTCGTCGACCGGGGGCTGACCATCGTCGAGAACCTGCCCATCCCGGAGACCGACCGTCAGATCGTGCTGATGGACGCACCCCAGCTCCGGCAGGTACGCACGATCTACGCGTTCTCGAACCCGGTGGCCCAGTGGCTCCTGCCCGTGGTCGGGGTCCTGTTCCTGGCCGCCTTGGTGCTGGCCCGCCGCCGGCCTCGGATGGCGGTGTGGATCGGAGCGGTCATCGCCGCCAACGCCCTGCTCCTGGCATGGGTGCTGTCCATCGGGGAGCAGATGTTCGTCAATGCGCTCTCCGGCACCGATTTCGGGCCGGCGAGCAGGGTCTTCTTCGACACCCTGCTCACCTACCTCGACCGCGGCCAGCAGGTGGTGCTGTGGCTCGGTCTGGTGATCGTGCTCGCCGGCTGGTTCGCCGGTTCCAACAGGTACGGCACCACCGCACGTACGACCATCGGGGGTGGCCTCGAGAGCGTCGGCGCTCGCCTGGGAGACGGTCCGGTCGGCGGCGCGGGCAGCTGGGTCGCCGCCAACGTGACCTGGCTTCGGGTCGCCGTGGTGGCGTTGGGCGGCGTGGTCCTGCTCTGGGGCAACGACGTCACGATGGACCGGCTCTGGTGGTGCCTGGCCCTGGTGCTCGCCCTGCTGGTCGTTCTCCAGGTTCTGGTCGGAGCCGGCCGGCCCAGGGAGCCATCCGCCTCCCTGGGCTCCAGCCCGGCGACCTAGGACCTGTGGTGACCTCGGTCGGTCACCCGTTGCCCCACGCCCGCTCGATGACGTCGATCACCTTGGGCCGCAGGTCGCTGGCCGCGATGACCTCGTCGACCGAGCCGACCTCGACGGCGCGGTGAATGTCGTGCACGTCGTCGAACTCGGCCGCGACCTCGGCGATCTTGTCCGCCCGCAGCTGGGCGCGGAGCTCGGCCAGCTCGACGACGAGCTCGCCGCGCTCTCCGTCCTCGGCGTGGGCGATGCGCTCCTCGAGCGCGGCGACCCGAGGATCGGCCGCCGCCCGCTTGGAGACCTCCGCAGCGAACACGACGGCCGCCGCAGGAGCACCGCCGAGGACCGAGGCGTACGAACCCTCGATGGCGAGGACGGTCATCGACGGGTTCAGGTGCTTGGAGAACACCACGAACGCACCCCCGTGGTAGCGGGAGATGACGCAGAAGACGATCGGGCCCTGGAAGTTGACGACCGCGCGGCCGATCTCGGCGCCGTACTCGAGCTGCAGGTTGCGCATCGACTCCGGGGAGCCGTCGAAGCCGGACAGGTTGGCGAGCACCACCAGCGGCCGGTTGCCCGACGCCGCGTTGATCGCGCGCGCGACCTTCTTCGACGACCGCGGGAACAGGGTGCCCGCGGTGTAGGTGTCCGGACCGTCGGTGGGAGGGAAGCCGGCGCGCGGCACCGGCTTGGACTCGATGCCGACCAGGCTGACGGGGTAGCCGCCGATCCGGGTGTCTACGACCACGGCGGTGTCGGCATCGGCCATGCCGGCCCACCGCTCGAGCATCTCGTGGTCGGCGTCGGCCAAGGCCCGCATCACCGTGCGGATGTCGAAGGGTCGCTTGCGGTCGGGGTTGTGCTCGGCCGAGAAGATCTCGCCGACGCATGCGAAGTCACCCGCGTGGGGGAACGACGACACGTCGCGGTCGACCGGGTCGGAGGTCGGCGCGCGACGCGGCCCGGTCTCGCCGGGAACCACGTAGCTGTGCTCGTAGTGCGCCATGAGCACCCGGAAGGCACCGGCCAGGTCGGGCACCCAGTACTGCGCCTGCCCGTTCGGGCCCATCACCCGGTCGTAGCCGCCGATCCCGTGGTTGTCCTCGGCGGAGACACCGCCGGAGAAGTCGAGCGACTGCTTGCCGGTCAGCACCATCGCGCTGTCCGGGGTCATCACCAGGATGCCCTTGGTGTGCATCAGCATCGTCGCTTCGGCGTTCCAGTACGGCTGGGCACCGACGTTGATCCCGGCGACGACGATGTTGATCTCGCCGCCCTCCTGGGTGAACTGGACGATCCGGCGCAGCGCGGCCGCGACCCAGTCCATGTTCTCGGTGCCGCTCTCCATCGAGATCCGCGCACCGGCCGACACCGCGAACCACTCGACCGGGACCTTCATCCGCTCGGCGAGGTCGATGGCCGCGATCACCCGGGCACACTCGGGCTCCGAGAGCGCCCCGAGGGACTTGAGCGGGTCACCGCAGAGCACGACTCTGCTGATGCCCTCGGGGTAGAGAGGGCTCGGGGTGGTCACGACGGCGACGATGATGCCGGCGCTGTTGAGCCCGGGAGCACGATCGACGGGTACGAGTACGCCGTCGGCGTCGAGGTCGTGCTCGACGACCGTGCCGCTCCCGGCCAGGGCGCGCTGGAGCTCGTAGGGGTAGACGAGGCCGCGGCGTCGGGCGCGCAGCACCTTGGCGGCGTACTCGTCCATCGGGGCAAGCGGCTCGGTGGGCGGTTCGATGACGTCGGCCACGACGCCCGAGCCCGGCTTGGCGTGGAAGCGGATGGCCAGCGGGGTCGGGTCGCCGCCGTCCCGCCCGGCCACCCGGCCCTGCGCGAGCACCTCCTCGATCCCGGCGCCCTCGCTGAGCGGGGTGATCTTGCTCTGGAGCGCGGTGATCTGGTCGAGATCCGCCTCGACGACCGGCCACACCGTCACCCACACGTGGTTCACGTCGAGCTTGGTGCCCTCGCGGCCCCGGGCGGTGCGTACGCGGCGGATCGCCTCGAGGCAGTTCTCCACGGCACGCTCGACGTGCGGCAGCGCGATCACGCGGCCCTCGTCGTCGCGGACCACGGCGAGCTGGCGGGCCTGGGCGGCCGCGACGAGCCGGCGGTCGGCCGGGTTGGCCCGGGCGACGCACTCGTAGAGCAGCACATCGTCGGGCGCGGCGAGCCTGGTGACGTCGAACTCGCTGAGCCGCCACAGGTTGAGCCTGCGACCGACCATCGGGTGCATGCCCCGGACCAGGCTGTCCTCGACTAGCTCGGCGGTCGGGGTCTGCGGGGCGCCGTCTGCGTGGTGTCGGTAGGTGAAGTAGTCGATCGGCTGCGGCGCGGCATGGCACACCGCGACCGAGACGCGACGGGCGCGGCGGGCGAACTCGTGGCCGGCGAGCATCTTGGCGAGCTCGGCCGAGGCGAGGTCCGGATCGGTGGGCGCATCCGTCCAGCGCAGGTAGATCTCGACGACGTCATCGTGGTCGGAGCTCAGCGCCGAGGTGATGGCGACACCGAGCTCGCCGTCGGGGCTGGCGAGCTCGGTCACGTCGCCGATGGTGGACACCACCCGGGTCGCGCCCTTGTCGTCCGTGGCGTACTCGGCGTGCACGAGCGGGCGTCCGTCGCCATTGCCCGTGCCGATGACGGTCAGGTCGTGCAGGTGGTAGTCGCGGTAGTGGCGCCGGACCAGCACCTCCAACAGCGGCTCGCTCTCGGGGAGTCCCTCGATCAGCCGGTCGCGGAGGAAGCCGACCAGCGGCTCGGGGACGGCCGCCAGCGCGTCGACGCGGGCGGCCCGGTCGGGGGCGTTCGGGTCGGTGAGGGCGGCGACCTCGGCTGGCACACCCTCCAGCACCGCGCGGCGCTCGTCATCGACCAGCGGCTGGTCGAACCAGCCGAACCGTACGGAGCGGGCCAGGTCGCCGACCACGGCGAACCGGAGCTGCGTGGCGCGCACCATCCGCTCGAGCAGCGCGCGGACCGCGGCGGCGTCCTCCATCGCGGGCGGCGGGTCGCCGAGCCAGCGCTGCAGCACCCCGATCGCCACGTCGACGTCGGAGGGATGCTGCTGGGCGAGGAAGATGCGGAACACCGCGCGCTCGAGCTCCGGCGTACGTTCGAGGTCGGTGACGCCGTAGTGCGCGAGCACCCGAAGCAGCTTGTCGCGGAAGTGGTCCGGGAGCGCACCCCGGTCGGGGTCGAGGCTGCGCAGGTAGGTGTGGAAGTACTCCCGCGAGCTGTGCACGCGCAGCTCGGTGGACGGCTCGTCACCGGCCGGGCGGTTGCGGCTGAGCTCGGCGAAGTCGGCGAACAGGGCCAGCAGGTCCATCTCGACGCGCAGAGTCTCCGCGGGCTCGCGGGTGGAGCGAGAGGCCAGATGCGCGGCGAGCAGCGCCGGACGCTGATCGTCCTCGACGTCGTAGCCGAGCAGCAGGCTGCTCAGGTCGTCCAGGGCGCCGTTGCTGCGGCCGGGCTCGGTGGTGGGTTCGGGCAGATCGAGGTCGGCCAGGGTGGCGGTGGTCGCCTCGCCCTCGGCCTCGCCGGTCGGCTCCAGGCGCAGCAGCGGCGCCGCGGTCTCGACCTGGCTCCCGACCCGGACCAGCAGCTCCTTGACCCGGCCGGTGAACGGCGCGGTCAGCGCGGTCTCCATCTTCATCGACTCCAGCACCAGCACGGGGTGACCGGCTGCCACCTCGTCGCCGACGGCGAGCGGGGTGGAGACGACCAGCGCCGGCGCGGGGGCGCGGACCATACCGCCCTCGTCGCGGCTGACCCGGTGCATCACGTCGTCGACCTCGACCAGATGGACGGGGCCGTGGGTGGCGGTCACCAGCCGGTAGCGGTGGCCGTCGACCGTGAGCCGGCCGTGCACCTCGTCGATCCGGTCGAGGGTGGCGGTGAGGGTGCGCCGCTCGCCGCCGGCCGTGATGGTGACCTGGTAGCGGGCGGGTCCGGACTGCCGCACGGTCAGGGCGTACGTCGCCCCGCGCAGCTTGAGCTCGATGGTGCGGGCTGGGTCGTGCTGGATCTGGGGCCGGCCACCCTGGGCGGTCTGGAGCATGCGGGCGATCTCGCCGCGCTCGGCCTCGTCGTACCCCTCGATCGCGGCGGCGACGAGCGCGACGCCGGCGTGCCGGGCCGCTTGGAGCCGTCCCTCGCCGCGCACCCGGTCGATCCATCCGGTGTCGGCCCAGGCAGGCCGGCCGGTGGTGACCTCGGGCTGGTCGAGGAGGTCGAGGATGAAGCTCTTGTTGGTCGCGCCGCCGTCGATGATGACGGTGGTCTCCCCCATCGCCCGGCGCAGTCGTGCCAGCGCCTGCTCGCGGTCGGCGCCCCAGGCGATCACCTTGGCGATCATCGAGTCGAAGTCGGCCGGGATGGTGTCGCCCTCGGCCACGCCGGTGTCGACGCGGATGCCGGGGCCGGCGGGGAACTCGAGGCGGCTGATCCGGCCCGGAGCGGGCGCGAAGTCGCGGTCCGGGTCCTCGGCGTTGAGCCGGGCCTCGACCGCGTGGCCGCGCTCGAGCGGCCGGTCGCCGGTGAGCGGTACGCCGGAGGCGACCTGGATCTGCAGCGCGACCAGGTCGGTGCCGGTCACGGCCTCGGTGATGGGGTGCTCGACCTGGAGGCGGGTGTTGACCTCGAGGAAGGCGAACGTCTTCTCGCCCGGGTGGTAGAGGAACTCGACGGTGCCGGCTCCGGCGTAGCCCACCGCCGTGGCGAGCCGCTCGGCGGACGCCTTGAGCTCAGCGGACTGCTCCTCGGTCAGCAGCGGGGAGGACGACTCCTCGATGACCTTCTGGTTGCGCCGCTGCACGGAGCAGTCGCGTACGCCGATCGCCCAGGCGGTGCCCTGACCGTCGGCGATGACCTGGACCTCGACGTGGCGGGCGTCGGTGACCAGCTTCTCGAGGAAGACGACGCCGCTGCCGAAGGCCCGCTCCGCCTCGTCCCGGGTGCGCTGGTACGCCTCGGCGAGCTCGGCACCGGAGGTGACCTTCCGGATGCCGCGTCCGCCACCACCGGCGGTCGCCTTGAGCATGAGCGGGTAGCCGATCTCCTCGGCGCTCGAGAGCGCCTCCTCCAGCGTGTTCACGCCCCCGCGGCTCCAGGGAGCGACCGGGACGCCGACCTCCTCGGCGATCAGCTTCGAGCCGATCTTGTCGCCCAGCTTCCGCATGGCCTCGGCGCTGGGGCCGATGAAGGTGACGCCCAGCCGGTCGCACAGCTCGGCGAAGGCGGGGTCCTCGGCCACGAAACCCCAGCCGACCCAGGCGGCGTCGGCCCGGGAGGCGACGAGCGCCTGCTCGAGGACGGCGAGATCGAGGTACGGGCGATCCGCGGCGGCGCCGAGCAAGTAGGCCTCGTCGGCCTCGCGTACGAACGCCGACCCGGCGTCGACGTCGGTGTGCAGCGCGATGGTGCGGATCGTCCCAACGGATGTATCCCGCGCGTTGAGGTCGCGGACGGCATGGATCAGACGCATCGCGGCTTCACCGCGGTTGACGATGGCAATTCGAGAGACCTGTGGCACGGTGCAGACCCTTTCATCTGCCGCCACTCCTGTGACCGCTCAACTCCGACAGGCTTCGCCGGGATTCCTTGTGGGTCCTTCCCAAGCGAGACGGTCGACCGGCGTCCCTACAGCGTGCGGCGGGCGCCGTTGACCTTCTGCCGCAGCCAGGTGGGGATGCGATCCTCGTCACGTGGGAAGGTCTCGAGGTCGAGGGCGTACAGCCCTGGGTGCGCAGGCCAGCGCCAGACGGGTTCGTCGTCGTAGTTGAACGCGACGCTCGTCGTGGGCGTCTCGCCGCCCTCGCACGCGATGGTCCAGCGCGCGGAGAACCAGGCCCCCTTGCCGGGCTCGTACATCACCCGCCGGAGCTCATCGGTCAGGGCGAGGATCGTGTCGGGTGGCCGGGCGTGCGCGAAGCTGCCGTCCGGGCGATGGACGTCGATGCGGCCGGTGAAGAACATGGACAGGTTGCGGTGGTTGAAGACCAACGTGGACCAGTCGCCCTCTACCTCGTCAGCGAGGTGGAGGGCGATCTCGTCGATGAGCTGTTCCTGTCTGACCACAGGAGGAACGGTCATGCCCATCAACCTACTACCGCTGTCGACACCATTTCGAAACTCCGTTTCGCAGAGCAGGAACGGATGTGTTGTTTCTGACACGCGACGGAACCGTGAGTTCCTCGTGACGCGGTGAACACGGAGCGCCGTCCACGGCTAGGTTGGGCAGGTGACTCGGAATCCGCGACAGTCCCTGGATCGCTCGGTGCTGCGGCTGGGCGCCCGCGTGCGGGAGCTGCGCAAGGGGCGGGGGATGACGCTGGTCCAGCTCGCCGAGGCGACCGACCTGTCGCACCCGTTCCTGAGCCAGATCGAGCGTGGGATGGCGCGGCCCTCGATGTCCTCGCTGTTCCGGATCGCCGAGACGCTGGGCACGACCCAGCAGGCGCTGCTCGCAGACAGCGTCGAGAGCGCCTCCGCCGGCCCCGTGACGGTCGTACGCCGCTCCGACCCCGGCACCGCGGAGGCGTCCAACGGCGCCGTGCAGGCACTGGTCGCCGGGGCCGACCACGCCTTCATCCCGATGGAGTTCACCGGCGACAGGTCGGCCTGGGACCGCTACTGGCAGCACGAGGAGGACGAGTTCGTCTACGTGGTCGGCGGGACGCTCCGGATCGACCTGGACGGCGAGGAGCAGGTCATGGAGACCGCCGACTCGGTCTACATCCCCGGCGGCGTACGGCACCGCTGGGCCAGCGCCGACGGCGGGCTCTTCAGGCTGCTGGTGGTCAAGGAGCAGCTCAGGCGCTGAGCCGCCCCAGATCCGCGACGATCTCGCGCTCGTCGGCGGTGGTGAGCACCCCGTCGCGGACGACGACCCGGCCGGTCACGACCACGTGCCGCGGACGCCGCCCGGGCGAGGCCCACAGCAGGCCGGCGACCGGGTCGTGGACGCCGGCGTCGGCGACCCCGGAGACGTCCCAGACGCACAGGTCCTGGTGCTCCCCCAGCCTCGGACGGCCGAGGCCGGCCGCTGAGCCGGTGGTCGCCATCGCGAGCACGTCGGCGGCCGCCAGCGGAGGACCCACCAGCGGCGCCACCTGCATGGCGAGACGGGCATCGGCGAGCAGGTGGCCGGCGTCGTTGCTGCCGCCACCGCTGGTGCCGAGCCCGACCTCGACCCCGGCCTCGCGGAGCGCGGCGACCGGCGCGATCCCCCACCCCATCGGGAGGTCGCAGCCGGGCGCATGGGTGGCGCTCACCCCGGCCGCGCTCAGCCTCCGGATCTCGTCCGGCGTCACGTCGCACAGATGGGCCAGGGTCACGTCGGGCGCGAGCCAGCCCCACTCCTCCAGCAGGTCGATCGGGCGGCGGCCGTAGCGCTCCGCCGCGATCGCGACGTCGACCTGCTCGTTGGCCTGGGTACGCCGCCGCAGCCCGCGCCGGGCAGCCACCTCCCCCATCAGCCGGAAGGTCTGCTCCGGATCGGAGTGCACCCCGGCCGGCCCGACCGCGACCTGCAGCATGCCGTCGGCGCTCACCCCGCCGGGTGCGTCCCCCACCAGCGCCTCCGCGATCAGGTCGGCGCTGTGCGCCGCGGACTCGGGGTCGTCCCGGGCGGCACCGCGGACGAGGACCAGGCGGGCGCCCAGCTCGGCCGCCGCCCGTGCGGTCCCCTGTGCCAGCGGCACCGTCTCCTCGGGTGTCAGGGCGGCCGGCCAGGTCAGGTGGTGGTCGGCCACCGTCGTCACCCCGCAGAGCAGCGACTCGGCGAGCCCGGCCCGCGCGGCGGTGTAGGTGAGCTCGGCGTCGACCCCGACGCGGTCGTAGGCCGCCGCCATCGTGGGCAGCCAGGTCGCCATCGGGACGCCGCGCGTCCCGGGCAGGGTGCGGAACGCGGTCTGCAGCAGATGATGGTGGGCGTTGACCAGGCCCGGCGTGACCAGGCAGCCCGAGGCGTCGAGCGTGTCGTCGGGACCCTCGATCGAGAGGTCGCCCGTGGCTGCACCGGTGATCCGCAGCGTCATGCCGACGGCGTGAAGCGGGAGGCCTCCACGATGACCTCGGCCAACGTGGCGACCCCGGCCTCGAAGCGGAGCTTGCCGTCCTCGGCGGTGGCGGTGGTCGGGTCGCCGAGGTAGCCGTCGGTGCCGAAGTCGTCGGAGAGCCAGCCGAAGGAGACCGGCTTGCCGAAGCCGATGTGCGTATAGCCCGCGAGGTGCTCGGGCACCTTCCGCTCCCCGCGCTCCTGGTGCACCAGCTCGGGCCGCAGGTGGAGCATCATCGAGGTCTCGCCGTGGCCGCCGTGGATGCCGAGGCCGAGCTCGTCCTCCCGCGAGGAGCGTCCTCCCTGGTCGGGTGGCACCGAGAGGTGCGCGAAGAAGGTAGCCAGCCCGAACTGCTTGCGCAGCTCACGGCCGGCGACCTGCCCGAGCGCGGAGTTGCCGCCGTGGCCGTTGACGAAGAGCAGCCGGGTGATCCCGGAGGTGCTGAGCGAGCGGCCGATGTCGACCAGGACTCGCATCAGGGTGTCCCAGGAGAGCCAGATGGTGCCGGGCGACCAGGAGTGCTCGTCGGACTTCGTGTAGGCCAGCGGCTCGAGCAGCACGACGGAGGCGCTGCCCGCCTCGGCCACGGCCGCCACCGCCGCCGAGGCCGCCTCGGCAGCGATGACGTAGTCCGTCGAGACCGGCAGGTGGGGACCGTGCTGCTCGATCGCGCCGAGACCGAGCACCGCGACGGTGTCCTCGGGCAGAGCGGCGATCTCGGGGGCGGTGAGGTCGGCGAAACGGGGCATCAGCGGACTCCGATGTTGATACGGGTGTCGACCAGCGCGTGGTCGGTGAGCTTGCCCTGGTTGAGCAGCCCCTTGGGGTCGCGCTCGCGCGCGACCGCGGTGACGAGCTCGACGTTGCGGTCGACGTACCACTGGTGTGGCGAGTGCACGCCGACCCCGATCTCGTCGAAGCGCGGGATGCCGGCGAGGACCTGCTCCTCGGAGACGTACTCGGCGACCACCATCGCCAGCGGGGCGTTCCCCATCAGCTCCAGGTGCAGCCAGACGGGGCCGTCGTAGACCGTCCGCACCCGGTCGGCGTCGTTCCAGTAGAGCTCGCCGCCGGTCTCCATGTGGAACCAGCTCCGGTCACGGTGCGCGCGCTGGAGGAAGTAGACCGGGTGGTTGTAGGACATCCCGGAGAGCAGATCGGTCGCGGCGTAGTCCTCCAGACGAGCCCGTACGCTGCCTCCGGCCGCCATCACGAGCGACTCGATCTCGGCGACCGTGGACGCCTCCGCGATCACCCGCAGGCTGTGCTGGGACGGGTCGAGCTCGACGTTGGTGGTCAGGGTCGGGACCAGCGCCGGCTCGTCGCCCGAGGCCAGCCTCGGCAGCACCGGCAGGTCGAGCAGGCGGCGGTGCACGGACACCATCGCGTCCCAGCTGTCGAAGGCGGCATAGACCGCCACCCAGTCCCGGGCCGGGTCGGTGCGGACGACCACCGAGGTCACCACGCCGGTCACGCCGTAGGCGTGGATGTAGGGCAGCGTCTCCTCGCCGGTCACCGTGAGCAGGCGTCCGCTGCCGTCCATCGGGGCCACCGTCAGCTCGGTGACGAAGCCGTCGGAGGTGGTGCCGTGCTCGATGGTCCCGGTGCCGGCGCTGCCGCCGCCGATGAAGCCGCCGATCGTGGAGCCCTTGGTGGAGGGGAAGATCCACAGGTCGCGGCCCGCCGCCCGGGCGACCTTGTCGATGCGGGTCATCCGGGCACCGGCCCCGGTGCGTAGGTTGCCGTCGGCCAGCACCTCGATCGAGTCCAGACCGCGCAGGTCGAGGATGATCCCGCCGGTGAACGGTGTCGCCTGGCCGTAGTTGCCGGTCCCGGCGCCACGCGGGACGACCGGCACGTCGTGCTCGTAGGCCACGGCCAGCACGTCGGCGACCTCCTGCTCGGTGCGCGGCCGGACGATGGCGTCGGCGACGTACCTGCCGCTCGGCACCTTCTCCTGAAGCACCGGCGACATCCGGGACCAGTCCGAGGAGAGCTTGACCAGCGCGGCCGGGTCAGTCTCGACCCGGTCCGCGCCGAGGCGGTCGGCGACCAGGCCGGTCACCTGGGACGTACGCTGCGAGATGGTCATCGACATCACTTCATCGAGATCGAGTCGTCGATGAACCGGTTGTCGTAGAGCGACTCCGGGTCGATGTCGTCGGACGTGATCGTGCCGGCCTGCTTCATGATCGGCGCGAACGTCTCGACGATCCCCTTCATCCGCTCGCCGTCGATCTGGCCGAAGACTCCGGACTTCGGGTCGTCGTGGACCAGGTCGAGGTCGGTCATCGTCTTGGCGGCGTACGCGGCGACGCCCTCGCTGTAGGTCCAGCCGGTCTGGTAGCGCTCGACGATGTCGACGATGATCCCGTTGGCCCAGTCCGGGTCGGCCAGGTAGTCGATCTCGGCCTGCTGCATCACCGGGACGAGCTTCTCGAGGCAGTCGGCCTCCTTCTCGACGTCCTCGGCGCGCACCGCGATCGGCTCGGGGTAGATGGTGTAGCCGACCTCGGCGAGCAGCTGGTAGCCGATCGGCTTGGACCAGCTGCTGATCTCGTTCTCGTAGATGTAGGGCTCGGCGGTGGCGAAGCCCTGCTGGAGGATCGTGGGCTCGGTGACGAAGCGCTGCGGGGTGCCCTCGTAGGAGAGGTCGGACTGCTTCTTCTCGATCATCCCCTGCGACTCGAGCAGCGCCGGGATGACGTCGCCGGCGGTGACGACCGGGTCGCCGTCGCCGGCGGCCTCGGCGATGGTCTTCGCGTCGTCCTGGTTCTTCGGGTCCCACATCAGGATCTGCGGCGAGACGGTGAGCTGTGAGGCCAGCGCGACGGTCGGCTGCTTCTCCGCAGCCGCGATCGCGGCGTCGGTGTTGACCGCTCCGATGAGGATGTCCTTGTCGAGATACATCGTCGCGGGGACGGGCTGGAAGCCGGTCGCCGGTCCACCCGAGCGGACCTCGATCTTCACGCCCGTGTCGACGCCTTCGGAGACGAGCGGCCCGGTGACGGTCTTCTTGTCGGTGTCGACGGTGTAGCCCTCGCCGATCAGGCTGTACATGCCGCCGTGCTCGGCCTCGGGCTGCCAGTCCTGCTGCATCACCACGGTCGCGGGACAGACGTCGGAGAGATCCTTCGCGCTGCCCTTCTCGGCCTTCGTCACCTCGCCTGCGGTGGCGGTGTTGGCGGAGCCGGCGTCGCTCCCGCAGCCGGTCAGTGCGAACGGGGCGATCGTGGAGAGCGCCACGAGGGTGGCTGCGCGCAGGGGTATGTGTCGGTTCATGCTGTGACCCTTTTCTTATGGGTAGAGCTTGGGGGATGGAGTGAGATCAGCGCTCGCCGTACCACTTGCCGATGACGGCACGGTCGAGAGCGGCGAAGGCAGAGAAGACGACGACACCGAAGAGGGCGGTGAGGATGATCGCCAGGAAGAGCGGCTCCATGCTGAGCCGGAGCGTGTAGACGCGGAGCAGGCCGCCGATGCCGGGGCTGCCCTGCTGGAAGTAGAAGTCGCCGACGATCACGCCGATGACCGAGAGCCCGGCGGCGTTGCGCAGGCCGGTGAAGATCGCCGGCATCGCGGCGGGCAGCTGCAGCTTGAGCAGCCGCTGCAGCCGCGTCGCCCGGTTGAGGGTGAAGAGGTCGTGCGCCGGCGCCGTCGCCGACTGCAGGCCGAAGAGGGTGTTGGCGATCATCGGGAAGACCGCGATGATCACGCAGACCACGATCCGGGCCGCGATGCCGTAGCCCATCCAGATCCCGATCAGCGGGGTCAGCGCCAGGATCGGGACCGTCTGCAGGATGACGGCATAGGGGTAGAGCACCTTCTCCAGCAGCCGGGTCTGCGCCATCACCATCGCCCAGGCCATCCCGATGACCACCGCGATCGCCAGACCGGCCAGCGCGACCATGACCGACTGCCACAGCGCGGCGAGCATCGGCTGCATGATCTCCGGCCGGCCCAGCGTCTCGCCGAAGACCTGGTGCGGCGGCGGCAGCAGGAACCGCTTGTCCTCATCGAGGACGAGGTACGTCACGGCGTACCACGCGGCCGCCAGGCCGGCGAGCGCCGCGATCATCGGCAGGACCTTGGCAATGATCCTACGGAGCACCGGGGAGGTACGTCTGGTGGGCGGCTCGGCGGGCGCGGTCTCGGTCACGGGCTCGACGTCCGGCTCGAGGATCAGCTCGGTGCTCAGTTCGGTGCTCATGCGTGCTCCTCCAGTGCCTCGGAGACCTGGCCGACCAGGTGGGCGAAGTCGGACTCGAAACGCAGCTCGGGTGGGCGTGGGAACTCCCAGGGCACCGGGATCTCCGCGACGATCCGGCCCGGCCGGCCGCTCATCACGACGACGCGGGTCGAGAGGTAGACGGCCTCGGCCACCGAATGGGTGATGAAGAGGCCGGCGAAGCCCAGCAGCTTGAAGAGTCGCTGCAGCTCGGTCTGCATCGCCAGCCGGGTGATCTCGTCGAGCGCGCCGAACGGCTCGTCGAAGAGAGCGAGGTCGGGCTCGGCGACCAGGGCGCGGGCGATCGAGACCCGCATCCGCATGCCTCCGGAGAGCTGGCGCGGATGCTGCTTCTCGAAGCCGGTGAGGCCGACCAGGTCGAGGGCCTCCTGCGCCGCTCGGCGGCGCTGTTCCTTGGGGAGCCCGCTCAGCTCGCCGATCAGTTCGACGTTCTTCCGGGCGCTGCGCCACTCGAGCAGAGTGGGGTCCTGGAAGACGTAGCTGGTCGTGTCGGCGTCGACGTCGACCCGGCCGACGGTGGCGTCCTCCAGTCCCGATGCGAGCCGGAGCAGGGTGGACTTGCCGCAGCCGGACGGGCCGACGACGGAGACGAACTCCCCGGCGTCGACGCTGAGGTCGACCCCGGTCAGCGCGGTGGTACCGGTCGGGAATCGCTTCGTCACCCCCGAGAGGGCGAGCGTGGCGGTGGTGGTCGTCGTGTTCATGTCACCTCGGCATGGGTTCGAGATCGAGGACGGTGCTGACGCGGGTGTCGGCGAGCACGCGGCCGCCATGGACGACGACGCGGGCGGTCTGCGCCCCGGCGACGACCTCGTCGAGAGGTACGTCGGGGACGAGCATGAAATCGGCCCGGCTGCCGGGTCCCGTGCCCGCGTCCGGCAGCCCGAGCACAGTGCGGGTGCTCGTCGTGACCGCGGCGAGGGCCTCGGCCGGCCGGAGATGACCGGCGGCGACCAGGAGAGAGGTGGTCTCGAACGGGTCGGCCCGGCCGACCGGGTTGAAGGGGTCGCGCAGATTGTCGGCACCAGCGGCGACCGGCACCCCAGCCTCGAGCAGCGCCCGGACCGCGGTGAGACCGCGCGGCACCGCACCGTCCGCGGCGCGACCCTGCAGGTAGAGGTTGGTGATCGGGAGCGTCACGATGCCGATCCCCGCCTTCGCGACCAGGTCCACGACGGGAGCTCGGCGGTCGTGGTCGAGCATGCCGAGACGTACGCAGTGCGAGGCGGTCACCCGCTGCGACAGTCCGCGGGCGATGACCTGCTCGGCGAGATCGGCCAGGTCGAGGTGGCCGGTGGTGGTCTGCTCGTCGGTGTGCAGGTCGACGGCGAGACCGGAGCGCTCGGCGTGGTCGAGGATGCGGCTGGTCTCCTTGGCGGGCTCGTCGGCCAGGTGCGGACACCCGCCGAGGACGTCGATCCCGCGCCCGATCGCGTCCTCGATCACCGCATCCGGGACATCCTGGCCGGCGAGCAGGCAGACCTGGAGCGTGACCGTTCCGCTGAGCTCCTCGCGCAGGCCGAGCAGCGCGTCGACCCCGCGCAGCGGGTCACCCGCGAGGAGGGCATCGGCGTGCGTACGGATCGTGGTGATGCCGTTCGCGACATAGCGGCGGACCGCGCGCCGGGCGCGGTCGGCGAAGTCGTCGGAGGTGAGCGTGGGAACGAGCGAGCGCCACTGCTCGATGGCGGTCACCAGGTCGTTCCCGGCCTGCGGGCCCGGCTCGATCTGCTCGGCGCTCAGCGCCTTGTCGAGGTGCGCGTGCGGCTCGCCGGCGGCAGGGATCAGCCGCCAGCCGGTGGCATCCGTCCCGGGACCGCCCTCGACCGGCCGGACGACGGTGATCTCACCGGCCGCGAGATCGAGGTCGGCAAGGGTGCCGTCGAGGAGGCGTACGTTGCGCAGAGCGGTCAGCTCCACGCCGGCCAGGGACGCCGGACCGTCCACCGGCCCGACCTGTCCCGCACTTCGTGCCACGGCCATCGGCTTCCCCTCTCCGTTCCAAAATGTTGATGAGACGAACATTTTCGAGCGTAAGGAGCGGTTATTTCGGCGGCGTAACCGTTTCGGTCTTCCTCGATGAAACCAGCGATGGCGGTCGTCCGGTCAAGCACGGGCGACGGACGATCAACGCGGGCGCTCGGATCGCGGCGACGATCGAAGGGTGACAACGACTTCGCCTGAAACGACCCCGTCCACGACCACCTCCCAGGGCCGAGCGGCACCGGTGGTCGCCCTCGCCGCCGGGATCGCGATCCTGGTCTCGAGCGAGTTCCTGCCCGCGGGCGTACTGCCCACGATGGCGCGCGACCTCGGGATCAGCGAGGGGACGGCTGGGCTCGCGGTGGCGGCGACCGCGATCGCCGGGGCCGCGACCGCACCGACGATCGCCATGCTCCTCCCCCGGATGGACCGGCGTACGTTGATGGTCGGCCTGCTCGTCGCCGCGGCAGTCGCCAACCTGGCCGTCGCGATCTCCCCCGGTTTCATCGTCCTGCTCCTCGGCAGGCTCGTGCTGGGTGCGGCGATCGCCGGCTACTGGTCCTTCGCGTTCGCCGTCGGGACGTACGCCTCACCGGGCCGCGACCACGTCATCTCGACCTCGATCGCGCTGGGCGTCACGGTGGCCACGATCGTCGGACTGCCGTTGGGCTCGCTGCTCGCCGACGGGCCCGGGTGGCGCTGGGGGTTCGCGGCCGCGGCGGTGCTGAGCCTGGTCTCCGCCGCCGCGCTGGCCCGGGCGCTGCCGCCGGTGCCGGCCCACCCGTCGGCCGGGCTGACCATGATGCGTCAGGCACTCCGCAACCCGCGGCTGGTCGCCGGTGTGCTGCTGGTGGTCGTGGTGGTGCTCGGGAACTTCGTGGCGTACCCGTTCATCCGGATCGCGATCTCGGAGACCTCGCCGGGCGCAGGCATGTGGATGCTGGCGCTGTGGGGTGTCGGCGGGCTCTTCGGCAACCTTGCGGCCGGCCGGTACGCCCACCGACTGCGCGCGGTCGTGACCGTCGCGCCGCTCCTCCTCGCCGGTGGGCTGGTGCTGACGTTCCTCGCCGAGAGCACGCCGGTCATGGCGCTGGCCATGATCGTGTGGGGCTTCGGGTTCAACCTGGTGCCGGTCGGCACGCAACTGTGGGTCACCCGCGTCGAGCCCGAGCGCACCGAGTCGGCGCTGGCGCTCCAGGTCACCGCGTTCCAGGTCTCGATCGCCCTCGGGGCGGCGCTAGGAGGCGCGGTCCTCGATGAGTACGGCGTCGGCCGGGTGCTCCTCATCGGCGCGGTCGGTGCGGTGATCGCCGCGGTGGGGTTCGGGGCGGTTCGCGTCCCGCGTGGTTGAGCCGTCCCGCCACGCCTGCGGCCCGGTCCCGTGGACGGTGGTGAAGGCGCGGCTGAACGCCGCGCCCGACCCGTAGCCCACGGCGTACGCCACCTGCTCGACCGGACGGTCACCGCCGGCCAGCAGGTGGCGGGCCGCGCGCATCCGCACGTCCCGCAGCGCCTCGCTCGGGCTCTGCCCCAGGCTGCGCCGGAACCGCTCCCCCAGCGCCGACCTCGACAGGTGCACGGACTCCGCCATCGCCTCGACGGACCAGGCCCGTGCCGGATCCGCGATCAGCGCGGAGAGCACCTGCGCCACCGTCGGGTCGAGCACGGGCGCGGGACCATCGGTGCCGCGCCCGGTGTCCTCGAGCCAGGAGGCCGTCATGGCGGCGCCGAGCAGCGACGCGTAGCCCGACGCGAACAGCGCCGACGGCCGGCACGGCCCCGCCAGCGGGCAGCGTCGCACCAGCTCGGCCACGCCGCCGTGGCGACCCACGAAGTCGCGCACGACCAGCGGGTTGGCGAGCGGATACGCCACCGCGACCGCCCGCAGATCGGCCCTGGTCACCGCGGCCCCGTCATGGGTCGCCAGCCGGTGCCTGACCTGGCCTCCGACCAGAGCCGCATCCCCGACGCGCAGCAGGTGCGACTGCCCGGCGGCGGTCAGCACGACCGTGCCGTCGTCGACGAGCAACCAGGTGGCGGAGCGTACGTCCTCACCGGCGGAGCCGGCGGCCAGCTCCTCCTGGTAGGCGAGCGTCATCTCCCACGACGGACGGTCCTCGTTCACATCAGCCCCAGCGTGCGACCGCAGCCCGGCTATTCCCGGGCCGTCGCCGGCACCTCATCCGTGCAGAGCGCGATACGCCGACAAGGCGCCGGGATGGAGGGGGATCCGTCCCGTCTGGATCATCGTGGCGGGCTCCAGGTACTGCAGCCCTCGGACGAAGTCCGGGATCAGCAGGTCCGCACGGCTGACCATCACATCGACGATCTCCCGCGCCACTCGGTGCGGCAGGTCGCGGCGCGCCAGCAGCAGATTGGGGACGCCGATCGTCGTGCCACCCGAAGGAGGACCGTAGTCGACCGGTGGCACCTTCCGCGTCGAGTAGCGGTAGCCGGACTGTCGCGACATCGGGGCGGCGAGCGCCCCGAGGTCGATCATCCGGAGCGGCCGCTCACGTCCCGCCTTGCTGATCGTGGGCGTCGGGATCCCGCCGGACCAGAACACGGCATCGACGTCGTCCTCGAGCAGCCGGTCCAGACCGGCAGCCAGCCCCATGTACCTCACCGTGAGATCGCGGGTCTGCAGACCGGCCGCTCCCAGGAGCACGACGGCGGTCACGGCGGCGCCGGACCCTGCGGCCCCGAGCACGACGCGCCGGCCACGAAGGTCGCCGACCTCGCGGATCGGACTGTCGTCGGTCACGAGGAGCTGCAGATAGTTCTCATAGATGCGCGCCAACGCCATCGGACGCGCTGCTTCGGGCATGTCGGCGACGATCCGGTCGAGGCCGTCCTCGAGCGCGAGGCCGAGCGCGGCCTCGCCGTCTCCGAGGAGACGTACGTTGTCGAGGCTTCCCTCCGTCGACAGGACCTTCGGTTCCAGCCCGGGACTCACGGCACGCAGCTGATCGGCGAGCAGTCCCGCGAAGACCGCATAGGTCCCGTACTCAGTGCCCGCCGCGATCGTGACCGGTGACGTCGCGGTGTCGCCGCATCCCGCCAAGGACGCCACGGTCGGCGCGACGGCAGCGGCGGTGACCGTCCGCACAAACGTCCGCCTCGTCAGCTGCCCACCCGTCCAGGTCACGACGCCACCCGCAGCGAGAACTCGGCGATCGTCCCGACCGGTTCGGCGGGCCGCAGGCGTACGCGACCACCGTTGGCGCCCGCGAGCTCCTCGGCGATCGCCAGTCCGAGGCCGGATCCCGTCCGCTGGCCACCGGAGCGCCAGAACCGCTCGGTCGCCAGGTGCCACTCGTCGGGTTCGAGCCCCGGCCCGTCGTCACGGACCCGGCCGACGACCCCGTCGGCGGTCTCGGTCGCCGAGAGCTCGACGTGGGCGCCCGGACCGGCATAGCGGATGGCGTTGTCGATGAGGACGTCGAGGATCTGGTCGAGCACCCCGGCCACCTCCACCTCCGGCAGGTCTCCCGTGATCGCCAAGGACTGCCCCGCCGCTTCCGCGGCCGGCCGCCAGGCCTCCACGCGCTCGCGGATGACGGTGCCCACGACCTGATCCGGGACCATGACGCCTCCACCGGCACGGGCCGCCCCGGCCTCCTGGGCCCGCGCGAGCGACATCAGCTGGTCGAGGAGCGTCTCCAAGCGCTCCAGCTCCTTGGTCAGACCCGCATAGGCCCGCTCACCGGTGCTGTTCACATGTGACTCCAGTCCGTCGGCCCGCAGCCGCAGCGCCGCGAGCGGGTTGCGCAGCTGATGCGACGCGTCGGCGACCAGCTGACGCTGCTGCTCCAGGGACCTGTCGACGGCGGCACCCATGCGGTTGAACTCGGCGACCAGACCGCGAAGCTCCGCCGGGCCGGTCGCGAGCACATCCGCGCTGCGGTCGCCATGCGTGATCGTGCGCGCCGCCGCCTCGAGCGAATGCACCGGACGCATGGTCCATCGCGACAGCCGCCTGGTCAGCGCCGCGGCCACCAGCAGGAGCGCCAGCGCCCCGACCGCGATGAGCGCCCAGTCCCGCCTGATCTGTGCGGCGGCGGCCGAGGTGTCGACGCGAGTCAGCGCGTACGACCTGACCTCGCCGTCCTCGCGACCCGGCGCTCCGCGCAGCGGGTCCGCGGTGGTCCAGGGCAGGATCCGAGGCATCGCGACGGGAGGCACGCCCACCAGTCCGATCCGCAGCGCTCCGCGGACGGAGGCGGCGCCGGCGTCGAGGTCGCCGGCGAGCGAGAGCTCCTGGCCGTCGGCATCGACGACGAGGACCGGCTCGCCGTAGACGTCGTGGTAGCGGTCGACGAGCTCTGCGACCGGCTGGCCGGAGGCCGCCGCCTCCGCGATCACCGCCATCTGCCGGTCCCGCTCGGACGCGAGCCGGGCGGTCCGCCGGTCGGCGAGCGTGGTCGCCAGCGGAAACGCCAGTGCCAGCAGCGTCCCGAGCAGGAGCAGGCCGACGACGAGCTGTACCCGACGCTCCATCACCGACGTCTCCCCCTCTCGATCAGCCGAGCCGGAAGCCGTAGCCGCGCACCGTGTGCAGCGGAAGGTCCCGACCCAGCTTGCTGCGGAGCGCGGTCACGAAGAAGTCCAGCGAACGCGACTTGCCGACCGCCGGCGTACCCCACACCTGGAGCAGCAGCTCGTCGCGGCTCACCGCCTCGCCGGTGCGGGCGATCAGCGCGGCCAGCAGATCGAACTCCGTCGCGGTCACCGAGACCGGGGACCCGGCACGGTGGACGGTGCGCGCAGCGACGTCGACGCTCAGCTCGCCCAACGTGACCACGCGTTCGGCCGGGCGCGGTTCGGCGGAGGCCATCCGGCTCCGCCGAACCAGCGCGTGGACACGTGCGAGCAGCACCGCCCTGCCGACCGGCTTCACCAGGTAGTCGTCGGCGCCGGCACGCAGGCCGAGGACGACGGACCCGTCGCTGTCACGGGCCGTGAGCACGAGCACCGGAACCGTGGAGACCCGCCGCACCGTACGCAGGAAGTCGAGTCCGTCCATGTCCGGCAGGCCGAGATCGAGCACCACGAGGTCGGCTCCGGCGATCTGGTGCAGCCCGTCGTCGCCGCGACTGCAGTGCGTCGTGGTCCACCCCACGTCCTCGAAGGCGTCCACCAACGCCTCCGCAACGCTCGGGTCGTCCTCGACCACCAGAATCCGCACGGAGTCAACCTAACCTGGTGCGGTGATCAGAACGCACCGGTGATGACGACGCGGACCTGGTGCACCGCCAGTGCCACGAAGACGAGCGCGCACAGGCCCATCACGACGTTCGAGTAGATCCGATTGCGCCATTCGCGCGGTACCCGGTCGGTGTTGAGGATCCACAGGAGCGTGATCGCGAGGAACGGCATGAAGAGCGCTCCGAGCACCCCGTAGGCGAGGATCAGATAGACCGGCTGGTCCAGGAACAGGGCGATGATCGGCGGGAACGTCAACCACAGGATGTACCCGCGGTACCAGATGCCGCCGGCGAGCCGCTCGGGCGCGTCTTCGGGGGCCTTCCGCACGTGACCGGCGAAGTCGGCGAACATGAGGCTGACCCCGTGCCACACCCCCACCAGCGAGCTCAGCGCGGCGGAGAGGAAGCCGATCAGGAAGATCGTTCCGGCGGCCGGTCCGTACCGGTCCTCGAGGACGTTCCCGATGTCGAGCATCCCCTTGTCGCCGGTGTCGACCGCGATGCCGGCCGAGTACAGCAGCTCGGCCCCGACGATGAGCGTGGAGACGACGAAGATTCCCGTCACGACGTACGCGACCGAGTTGTCGATGCGCATCACCCGCATGTACGCCGGGGTCGCCCAGCCCTTCTCCCGCAGCCAGTAGCCGTACGCGGCCAGCGTGATCGTGCCGCCGACACCGCCGGCGACGCTCAGGATGTTGAGCAGCGACCCGTCCGGGATCCGAGGCACCAGGCCGGCGGCGAGCTCGGGCAGGTTCGGCACCGTCAGCGCGGCGGCGGCGACCATCGAGATGAACATCAGCAGCACCATGATGCTGAGGGCCTTCTCGAACAGTCCGTAGCGGCCGGTCCAGACCAGCGCGAGGCCGAAGAGCCCGGCGATGATGCCCCAGGCCTTCACCGACAGCACCGGCACCAGGGCGTGGGCGGCGAGCCCGGTGCCCGACATGGCGGCAGCGCCGTACACGAACCCCCAGATGATGAGATACGGCCCGAAGTAGGCGTGGGTCCAGCGGCCCAGGCTGCTCCAGCCCTCGTAGATCGTGCGTCCGGTCGCCAGGCTGTAGCGGCCGGCTCCCTCCACGAGCACGACCTTCATCAGGCACCCGAGCACGACGGCCCACAGCAGCGCGTAGCCGTACTTGCTGCCCGCGATCATGGTGGCGACCAGGTCGGCGGCGCCGACACCGGTCGCGGCGACGACCAGGCCGGGTCCGATCAAGCGCCAGCGAGGGACGGCCCCTGCGGACTTGTCATCGATGACAGTCATCAGTTGTAACTCCTCGGTCTTCTCCGGGTGGGATCACCCGGACGCCCGACTATGTGACGGTCGACACAGTCGCGTCCACGAGGAGAGGCCTTGAGCGGACTTTCCTTACACAACCCAATGAATTCGGGTGCTCGATCCGATCCGGAGGCCAGGTCAGGCGTCGAGCAGCGGCAGTACGTCGGCGATGGAGGAGACCACGCGGGTCGGCCGGAACGGGAAGGTCTCGATCTGCTCGGGCCTGGTCGACCCGGTCTCGACGAGGATGGTGCGCATCCCGGCCTCGAGACCGCTGATGATGTCGGTGTCCATCCGGTCGCCGATCATCACCGTGGTCTCGGAATGGGCCTCGAGCTGGTTGAGCGCGCTGCGCATCATCAGCGGGTTCGGCTTGCCGACGTAATAGGGCGCCCGGTTGGTCGCGGCGCTGATCAGCGCGGCGACGGAGCCGGTCGCGGGCAGCGTGCCCTGCGGGCTCGGCCCGCTCGGGTCCGGGTTGGTCGCGATGAACCGCGCACCGGCCTCGATCAGCCGGATCGCCCGGGTGATCGACTCGAAGGAGTAGGTGCGGGTCTCCCCGAGCACCACATAGTCGGGGTCGTTCTCCGTCATCACGTAGCCGACCGCGTGCATGGCGGTCGTCAGCCCCGCCTCGCCGACGACGTACGCCGAGCCGCCCGGCCGCTGGTCGGCGAGGAACTGCGCGGTCGCGAGCGCCGAGGTCCAGATCGACTTCTCCGGGACGTCGAGCCCGGAGCGGAGCAGCCTCACCCGGAGGTCCCGCGGGGTGTAGATCGAGTTGTTCGTCAGCACCATGAACGGCACCGACGCCGCGGTCAGCTTCGCCAGGAACTCGCCGGCTCCCGGGATCGGCTCCTCCTCACGTACGAGGACACCGTCCATGTCGGTCAACCACGTCTTGATGGGGCGCTCGTCGATCACGAGGACATCCTCGCCGATCGCGGCCCAACCGCCAACCGTTGTCGCCGACTCGTACGGCAACCGTCTTCAGCAGGGGCGGTGATCTGCACCACTACTACTTTCCCCACCGGTCAATAGTCCTTTCGAACACCCCGGAATGGTCTGCGGCCGGATGTTCGCGCCCTCCGATCGGCGAAGACTGACACCGTCCCAGAACCATCCTCGGGAGGAAGAAATGAAACGCATCTCAGTACCGCTCGCCGTCGCCGTCGCCGTCGCCACACTGGCCCCCGTGGTCTCGGTGGCAAGTCCGGCGGCGGCGCAGGCCGCGGAACCGGACAGCATCAGGTGGGACAAGTGCCCCGCCGATATCTCTCCGGTGCCGATCCCGGAAGGGATGCAGTGCGGGACCCTGAAGGTCCCGCTGGACTACAGCGACCCCAACGGCCGGACGATCGATATCGCAGTCTCACGCCTGCCGAGCAAGAAGCCCGACAAGCGGCGCGGCATCCTGGTCACCAACCCCGGCGGCCCCTCCGCCGGAGAGAGCTATCCGGCGATGCTCGTCGCGATCGGACTCCCGCAGAGTGTCCTGGACAGCTACGACGTGATCGGCTTCGACCCGCGCGGGATCGGCCGCAGCACGCCGGTGACCTGCGACCTCACCCCGGATCAAGTGCTCACAGGCAGCATCCCGCCGTACCCGCTCGACGCCGCCGATGTGGCCGAGCACGCGGCCGTGAGCAAGCAGATCGCCCAGCAGTGCGCGGCGTCCAAGACATCCCGGTTGCTGCCGCACATCAGCCCCGCCAACACCGCACGTGACATGGACCGGATCCGGGCCGCGCTGGGCGAGTCGAAGCTGTCGTACGCCGGCGCCTCCTGGGGAACCCACCTGGGCGCCGTCTACACCACCCTGTTCCCGCAGCGCAGCGACCGGATCGTGCTCGACAGCAACATGGGCCCGGGTGGCTGGGACTACGCCGGCGACCGGCTGTGGTCGCAGGGCGTCGAGGACACCTTCCCGACCTTCGCGAAGTTCGCTGCGGCGAACCACCGCGAGTACGGCCTGGGCAAGACACCTGCGCAGGTACGAGCGAAGTACTTCGAGCTCGCCGAACGGCTGGAGAAGAAGCCGATCCCGACACCGGACGGCCCCTTCGACCACGTCGCGTTCAGGCTGATCAACTTCGGTCTGCTGTACGGCCCGACCCAGCTGCCGCTGCTTGCGGACATCTGGCACGCGGTCGATGCGAACCAGCCCCCGCCACCGCTACCCGGTGGCGACGCCGTGACCGACGTGGACAACCTCATTTCCGGTCGCTACTACATGATCTGCAACGACGCGCGCTGGCCGTCGTCGGTGGCGACCTACCAGCGCAACGTCGCCGTCGACCGGATCAGATACCCGCTGTTCGGTGCCGCGGGAGCCAACATCACGCCGTGCGCGTACTGGCCGGATCCCGCCGAACCGCAGGTCCGGATCACCGATCAGGGTCCGTCCAACGTACTGATGGTGCAGAACCTTCGCGACCCGGCGACACCGCTCGACGGCGCGCGGAAGATGCGTGCGGCGTTGGGCAAGCGGGCCACCATGGTCACCGCCGATCAGAGTGGCCACGGCGTCTACCCGGGCGGCAGGAACCGCTGCGCGAACCACGTGGTGACGACCTATCTGACCACGGGTGAGCGGCCCTCGCGCGACTACCACTGCTCGGCCGACGCCGCACCCCGCACCACGACAGCCTTCGTCGGCTAGCTGTGATACCCAGCCAGGTCTCCACGCGGCCAACCACTAGATTGGCCGCGTGGAGACCATCGACGGCGAGCCGGTGCTGGACCGGCCATCGGTGACCGAGGTCGAGGCCTACTTCGAGACCGCTGATCCCAACACCCGAGCGGTGTGGCTGCGCCTGACCCGCAAGGGCGTCGAGCCCGCCTCCCTCTCCTCCGACGAACTGGTCGACGTCGGCCTCTGCTTCGGCTGGATCTCTGCCGTACGCCGCCGAGGCGATGAGGAGACCTACCTGCAGCGCTACACGCGCCGGCGCCCCGCTTCGAAGTGGTCCCGGCTCAACATCTCCAAGGTCGAGCGGCTCACCGCCGAGGGCCGCATGCGGCCCTCCGGCCTGGCCGAGGTCGAGGCAGCGCAGGCAGATGGTCGCTGGGACAACCCCTGGACCTGACCCTCAGGCGCGCTCGAGCCTCTTCCTCAGGCCGTTGATCAGCGACCCCACGGCGAGCGAGAGCAGAGCCCGGACGATCGGCGCCGTGGGTCCGGCTCCCTTCGCCACCTCGACGGCAACGGTCCAAGTCAGCCGGGAGCCGGTCGGCGTCGACTCGACGACATAGTCCTCCGCGAAGCGGCGAATGCCGGGGCGGTTCGACTCGACGACCGCGAAGGTCATCCGCTGGTTCTCGTCCCAACGGTAGAACTTCTCCCGGACCGTGGCCACACCGCCCATGGTGACCTCGCGAACCGTGCCGACGCCGTACGGTCGCGGGCCGACCCACCGCGTCTTCGTGGCACCAGGCCCCCACGAGACCACGGCGTCGTCGGCGGCCAGCGCCTCCCACAACGTCTCGACCGGCACGTCGACGTCGAGCACCTTGGTGGTGACCGCGCGTGCGGTCCCCAGGAAATGGTCGTCGGCGGGAGCGAGGGGGTACCAGCGGGTCATGGGCCAACCTTTGTGAGCTCGAGAAGAGGACGACTACATCTTCGTCGATACACGATCGGCAGGACCGCAGCGGCGCGGCGAGACGATCAGGTCACTACGTGAGCAGGTCCATCAACGCCTCAGCCTCTTCGGCGCAGGCGCCGCAGGCCTTCAGATGCACCTGCATCGGAAGGTCCACGTGGCCCGGATCGGCCAGCAGCTGCTCGACGTAGGTGTCGATCTGGTCGAAGCAGTCGTCGCAGGACAAGTAGGGACTGGTTTCGAGCAGCAGGCCGTCGAGAGCGGCAGCGGGCAGACGGCGGTTTCTGTCGGTCATGGCGCGCTCCGCAGGGATGATTCATCGAGATGGCCGCTGGCCAGCAGGGACGTACGTAGTCGCTGGCGGGCGTCGTGGAGTGTCTTGTACAGGGCGTTGCGATTGGTGTTGAGCCGCTCGGCGAGCACGTCGATCGGCACCTGATCGATCAGCAGCGCCAGTGTGACCCGCCGCTGGTGGGGTGTCAGGACGGTGGCGATCGCGGCCTGGACGGCCCGCGAGAGATCATCCGCCTGCACGTATCCCTCGGGAGCGCTGCCGTCGTCCGGGACGTCGAACGAGTCCGGAAGCGCGACCTCCCGATGCCGCCATGCCTGCCGCCGGACGGCGACGCCGGCGTGCAGGACGCCGAACTTGTAGACCCAGGTGCTGAACCGGCTTCGCCCCTCGAAGGTGGCGAGCTTGCCGAGCACCGCGACCAGGGCATCGTCGGCAGCCTGCTGTGCCAGGTCTTCCAGGTCCGCAGCCCCCGCACCAGGCAGCTGGCCCCGCAGGCGCCACACCTGATGCCGGGTCGCCCGCAGCAGCAGGTCATGGAGACTGCGCTGGGCGACCTGGCCCGGAGGCCCGGGGTCGCTCAGGTCGCTCACCCAGGGCTCGTCCGACGCGACGCCGATCTCAGCCATGCCACCCTGCACGATGTTCATGATCCCACCTCGCCGGGCGAGGGATCCACGATCCTGACAGCCAGCTCCGGCGGACACCCGCGATCCACCAGCTGCAGCAGCGCATGCAGGTCGAGGCGTACGTCCGCGGCCACCTCCGCGGCCAAGTCGTCCGGAAAGCCGGCACAGAGCAGGCTTCGCCGACGCCACGCCACCGCATCCTCGAAGGCCTGGCGCGAGCGCAGGGCACGGTCCCGCTTCTGCAGCTTCATGACTGATTGGTGTCGCGCGCGGCGAGGTTCTTACCGGACGAGCCGAACTTCTCGGGCGGCGGTAAGACGCGGGCGAGTCGATGACACACACGCAGCAAAGGCACCCGGGAACGTCCCGCACAGAGCCTTCATCCACCCCCGAAAGGGAGCACTCATGACCAGCCACACATCCGAGACCTCGATCACCAGGTCGATCACCGAATCCTCCGGCAGCGACCGCGCCTTCTTCCTGCTGCGCTCGGTCTTCGTCGTCGCCCCGATCGCCTTCGGACTCGACAAGTTCGTCGAAGTCCTCACCGAATGGGACCGCTACCTCGCGCCCTGGATCGACGACATCGTCCCCGGCAGCGCGCACCAGGCGATGCTGGCGGTCGGCATCATCGAGATCGTGGCGGGCATCGTCGTCGCGATCATCCCTCGCTACGGCGCACTGCTGGTCGCCGCCTGGCTGGCCGGGATCATCGTCAACCTCGTCTCGATGGGCGAGTTCTACGACGTCGCGCTGCGCGACTTCGGCCTGTTGGTCGGGGCGCTCGCCCTCGCCGCCCTTGCCTTCGGCCGCAAGCGGAACGCTGCCTGAACGACCCGCGCGCCCCGGGCTCAGTCAGCCAGACGCAGGTCGCCCTCGGCCCGGGGCGGCAGGTTGGAGAGGGCGGCCTGGACGAGCGCGACGCGCGCCTTGACCGTGACCGCCCGGCGGAGCCGGCCGACGTCGTCACCGATGTTGCGCTCGACGGATTCGCGGATCTGCTCCTCCGGGAAGGACGGGCGACCACCGACGGGGACATCGATGTCGGGGAGATCGGTGAGCACCGGGAAGATCTGGGTGCCGATGCTGTCCAGGAGCTTGAAGCGCTGGAAGCGGTCGGTCTCGTCCCAGACCTTGTCGATGTCGGCGCCGCCCTTGCGGAACCTCCGGCCGGAGGCCAGGACGGTCTTGGCCGTCCCGGTCAGGGCCACGGTGAGCTCATGCTCGGTCAATCGCATGATGCCAAGCATGCCCTCAACCTGTCCGGACATCTGCCCCGGGCTGATCACCGATCGATAACACCTGCTCCCCGAGATATCAGATGGGTCAGGCGGCGTTGAAGGTCGCCGGGTCCGGCCCGGTGCGGCCCTCGCTCTCCAGGTCGTCGATCGCGGCCAGGTCGGCGGCGGTGAGGTCGAACCCGAACACGTCGAGGTTCTGCGCGATCCTCGCCGGGGTCACCGACTTGGGGATGACGATCCGGCCCTGCTGGAGGTGCCAGCGCAGGATCACCTGGGCGGGCGTACGACCGAGGCGGTCGGCGATCGCGGTGATCGCCGGGTTCTCGAGCATCGCGCCCTGGGCGAGCGGGCTCCAGGCCTCGGTCGCGATCCCGAGCCCGTCGTTCGCAGCGACCGTGGTGCGCTGCTGCAGCGCCGGGTGCAGCTCGATCTGGTTGACGGCCGGCACCGTGCCGCCGAGCGCGACGATCCGGTCCAGGTGCTCGGGCAGGAAGTTGGAGACGCCGATCGCGCGGACTCGCCCCGCGGCGTACAGCTCCTCGAGGCCCTGCCAGGCACGGACATAGAGGTCACGCGCGGGAGTGGGCCAATGGATCAGGTAGAGGTCGACCTGGTCGAGACCGAGGAGCTCGAGGCTCTTCTCGTACGCCTCGACCGGCCGCTCGTGGTCGGCGTTCCAGAGCTTCGTGGTGATGAAGAGCTCCTCGCGGGCGATGCCCGACTTCGCGAGCGCACGGCCCACGCCGGCCTCGTTGCCGTAGACCGCCGCGGTGTCGATGGTGCGGTAGCCGGCCTCGAGTGCCGCGGTCACGGCCGCCTCGGTCTCGTCGTCCGGGACCTGGAAGACGCCGTAGCCGAGCTGTGGCATCGCGATGCCGTTGTTCAGGGTGGTGGTCGGGATGGTCATGAGGGTTCCTTCTCTGGGACGGGTGAGGTTTCAGGCAGGGACGGGGACGGACGTACGCCGCTCGCCCCCGGGCGCGCGGACGGCGACCAGCAGGACGAGGAGGCCGAGTGCGGTGACCCCGGCGCCCGCCCACAGCGGCGACGTGTAGCCCAGCCCGGCGGCCAGGGTGAGGCCGCCGATCCAGGCGCCGAGCGCGTTGCCGACGTTGAAGGCGGCGATGTTGGCGCCTGAGGCGAGGGTGGGTGCCCGGTCGGCGTACCCCATCACCCGCATCTGCAGGGCCGGCACCGTGCCGAAGCCGATCGCGCCCATCAGGACCAGCGCGACGACGGTCAGCACCTGGCTGGTCGCGACGAGGGCGAAGCCGGCGAGGACGACGGTCAGGGCGGCCAGGAGCACGCCGAGGGTCTTGACCAGATCGCGGTCGGCTGCCCGGCCGCCGACGATGTTGCCGAAGAAGAGGCCGACACCGAAGAGGACGAGCAGCAGCGGGACCGTGCCGGATGAGAAGCCGCTGACCTCGGTCAGGGTGAAGGCGATGTAGGTGAACCCGCCGAACATCCCGCCGTAGCCGAGCACCGTCAGGGCGATCGAGAACCAGACCTGCGGGCTGGCGAAGGCTGCCAGCTCGGTGCGTACGGCCGGGGTCGCCTCCTCGTTACGGCCGGTGTGGGCCGGGACCAGGAGGGCGATGCCGATGAAGGCGATGATGCCGATGACGGTGATCGCCCAGAAGGTCGAGCGCCAGCCGGCGGCCTGGCCGAGCAGGGTGCCGAGGGGTACGCCGAGGACGTTGGCGAGCGTGAGGCCACCGAACATGAACGCGATCGCGCTGGCCTTGCGCTCCGGGGCGACCAGCTGCGCGGCGACGACGGCGCCGATGCCGAAGAAGGCGCCGTGGCACAGCGCGGCGATGATCCGGCCGACCATCATCGTGGCGTAGTCGGGCGAGATCGCGGAGATCAGGTTGCCGAGGATGAACAGCACCATCAGGCCGAGCAGGGCGACCTTGCGGGGCACCCGGGTGAGCAGGAGGGTCAGGCCGACGGCGCCGATCGCGACGCTGAGGGCATAGCCGGAGATGAGGTAGCCGGCGGTGGTCTCGCTGACCCCGAAGTCGGTGGAGACCTCGGGCAGCAGGCCCATGATGACGAACTCGGTGAGGCCGATGCCGAACCCTCCGATCGCGAGGGCTAGCAGTGCGACGGGCATGGATGACTCCTGAACGTGGACGGGTTGCGTCTGTCGATAGTCCGCGTGCGCAGTAGTTGCACACGCTTCGTATTTATAGTTGCACGCGCGCACTATCAGCGCAACTCGGGTATGCTGGAGACGTCCACGAAGGAGGACCCATGGGAATCGCTGACGACGCCGTCGAGATCCGCGCGCAGGGCTGGCGCACGCTGGCCGCCGTGCACGGCCTGATCGAGGCCGCGCTCGAGAAGGCACTGCAGCGCGAGCACGGGCTGTCGGTCGTCGAGTTCACCGTCCTCGACGCGCTCAGCCGTCAGGACGGCTGGCACATGCGGATGCAACAGCTGGCACGTGCTGCGGCTCTCTCCTCCTCGGCCACGACCCGGTTGGTCACGCGCCTGGAGAACCGCGACCTCCTCACCCGGATCCTGTGCGCCGACGACCGCCGCGGGATCTACACCGAGCTCACGCCCGCCGGACGCGCCCTGCTGAAGAAGGCCCGCCCGTTGCACGACGAGGTGCTGCGTACGGCACTGGACGAGGCCGCAGAGATCCCCGAGCTCGCGCCGCTCGTGCACGCGCTCGGGTCGCTGTCGCCGGCTCCTGCCTGACCGCGCGGCGTCAGGCCAGCCAGCCGTTGCGCCGGGCGGTGAGGGCCGCCTCGGTCTTGTTGCGGGTGCCGGTCTTGCCGATGGCCGCGGAGAGATAGTTGCGCACGGTGCTCGGCGAGAGGAAGAGCCGGCCGGCGATGTCGGCGACGCTCGACCCGTCCTCGGAGGCCACCAGCACGTCGCGCTCGCGCGCGGTCAGCGGGTTCGGGGCGGCGCGGAGCGTGGCCGCGGCCAGGTCGGGGTCGAGGACCGTCTCGCCGCGCAGCACCCGGCGGATCGCGTCGGCCAGCTCCTCGACCGGCCCGTCCTTGACCAGGAAGCCGACCGCGCCGGCGGCCATCGCCTGGCGTACGTAGCCGGGTCGGGAGAACGTCGTCAGGATCATCACCCGGCACTCCGGGATTGACGCGCGCAGCTCGCGCGCGGCCTCGAGCCCGCTGATCCCGGGCAGCTCGATGTCGAGCAGGGCCACATCGGGGCGCACCTCGAGCGCCGTCGGCACGATCTCGGTGCCGGTCCCGACCTGGGCGACCACCTCGAGATCGTCCTCGAGCCCGAGCAGCACGGCGAGCGCGCCGCGCATCATCGCCTGGTCCTCGGCGAGCAGGATGCGGATCACGATGCCGGCACCCTCGCCTCGAGGCGGAACCCGTCGGCCCCGGGACGTACGTCGAGGCGACCGCCGACCGCACGCAACCGCTGCCGCAGGCCCTCGAGTCCGCCGGATCTCTCGCCGGTGTCCACCGGACCGCCGACGCCGTCGTCGACCACGGCGAGCCGGAGCTCACCGCCGTCCTCGGTGAGCTCGAAGCGGCAGCTGGCCGCCCCGGAGTGGCGGATCACGTTGGTCGCCCCCTCACGCACGACCCAGGCGAGCGCCTGTCCGGCGATGTCGGGCACCTCGGTATCGGTGGCGGCGATCGACGTACGGATCCCGGCGGCGTCGAGCGCACGGCGCGCCCCGTCGAGCTCCTCGGCCAGGGAGAGCGTCTTCATCTGGTCGACGGCGGCACGGACGTCGGCCAGGGCGGCGCGGCCGACCTCCTCGATGTCGGCCGCGTGCGCGGCGGCTGCCTCGGGGTCACGGGCAGCCAGGCGGCGTACGGCCTCGGCCTTGACGACCATCACGCTCAGCGTGTGGCCGAGCAGGTCGTGGAGGTCGCGCGACATCCGCGCGCGCTCCTCGGCGACCGCGGCTCGGGCGAGCTCCTCGCGGGTGCGGCGGAGCTGCTCGACCGCCTCGACGAGGCGCAGGAAGGAGGTGGTGGTGACGCCGCTGAGGAACGTGCCGCCGACACTGAGCAGGTAGGCGTCGCCGACACCCTCGATCACCGCGATCGAGACCGCCACGCCCGCCGTGGCCGCGAGGATCGCCACCAGCAGGCGCCAGCCGCGCAGGACCGCCGGGGAGACGATGGCCAGCACGCCCCAGACCGTCTGCCAGCCCTCCCCCTGCATCGCAGCGAGCACGATCAGGACGACGAGGACGGGCAGCAGGACCCGGACCCGGCCGGTGACCACGAGAGCGACGGCGGCCGCGGCGAGGGCCAGCACCAGCACCACCTGGCCGACGGCCGCAAGCACCTCGCCGGAGAGGTTGAGCAGCGGAAAGAGCAGCAGGACCGGCAGCCAGACCAGCACCACACCGTGGCGATGGATGTGACACCACAGGCCGGACACGCGCGTCACTTTACCGTCGCCGCAGGCCGGCGATGACCACAACGGCGACCACGACGTGCAGGCTCGCCAGCCCCAGCCCGGCGGCCACTGTGAGCGCGCTGGTCGGCGTGATCAGCGAGAGCACGGCGATCCCGACGGCGAGCATCGTCCATCGCCGCGTCCCGCGCTCGGAACGGCCCTCCCACCAGCGCAGCAGCGCACCGCCGGCGAGCGCGATGATCAGGCTGCTGACGATCACCGAGCCGATGCCGATCTGCTGGCTGCCGCCACCCGACTTCACCTCGAGGTCCACGCCCCCGGCCTGGGTCCACAGCAGCCATACGACCGTCGCCGCCACAGCCGCCGTGGCCGCTACGCCGCCGATCCGCGGCCAGCCGACCCGGGTGCGCCGCGCGGTCTCGTTCGTCACGGTTGTCATCGCGATTTCCTCCGTCTCCACCACCCACCGTGGGTGGTGTCTCCAGACTCGCGTTCGGAGGCGCCCGGGCGTCAGATCTGATTGTCCGGACCCGACGGTGACAATTGTCAGTGGCCTCGTATGCCTAGGGTGAGAGCATGCGCATCGCCATCGTCGGCGGCCACGGCAAGGTCGCCCTGCAGCTCCATCCGATCCTCGCGGCCGCGGGCCACACCCCGGTCGCGCTCGTACGCAGCGAGAGCTACCGAGACGAGCTCGAAGCGCTCGGCGCCGAGGTGGGCCACCTCGACATCGAGAACCAGGACGCCGACGGGTTCGCCGCCGCCTTCGCCGGCTGCGACGCGGTGGTCTTTGCCGCGGGCGGCGGCCCCGACGGCAACATCGAGCGCAAGCGCACCGTCGACCTGGAGGGCTCGACCAAGTCGATCGCAGGTGCCAGGGCCGCCGGCATCCGGCGCTTCGTGCAGGTCTCGGCGATCAGCGTCGACGAGCCGGTCCCGGCCGATGCGGGCGAGGTGTGGAAGGCCTACGTCGAGGCCAAGCGCGACGCCGACATCGCCCTGCGCGACAGCGACCTCGAGTGGACCATCCTGCGTCCCGGTGGCCTCACCGACGAGCCCGCCACCGGGCGGGTGAAGCTGGCCGAGAAGCTCGACCGCGACACCATCCCGCGCGCCGACGTGGCCGCGGTCATCGCCGCCGTGATCGACGACGACGCCACCGTCGGCAAGCAGTGGGAGCTGGTCTCCGGCGACGCCTCGATCGACGAGGCCATCGCCGCCGTCCTCTGACCCCGGCGCTGACTCAGCGGAGACCCAGCAAGCCCTTGACGTACGCCGCCTGGCCGATGTGCTGGGCGGCGTCGTCGACGACGCTGACCAGCCTCACCGCGAGGGTGACGGGCGGGTCCCAGCGCTCGTCGATGACGCGAGCGAGGTCGTCCTCGCTCAGCGAGTCGACCAGCTCGATCGTGGCTTCGTGGACCGCCTGGTAGTAGCCGGTCAGCAGCTTCGGGTCCTCGAGCCGGAAGGCCGCGACCTCCTCGGCACTCTGCCCGTATCCCATCGCTCTGGGCCTGTACGGCAGCCCGAACCGCTCCACCCAGCCGTCGCGCGCCCACACCTCGTCGGTGCCGGCGAGCGGCGCGATCTGGGCGTCCTCCATCCGGGCGATGTGCCACAGGATCCAGGCGATCGAGTTGGCGCGGTCGTAGGGCCGCCACAGCAGGTCGTCGACCGAGAGCCCGTCGACGATCGAAGGAAGGGTCTCCGCGATCCGGCCGAAGCCGTCCACGAGCAGTCGCTGGGGCCAGGTTTCGCTCATGCCTTCCGTTCTACACCGTCGAACTAGACCGTGTCCGGGAGGAGACTCCGTGCCTCGCTCCACATCCGGGTGACGATGTCGGCGGCCGGCTCGGCCACCGCGCGCGCTGCGGCCTGGCCGGCCCAGTGGTTGGCCCGGTCGAGCGCCACCTCGGCCGCGGGGTCGGGTGTTCCCTTGCGCCACCTGGCGACCAGCCTGCGCTGGTGCGGGTAGGGCGCGGGCGACGGCGCGCCCGGGGCGTCCCAGGAGCGCACATACGGCGTCGGGGCGGCGCGGCCGAGGCGACCGGAGTAGGCGCGGGTGGCGACCGTGTCCTCCGGCGCCAGCCCGTCGAGCGAGGCTGCCCAGGCGTCGGCGATCGCGGTCTCCGGCGACCGCAGCAGCGCGGTGCCGACCTGCACGGCACTCGCGCCGAGGGTCAGCGCGGCGGCGACCGCACGCCCGTCGGCGATCGCGCCGGTGGCGATGACCGGCAGGTCGACCCCGTCGACGATGTGCGGCAGCAGAGCGAACAGCCCGACGGCCGTACGCTCGGCCGTCTCCGGCTCGAAGACCCCTCGGTGCCCGCCGGCCTCGAGACCCTGCGCCACGATGGCGTCCGCACCCGCCTCCTGCGCGGCGTGCGCCTCGGCCAGGGTCGTGGCGCACGCGAACCAGGCGATCCCGGCCTCGTGCAGGCGGTCGACGTAGTCCGGCGAGAAGAGCCCCATGATCGAGGAGACGACCCTCGGCCGGGCGGCGAGCATCGCCTCGCACTGCTCCTCGAACGACGGCGCGGGCGGCTGCTCGGGGCCTGGCGTACCTAACCGGGCCAGGAACACCTCCGCCGCCGAGATCCTGGCGGGGTCGTCGTCGGCCGGGTCGGGGATCCAGATGTTCAGCTGAAACGGGCCCGCCGACAGAGACCGGAACTCGGCGGCCCACTCCCCGATCCGCTCCGGCGAGTCGAGCACCACCCCCGCCGCGCCCATCCCGCCGGCGGCGGCGACCGCGGCCGCCGCCGCGGGCGGACAGGCACCCGCCATCGGCGCCTGAAGGATCGGCATCGAGAGGCCGTACGCCTCACAGAACTCCTGAGCACGTCGTCGAGCGGTCACGCCTGCCACGTTAGCGCGATCAGGTCGTCCCCAATCCGTGGCCGGCCAGGTTGATCAGGTCCACCGTGGTGAACTCGCCCGGAGTGGCCGCGGGGAGCGTCGGGCGCCAGGACGGGTCGTTGCGCAGGTAGGAGCTCGGGTCCATGGCGAGCAGCCCGAGGAACACCTCGGCGACGATGCGGCCACCGACCGGCCCCAGGCGACGGCCGCCGGCGAGCAGCTCGGCCTCCTTGAGGATGTAGAACCACAGCGGAGCGGGACCGCCACCGGGCAACCCCAGCTCGTCGCCGATCGGCGTGATCCCCATCTTGCGCGCCACCGCCCGCCCCGACGGCAGGCCCATGCGGGCACCGCGAGTCAGGTTGCGCACGACGATCGAGCTCGGGTCCGCGGCGATCTCGGGAGGAAGGTCGGTCATCGGCGGCACCACCATGGTGTCGATGGCCCGCGTGGCCTGCGGCTGGACACCACCGGACCCGTCGAGGTCGAAGAACCGGTTCCACTCGATGGTCCAGAACGGCGGCAGGATCCGGAACCCGACGAAGTGCTTCAGCCTCAGGTCCTCCCCCGGAGTGGTCGCCTTGGTGAAGGTCGGCAGCGGCGGCACGGTGGTGTTGAGCTTGTAACGACCCCGCACCTGCGAGTGTCCGAAGCGGTAGGCCGCGACGGAGAACTCGACCGGCATGAATGCCTTCCCCGACTTCGCCTCGTAGTGCTCGAGGCGAAGCCTCGGAACCGCACCGGTCTCGTCGAGCACCTCGCCGAGCATCGCCTGGCCGACCGTACGCCGCAGGAAGTCGTGCACGACCAGCCACTGGTAGTGCCATCGGACCGTGCGCTGCGCCGCCTCGAACACCGTCTCGCTGTCCCGCTGCATCCGCGGGTCGGCGAGGACCATGTCCATCACGGCGTTGTGGAACTTCAGCATGGTCAGCTGGAGTTGGCTGACGAAGGTGTTCTCGTCATTGCGCGGGTCACCGATGATCGCGATGTCCTGCGCGTTGCGGGGCAGGTCGTCCTCGTCGTCGTGGCGGCCGATGAGCAGGTAGCCGGCGCGGCCGGGAGCCTTGTCGTACATGAACGCGTCGTCGGCGGGTCCCCGACCGTAGACGTTGTCGAGGTCGAAGGCCGGGGAACGGAAGGTGGTGAGCGCGTCCGGGTCGTTCCGCCTGGTCAGGCTGGAGACCGGGTCGAAGGTGATGTCATGGTCGATGAACTGGCCGAGGTAGGTGTAGCCGGCCGGGATGTCCGGGTTGTCCTTGGCGGCATCGCCAGGAGCGTTGTCGGTCATCATCTGGGCGATCTCCCGGATCCGCCCCTCGGAAGGTACGTAGGGGTTCAACCGGAACATCCGGCCGAACCTCCCCTCGAACAGCTGGGATCCGGGAAGGTAGGCGAGCCCCCGCTGCTCGCGGCCGTGGCCGCGGGCGTGCTGGTGCGGCGTACCGAATCCATGGGCGGAGCCGATCCGGTTGACGAGGTCCTCGGGTGCTCTGCCGTCCTGGTCGGCGACCTCGTCGGGCTTCTTCGGGCTCTTCTTGGTAGGTGGCTTGACTGGTGTGGACATGCGATCCCCATGTGGGTTTCCGTGCACGAAGGTGGGCAAACAGGCGCGCCGCGCCCCGAGACCGGCGGTCATGGAATGAATGCCCTTCCACCGTGTCATGTGACCACATGGGCCGCATCCCCAGTATCTAGGGCAAGCCCTGGAGAATCCGCGTGCTGCGACCCTGCTCGTGCGGCAGGATCGGCCCATGCGCACACTCATCTACTCCGCGTTCGTGTCCATCGACGGCGTCGTCGACTCCCCCGGCGGCGGCTCCCCCTCCGAGCAGCACCGCAGCGGCGGCTGGACATTCAAGGACATCGAGTTCCTGCCGGAGGCCTATGCGATCAAGGGCAGCGAGATGGAGGAGGCCGGCGCGCTGCTGTTCGGCCGACGCAGCTACGAGGCCTTCGCACCGATCTGGCCCGACATCGAGGACTTCACGGTGGTCAAGGAGATCCCCAAGTACGTCGTCTCGACCTCCCTCGGCGACGACGCCCTGGTCGACAACTGGGGCCCGCAGAACATCCTGAGATCGCTCGACGAGGTCGAGAAGCTCAAGCAGGGCGACGGCGCCCCGATCCTGATCGCCGGCAGCGCCGAGCTCGCCCGCAACCTCTCCGACGCCGGCCTGATCGACCGCTACCACCTGCTCGTCTTCCCCGTCGTCCTCGGCGCCGGCAAGTCGATGTGGAGCGAGACCGACAAGGACAAGCAGCGCCTCGAGCTGGTCGAGTCGGAGACCTACGCCAACGGCATCATCAAGCTCGTCTACGACGTCCTCCGCTGACCCCGGTCAGGGGCAGCGCGCGTAGAGACGACGCGAGCCGCTTCCGTACGCCGCGGGGTCGGTGAACGCGCAGCCGTAGTCGGGTGCGGCGACGGCTGCCCGGTCGAGCACGTCGTCACCGGCCGGACGGTCACCGTGCTCGACCCAGTCGACGAGGTCGCCCCAGGCGGCCGAGGCCTCGGCGGGGCTGAACTCGCAGTGCCCGGCCGAGCGGATCGCCCGCTGCACGAGCAGACCGTCACGGTGGTGGCGGGCCACCTCACGCGCGTAGATCTGCTCCAGGGAGAACGGCACGAACATGTCGCCGAGGTTGTGCAGGCTCACCACCGGGGCGGTGGGGCGACCGGAGATCCGCGACGGGGCGTTGAGCCGGTGGCTGTAGCGCCCGGCCGGATCGGTGGGGTCCGCCCGCTCGATCTCGGTGTTGAGGTCGACCGGCGAGCTCGGCGTGTAGACGGTGTCCCGGTTGGTCGCCACCCGGCCGATGTTGAAGCCCAGCGTGCCGCCGTCATCCACCGACGGCAGCGTGAAGAGGAAGTCCTTCCACTGCCCGAAGGCCGCCACCGCGCCCGGCCGCGGACCGCCGCTGCGCTCGATGGTCATCGCCCGCAGCTGCTCACCCTCCGGCGTCAGCGTGCCGCCGAGCCCGAGCCGCTCCTTGATCACCGGGACGTCGACGCTCTGGTAGTCCTTGGTATAGGGGTAGGCGTCGTGCCCCGCGAGCGCCTGCGCGCCGAGGTTGTAGTCGACGAAGAAGTCGAAGAGCTCCACGTCCCCCAGCTGCCCGCACATCGGCATCGCACCGTCGTAGAAGCCCGGATACTGCTCCAGCGAGCGCCCGATCACGTGCCCACCCATCGACACCCCGGTCACATAGGTGCGGGTGGCCTTCCGCGGCAGCAGCTCGGAGGCGTACGTCGCCAGGTCCCGGGTCGAGCGCACCCCGGCACCCACGTCGTAGCCGTTGGTCGAGTAGCTCGACGCCGCCCAGGCGTACCCCTGCTCGAGGAACGTACGCCGCAGCCCGAACCCCGGCGTCTCCGGCGTCAGCGTGTAGCTGAGCCCGCGGTAGCCGTGGGCCCACATCACCAGCTCGCCGTTCCAGTCTGCCGGCACCTCGAGGATGTACGCGGCGTGCTCGTGCACGCCCTGGCGCACCGTCGTCTCCTGGCCACCGACGACGATCGGCGCGACCGGCGGGTTGCTGATCGTGTAGCCAGGAAGCGGCTGGTCACCGGGTGGTTCGGGGTCAGCGAGCGCCGTGCCGGTCGAGGCGACCAGAGCGGAAGCGGTCAGGAGCAGGGCGAGAAGAGCGGCTGACGCACGAGGCATGCCTCCGAGAGTAGGGCTCGCTGTGACTGGCGTCACAGGAATAGTGCACCATGTGCCTCGTGCACTGCGCACAACGACTCAGCGGCCGACGGCCTTCCGGATCGCGCCGAACGCCGCCCGACCGACGCCCTTGACGCCCGCCGCGATGAAGGTGGTCCAGTCGAAGTAGTCGCGCCAGAGCACGATCTTGCCGTCACGCACCTCGAAGGTGCCGCACACCCAGAACTCGGCGGAGACCGAGCCGCGGCTGAGCACGTCGATGCGCTCGGTGAGCACGACCGGGCCGTTGGCCGCGATGTTGATCATCCGGACCTCGAAGCCGGTGGCGTACTTCCCCATCACCCGCAGCTGACGCCCGACCTCGGAGAGGCCACGCGCGGGTGGGAGGGGCACGTTCTGGTAGGTGACGTCGTCCGCGCACAGCAGCAGCGCCGCGTCGACGTTGCCCGTCTCGAGGGCGGCCAGGAACTGCTCGACGATCTGGATCTCGGTCATGCCGCCACGTTATCGCTGTTCAGCCGCCAGTGGCGGGCTCAGGACCAGACAGTCCTGCCGGTGCAGGGCCGGGTCCTCGAGGAGCTCCTCGACGGCGACCCGTCCACCCGGCACCCGCCGCAGCGAGCCGGCCTCCTTCTCCTTCAGGAACACGTCGCGCGCCCTGGCCAGCTCGGCGAGGTAGCCACGGTCCATGTGCTCGATCTCGAGCATCAGCGCCCAGTGCTCCGTGCCCTCCAGCGACCTCGCCGCGCCGTCGACGACCTCCCGCTCGAAGCCCTCCACGTCCACCTTCACGCAGAACGGCCGCCGCTGGTCGCCGAGCACCTCGTCGAGCGTGGTGACCTCGACGTCGCGGAGCTGCCAGCGCGCCGAGCCGTCATGCCGCTCGTCGTACAGCGACGACGTCCCCGACCAGGTCCGATCCACCGCGAACCGCGCGGCGCCGGGCTTGTCGGCGACGGCCTGCGCGCGCAGGTCGATCGCGATCCCACGGGTCTCGAGCGTCTTGCGCAGGACCTTGTGCAGCGATGTGTTCGGCTCGAACCCGATCAGCTCCACCCCCTCGGGGATCTCGACCCCGACCAGCATCTCGCCGTAGTTCACGCCGATGTCGATCACCGTCTGCCACTCGTGCAGCCCGAGCGCCACCCGCCACAGCTCGAGCGAGCCCCGGATGATCCGGCCCTTGTTCGCGATCAGCCCCAGAGCCCGCGGATCCGTCGGCTTCACATAGATCCGATAGCCGTCTTCGGTCGTCGCGTACGCCATCTCGAGCACCTTCACCTTAGGGTCCGCCAATAGCCGTCGCCGAACCCTAAAGCGCCTTCGGAAACACCAGCCGAACCTCGGGCAACGCGGATCAGGCCGCAAGCGTGTGAGTGAGGAGTACGTCGCGCAGCCTGAGCTCCGCCCGCGACAATCGCGGCGGTGGGTCCGGTGCCCAGGAATCTGGTGGCGGGCTGATGTAGGTGTGCCCGGTGGGTGTGGTGGTGATGACGCTGCCGTCGGGTCCTGGTCTGGCTCGCCAGCCGAGGGCTTCCTTGGCCTGGTTGCACCTCTCGCATAGCCCTTGGAGGTTCTCGGATCTCGTTTCACCCCCGTCCGCGTGGCGTTCGACGTGGTCGATGTTCCGGATCGGAGCATCGCAGCCGTTGGTGCGGCAGATCCCACCGTCCCGGGTCGTGATGAACTCGGCCAGCCCCTCGGGAGCTTTGCGGGAGCGGGACTCCATCGCCACCAGATGACCGGCGGCGTCGGTGAACAGCCGGCGCACGAGCACCTCGGCGTCGTTGAGCGCTTCACGGGCCCAGGCGGCTGGGACGGGGCCGTAGCCCTCGACCATGGCGGGCTGATCGTTGGTGTTGGCGAGGGTGTCGGCGGTCATCACGATCTTGACCTCGATCCGCGGCTTGCCGTCGGCCTCAGCGCGGCCGGTGATCCGGTCGACCAACGTGTCGGCCATGACCTGACCCCGGGTGCGCTCATCACCAGCAGCCGCAGCGGTCTTGGCGGCCTGGTCCAGTGCCGCGAAGACCGCGACGCCGTCCCTGACCGGCAGCAACGCGCCGAGCCAGGTCATCGTGTCCGGTGCCGGCCGCAGGCTGACCCGACGATCCTTCACCGCGCTCGCGGCCCGGGCCACCACGGAGGCCTGGTCGAGGGTGATGGCGAGCTTCTTAGCGGCGTTCTCGAGCTGCCGCAACCCCATCGGCACCGCCCGAGCAGGTTCACCGTTCGGCCCGGTGGCACAGAGTTGGTGGTCGATGACCTTGCGGTCCTCGAGGGAGAGGCAGGCGGTCTCGCGGGCCAGAATGGTGGCCTGCCATTGCGAGAACAGCCCGGCCTTCATCAACGCGAAGGTATGCGGCATCTCCGCAGTCAGAATCTTCGCCAGCCCGAGCAGCTTGGCGCCCTTCTCGGGCGAGACCCGCCGCGCCAAAGCAACCTGCGAAGCAACCCCTTCACCGAGTTTCCGGGCGGGAACCCCGGCCTCGGCCTGGCGGACCCGGACGGTCTCGTCGAGACGTACCGCCGCTTCGGCCTGCACCGCCTCGGCGGTGCACTTGACCTCTTCAAGACGCGCGATCCAGTCGACCAGCTCACCCTCGGACGCACCCGCAGGCGGCCCAGCGAGGAGGCGGTCGATGGTCTCGTACATAGGCAATATTATATGCGCAAGAGCACCAACCTACGACACATTTAAGCAGTTCAGACCCATGTTACGCGGTCAGCGAACAAGTACCGTGAACTCCGCGCCACTCTCTCGCCGCCGCCCCGATACAGGCGAAATCTTTCTCGATCGAGTGTCGAGTCAAGGACCGCGAAGCGGCCGGCGAAGCCGGCGCCCGAAGGGCGTCCTTGACGCGGCGCACGATCGAGAAACACTCAAATCAAGGGTCGGCGGCGAACCTTTGAAACGAAGAACAGTCGCTAAGCGAGCCTCCCCCGAGAAGCGACCGTGTTGGTCTCGACACGCCTCCGCCTAGCGGCTCCGGCGGCTCGACCAGCGCAGCACGGCGGCTCCGGCGGCTCGACCAGCGGAGCACGGTGGCTCCGCCGACTCGACCGCGGGATCAGGAGATCTGCTCGACCAGGTTGTCGGCGATCTCGTCGAAGGAGTTGCCGTCCCGGAACTGCTCGCCGTCAAGCAGGATGGTCGGAGTGCCACTCACCCCGTCGTCGGCGGCAGCCTTGGTGGCGGCGTCGGCCCAGGCCTTGCCGTCGAGGCTCTCGATGCGGTCCTTGACCGCGGACTCCTCAGCGCCCGCCTCGACGGCGAGGTCGACGAGGTCTGCGGCCTCGGGGAACGGGCCGGACTCGCTGGGCTGGTTCTCGAAGAGCAGGTCGTGGAACTTCTTGGCGACCTCGGGACCAGCCTCCTCCTGGACGACCGCGAAGGCCGAGGTGGCGAGCTCGGAGTAGGGGCCGACCTGGTCGAGGAGCACGAACGGGCGGTAGTCGACCTGGACCTTGCCGTCGGCGGCGAGCTCGGCGAGGTCCTCACGGGACGCGTTCTCGAACTCGGCGCAGTAGGGGCACAGGAAGTCCTCGTAGATGACGACCTTGTGCGGCGCGTCGTCGGGACCGATCACCAGACCGTGCTCGCTGCTACCGGCCTCAGGCGCAGCGATCTCGCTGTCCCCGGACCGGTTCAGGCTGAACCAGACGAGGCCGCCGATGATCACCGCGATGGCGGCGACGACCGCCGCGACGGTGAGGATCGACTTGCGGGCCTGCTTCTTGCGCAGTGCCTCCAGCTCCGCGGCGGCCTTGGCAGCGCGGGCCTCACGCTTCTCCTTGCGCGAGGGGCTGCTGGCTGAATCCGTGCTCATGGAGCCAACATAGGTGCCTCTCCTGAGCGCAGGCTGAAACCACGCCATGGGAACCGTTATCACATCGTCTCCTAACCCTCCGCGAAGCCGCTGAGCAGCAGCGTTATGGTGCTGCGGTGGCTTCACTGAACGAACGTCTGGTCTGGATCGACTGCGAGATGACCGGGCTGTCCCTCGAGCACGATGCGCTCATCGAGGTGGCAGCCCTCGTCACCGACTTCGATCTCAACGTGCTCGGCGACGGGGTCGACATCATCATCAAGCCCCCGGCCGAGGCGCTGGAGCAGATGGACGACTTCGTACGCGACATGCACACCAAGTCCGGCCTGCTGGTCGAGCTCGAGAACGGTGTGCCGATGCGCGAGGCGGAGGAGCAGGTCCTGGCGTACGTCTGGGAGCACTGCGGCAAGGACTCCCGGCCACCCCTGGGCGGCAACACGGTGGCCACCGACCGCAACTTCCTGGCCCGCGACATGCCCGAGCTGGAGGGCTTCCTCCACTACCGCAACGTCGACGTCTCCTCGATCAAGGAGCTGTCGCGCCGCTGGTTCCCGCGGGCCTACTTCTCGGCTCCCCCCAAGCGCGGCAACCACCGCGCGCTCGCCGACATCCAGGAGTCGATCGAGGAGCTTCGCTACTACCGCGAGGCGGTCTTCGTGCCGATGCCCGGCCCGGACTCCGAGGCGGCGAGGGAGATCGCCGGCCGGCACGGAGCCTCGATCACCGGCCTCGGCGACCCGGCAGCCGCCCCCGATTCCACAGATCCGGCCTGATTCCCCTATGATTCTTGCTGGCTCGAACATGCGCTGTCCGAGCCGATGGTGGGCGTAGCTCAGCTGGTAGAGCATCGCGTTGTGGTCGCGAGGGTCGCGGGTTCAAGCCCCGTCGCTCACCCCATATGGCGAGGTTCAAACCTCCACCAGAGGGAAACCTCTGGTCGGGTTTGAACCTCGCCCTTCATCATTTTGTCTCCTTGATGCCGAGCGAGACGCGGGCGAGCGCGCCGTGCTCCAGAGCGACCCAGAGCGCACCGTCGGGCCCGATGGTGAGTCCATGAGGCTCGGAGTTCGAGGTCGGCAGAGCTAGGGAATCGATCACGCCGGCCGCGGTGATCGAGCCGACCCGGTTGCCGCCCCACTCGGAGAACCAGAGCTCGTCGGCGCCGGCGACGATGGCGTGCGGGCGCGCGGCACGGTCGGGCAAGGGATGCTCGGTGATCTCTCCGTCGACGGTGATGCGGCCGATCTGGCCCGCCGCGATCTCGACGAACCACAGCGCAGCATCGGGGCCGAGCGTGATGCCGACCGGTGCCGCGTCGGGAGTGGGTAGCTCGTGCACGGTGACCTCGCCGTGCAGGTCGATACGGCCGATCGCGTTGGCCCGGTTCATGGTGAACCACAGCGCCTCGTCCGGACCGGCGACGATCGCCGACGGGAACGCCTCGGTGATCGGGAGCGGAAACTCGGTGACCGTGCCGTCGGTGGTGATGCGTCCGATGCAGTCGGTCGTCATCTCCGTGAACCACAGCGCACCGTCGGGGCCGGCGGCGAGCCCGTACGGCCCGCACTCCCGCAGTGCGTACTCGCTCACCACGCCGTCGACGGTGATCCGGCCGATCCGGTGGGCGCGAGTCTCGGTGAACCAGAGCGCGCCGTCCGGCCCGGGCGCGATGATCGTCGGACCGCAGTCGGACGCCAGCGAGAACGCGGCAGGAGACTCCCCCGGGACGAGGCGGCCGATCTCGCCACTGCCCTCCAGGGTGAACCACAGCGCATCATCCGGACCTGTGGCGATGGCGTACGGGCCACGGCCGGGCACTGGGTGCTCGGCGATGCGTCCAGGCTGCTCGGGTGTCATACGTACCTCTCTCCGTTCGGCTTCGGCGCTCCCACTCTCGCCTCGCAGCGAGGCCCGAACAACCACTTTTCGGACCATCCTTGGAATCCCCGAATTACCTGACTAAAGTCAGGTATATGACAGTGGACACCTCGGTGATGCGCAAGTTCAACATGAGCTACGTCCGTCGGGTGGGAGCGCTCGAAGACTCCTTCCTCGGCAGTGGTCTCCCCTATGGCACGGCCCGGATCCTCTACGAGATCGGGCTCGCCGCCTCGGACTCCGATTCCGCCCCCACGGTGCAGGACCTCAGGACCCGGCTCGGCGGACTCGACTCCGGCTACGTCAGCCGGATGCTGCGGACGCTGGAGACCAAGGGGTACGTCGCGATGGACCGCGACCCCTCCGACGGCCGGCGCCGGCTGGTGGCGCTCACCGAGGACGGCCTGAAGCAGTGGGACGACCTCGAGCGCCGCTCCGAGGAGCGCGCCCACCTGCTGCTCGATCCGCTCACCCAGCGGCAGCGCGACCGTCTCAACGAGGCGCTGGCGACAGCCGACCTGCTGGTGCGCGCGGCCACGATCACCATCGAGCAGGTGGACCCGCGCGACCCGATGGCCCAGGAGGCGGTGGGCCACTACTTCGCCGAGATCGGCGACCGCTTCGGGTTCACCGTCGGCGACGAGGGCTTCGGCGACGACCCCTCCCTGCGACCGCCCCACGGCACGTTCTTCGTGGCCGCCAGCGACGGCGCCCCGGTCGCCTGCGGTGGCGTGCGCGAGTTCGACGGCACCGGCGAGATCAAGCGCATGTGGGTCGACCCCGCCTGGCGCGGCGCGGGTCTCGGCTCACGCCTGTTGCGCCACCTCGAGGCCGAGGCGCTGCGGCTGGGCCACACGGTCGTACGCCTCGACACCCGCGACGTCCTCAGCGAGGCGATCGGGATGTACGAGCGAGCCGGTTACGAGCGCATCGACCGCTACAACGACAACCCCCACGCCACCCACTTCTTCCGGAAGGAGCTGGCCTAGGCGTACGTCTCCAACCGGTCCAGCGGCGGCTGGGCGCTGGGGTGCGCGACCGCGGCGGCGCCGACCGCGCAGGCCGTTCGCAGCGCCTGCTCGTCCGGGGTGCCGGCTCGGATCGCGAGGGTGAGCGCCGCGGAGAACGCGTCGCCGGCGCCGACGGTGTTGACCACGTCCGGCGCCGGCGCGGCGGGGACGCGAGCGGTCTCGACACCGTCGGTGATCATCGCCGCGCCTGAGGCGCCGTAGGTCACCGCGACCCGCCGGGCCGCGCGCAGCTCGGGCATCGCGGCGTACTCGGTCTCGTTGACGATGAACAGGTCCACCCGCTCGACGAGGTCGGCCGGGAGGGGCTGGGCCGGGGCGGCGTTGAGCACGACGAAGCCCGACGCCTGGGCGGCGACGGCGCGGACCACCTCCAAGGAGAGCTCGAGCTGCATCAGCACCGCCTCCTCCGCCCCGACCGAGATCCCGTCGGCGCCGACCGACGCGTTGGCGCCGGCGCACACCACGATCTGGTTCTCCCCCGCCGCGTCGACCGCGATCAGCGCCGTCCCGGTCGACGAGTCGGTGAGGCACACGCCGGCGACGTCGACCCCGGCGGCCCGGATCGTCTCGACCGCCCAGGCACCGTCGGCATCGGAGCCGACGGCGCCGACCATCCGCACCCGCGCTCCCAGCCGGCTCGCCGCGACCGCCTGGTTGGCACCCTTCCCGCCGACGTCACGGCGCAGCCGACCACCACCGACGGTCTCTCCGGCGCCGGGCAACCGCTCGACGAGCGCCGTCAGGTCGACGTTGATGCTCCCGACGACGACCAGGTCCTGTGGCGGGCGCACCGGCATCAGGGACGTACGAGGCCGATGCAGGAGTAGGGCAGGCCGGAGATGCGCTCCACCGGCACGTCGCGCGCCTCGGCGAGCTTCTTCACCTGACTCACGTCGGCGTCATGGGCCGGGTCCACCAGGATCTTCGCCGGCTCGCCGTGCAGCAGCAGCCGGAGGGTCTCGTCGACGCCGGCCTGGACGAGGCTGACGTCGCCGTCCGCGAACTTCTCCGCGACCTCCTCGACCGCGTCCCAGCCCACCCAGGTGGGGGTGTGGTCGCCACCGAGGTGGGCACCGAGGTCGAGCATCACCTTGGTGCGCACGATCGGGAAGCGGGCCGCGACGGTGTCGATGAACTTCTTGGACACGTCGGCCGGAGCCAGCTCGGCGTGGAACACCGCGCCGTGGAAGTCGTTGGGGCCGACCCGGTCGTCGTCGATGATGGGGCGCGAGACGAGGCCGGAGACGGTCGACCCGAGGGCCGCCGACGGGATCAGGTAGTCCTCGCGGGTGCCGTAGACCGCCACGCTCCGGCCCGGGTCGGCGAGGACCGCGAGCTCCGGGGAGAACGGCGAGGCCAGATGGGCGTCGAGCGTCGAGTTGGCCTTCTCGACCGACGCGGCCAGCTCGCGAGCGATCGCGCCCGTGCCGGTCCACCCGTCCACGAACATCACCTGAGCGGGGTCGTGGTGGGCGGCCAGATAGGCGAGCGCGGTCTGGTCGATGCCGCGACCGCGGATCATCGAGATCGCGTAGTGGGGCAGGTCGAGCCCGTGCACGCGCTGGGCCCAGCGCCGCATCAGCACGCCGATCGGGATGCCGGCACGCACCAGGGAGACCAGCACGGCGTCCTGCCCGCGCCTGGCGAGCACCTGCTCGGTGACCAGGCCGATGGCGTACGCGACCCGCTGGGCCGATGCGGTCAGGGCCTCGTCGAAGAGCTCCCGGTGAGCCTCCGCGTGCTCCTCGGCTGGTGCCTCGGCCGTGTCCTCGGACAGATCCTTGAGCAGCCAGGCGACGTCGTCGCGGTCGTAGGAGCCGAAGGCCGGCCCGTGGAGAGGAGCAGGCAGCTGCCGGGCCGGCTGATCGTGGCGCGGCTCCGGGGCGTACGCCGGGATGGTCACGACCACGACCCGCGGCGCGAGCCGGGCGAGCTGGTCGACCAGGCCGCCCTCCTCGTGCAGCGCGGGGGTATCAGCCGGCTCGTCGACCACCAGCACGATCGTCTCGAAGGCGCCCTCACGCAGGTTGTAGGCGTAGCGCGGCCCGTCGCCGTCGGCCGGGGCGTCGTGGGAGGGGAAGGTGATCGCGGTGCGGATCGCATAGCCCGGGTCGTCGACGTCGAGCACCGGCGACCGCGTGGTCGTGGAGTAGGTGATCTCGTGGCGGCGGCCCTCGGCCGCGCGCCGGTCCGCCAGGGCAGAGGCGATCCGCAGCGGTGCGTACATCAGCTCCTCGGTGCCCAGGACGTGCACCGGGCCGTCGGGGATACGGCCGGCGACGGCCGCGGCGGTCACGGTGACGGCCGACTCGTAGGAGCCGGCGGCGCTGGGTGCGAAGCCGTGGCGACCACCCTCCTGGACGGCGCGCGGCCAGGTCGCGACGACCTGGACGACCTCCCCGCGCGGGCGCTGGCTCGTCTCGACGCCGGCCAGCTGACGGAGGTTCTCGACGGTGTCGATGAGCCGGTTGCCGTTGTCGGCGAGATCCTCGGGCAGCTCGATCTCGCCGCTCGCGAGGGAGACCACGTCCAAGGTCGCGCGCAGCCGCTTGATCGAGCGCTCCATCCGGCCGCGGTCGGCCTCCGAGCGCAGGTCGACGAGCGCGGCCACGACGTAGTGCTTGTGCGGGAACTTCTTGTGCAGCGCCCGGATGGTGCTGACGACGGTCTTGCCGGTGATGACCTCGTCGTCGACGAGCACCAGGGTGTCGGCACGGGCGAGGAAGGCGGGGTCGGCGGGGAGCAGCCGGTGGGCGGTCGCGTGCGAGTGCTCCTCGTAGAAGTCCGCGACGGACTCGATGCCCTCGACGACCCGGCGGGTGGAGTGCAGATAGGGCGCCCCGAGGGCGTCGGCGACGAGATGGCCGAGCGCGGTCGCGGTCTCGGCGTAGCCGAGGACCACCGCGTCACCCGTGACCGCGGCGCGCGCCTTGGCGCCCAGACGCAGCCCGGCGTCGGTCACCAGACGCGGGTCGGTCGGAACGTGCTTGCCGAGGACGGAGGAGACGAGGAGCTGCGCCCGGCGTGGGTTGCGTCGCACCGCCAGGCCCACCAGATCGGTGAGCATCATCCCGCTCGGCGCGTCGGTCGTCCGCAGACGCACGCCCAGACGTTCGGCCACCCAGGTGCCTGACCAGCCGCTCGCTTCGTCTCTCACAGGTGACATTCTCCCCCAATGCTCCTCAACTGACTCAACCGCAGAGAGGCCGCCCCTGTCCACTGCGGGTCTCTTCTGAACAGCCCCGATGCGCCGCCCGCCGTTCAGAATGAGAACATGTTCTTGTCGGATGTGATGAAGAGCACTAGGTTCCGCACATGTCACGTCGCTCGGGAAGCTTCGCCATCGTTGTCGCTGCGGCGGCTGTGCTCGCCTTCGGAACCTCCCTGCTAAGCCCCGTTGGTCCGGCCGCCGCCGACCCTTCCGCCGACCCGGCGGAGACGCCGCGGCTGTCCCGCGAGGGGCGCTGGCTGGTCGACCAGCACGGCCGGATCGTGCTGGTGCACGGGCAGAACCTGGTCTGGAAGCACGATCCGTACGTCCCGCCCGACTCGCCCGAGGGCTTCACCGTGGCCGACGCGGAATGGCTCGCCGAGCACGGGTTCAACGGCGCCCGGATCGGCACCCTGTGGGCCGGCGTGACCCCGGACGCCCCCGGACAGGTCGACGAGGACTACCTCGACGACTGGCAGCGGGTGATCGACCTGCTCGCCGACGAGGGCATCTGGATGCAGTACGACTTCCACCAGGACATGTGGCACGAGACCTACGGCGGCGAGGGCGTGCCCGACTGGGCAGCGAAGCGACCGGCGCCCTACAACCTGCACCCGCCGATCAAGCTGTCCTTCCCGGCGACGTACATCACGCCCGAGCTGGCCACCGTCTACGACAACTTCTGGGCCAACAAGAACGGCGTCCAGGACGGCTGGGCCGCGGCCTGGGGCGCGGTCGCACAGCGGTGGGGCGACCAGCCCTACTCGATGGGCTACGACCTCATCAACGAGCCGTGGGCGGGTCGGGAGTGGCTGACCTGCCCGATCACCGGCTGCGCGAGCTCCTACCGGGACGAGTTCCAGCCGGCGTACGAACGGGCGACGGCGGCGATCCGCCGGTCCGACCCCGACGGGATCGTCTGGTACGAGTCGCAGCTGCTCGCCAACCAGGTCCCCAACTCGAGCTTCGGCCCGGCCGACGACGACCAGGTCGGCTACTCCTGGCACAGCTACTGCCCCTACGGCTATCTCGACTCCCAGGGCATCCCGACCGGGGTCAGCGGCTGCCAGGACTACGACGAGACGCACAACCTCAAGGCGCTCGAGCAGGCCGAGACGATGGGCGCGACCAACCTGATGTCGGAGTTCGGCGCGACCGACAACACCGAGCTGCTGGCCATCGACACCGCCTCGGCCGACGACCACTTCACCTCCTGGATGCACTGGGCCTACAAGCACTGGGACGACCCGACCACCGCCGACGGAGGCCAGGGCATGTTCACCGACGACGCCGATCTCTCGACGGTGAAGCCCGAGAAGCTGCGTACGCTGGTCCGCACCTACCCGCAGGCCACGGCCGGGACGCCGGTGGACCTCTCCTTCGACCCGGAGACCGGTGCGTTCAGCTACACCTACGAGCCCTCCGCCGAGATCGACGAGCCGACCGAGATCTTCGTCAGTCCCCTCCACTACCCGTCCGGGCCGGACATCTCGGTCGAAGGCGGCCAGGTGGTCGGCGAGGCCGAGCACCACCGGATCCTGGTCGAGGCGACCGGAACGGAGCCGGTGACGGTCACGATTGACTAGGCAGATAGTAGAAGCCCGGCCCGCGGCGGTTCTCGCGAGACGGTCGGAGGACTCCCGTCTTCTCCAAGTCCTTGAGCACACCACCCACGTTCGTCGGGCTCGCGCCGAGCAATCCACCCAGCTCGGTGGTGCTGATCCGCCCGCGGCTCCTCGCGTAGAAACGCGCAATCCGGTCCCGCGACGGCCACTGACGGGACATGCGGGCGGAGCGGTCTATCGACTGGAGCGCAAGCCGTGCACTCGGGCTCAGGCACCACGCCGGCGTAGCGTCGTCAGGCACTCCTGGCACGAGGCGCGCAACAGCCATCCCCTTGATCTCCGCCTTCATGAGCCTGCGGATCGCCCCGTCGGTTTCCGCGTCGTTCAGTTGCAGGATGGGAGCCGCGGTCTGAACATCGACCCACCCCTCGTCGATCAGACGGCGCAGCAGGAGGAGCACGTTGAGGTCATCAGTCAGACCAGTCGGCTCAATGATCGCAAGCCACTCCATCCAGGCAGGGTCTGCAGCATCCCCCACCAGTGAAACCCGGACGAACGGACCATCGATCTGCTCGATCTCGGGCGACCGATGACCTACCCGAACCATCTCTTTGACCATGCGATCGACTCCGATGCCTTCACGCTCGGCGATGCGTACGGCAGCCAGCAACTCCGTCAGTGCACGATTTCTCGACTGCGACGGATGCGTGATGATGTTCGCCGCCGTGACGCCTCCGAAGAAGCCTCCCGGACTCGTAACGCGCATGGTTCCGCCGGTGTGTTCGACGGTCGTTGCCTGCGCCAGTCCCCACTCGCGATGGGCCAGCCCGTTCACGACCGCCTCACGGATGGCGCTCTCCGGCAGATCCCGGATCTGACCAACCGCGATTCCCTTGGGAAGGTGGCGCACGGAGTTGTTGGCCGTGATGTGGGTGAAGACCTCCTGGAGCTCTTCCAGCAATCCGCGCTCGCCTTCATGCACGCGTTGGCGGCTGTCACCACCGGCCGCGTCGCGGCGAATGTAGTCCAAGGCTGCCTCGCCCCGACCGACGAACGTGAGCACGCCGGCATTGGTGAGCATCCCGTCTCCCGTGACGACATTGAGCCGACGCAGGAGATCGGGGGTCGGCTGCGCCGCCAACTCCGCGGCGTGCACCTCACCGCTGCCCCTGAGGAAACGACGCGCGACCTCGACAGAAGCCTCTCGGGCCGCGCTCGCGGGAAGGTTCGACGCTTGGGCGGACCAGTCGAAGTTCGTTCTGATCATCCTCTGGGCATGCCAGGTTGCCAGGTCGATCTCCACACAGTTGTCATCGACGCGCCACGTGATCCTGCCTCGCCACCGGATCGGCTCGATCGCCTGCGGTGCGGTGATGACCAGCACTCGGCTCCCCTGGACCTCGACGGGACGTACGTCGATGGTCAGTGTCCGATCGGTCAGCTCATAGACCCTGTGACGGAGCCACTCGACATCAAGCGTCGTCCCGGGAAGACTTCCGTTGTCGGCTGCCCCAAGGATCAGTGCACCGCCGCCCGGCGTGTTCGCCATGCACGCGGCTTCCCCAGCCACTTGTTGAGCCGCCCTGTCATTGGTCGGCATTCCGGGGAGCAGAGTGCCCGACCTGTCGCGGCGTCCCATTTCCTCCTTGAGGTCGACCAGGCTGGACTCGTCGTCATTCCAAGCGCCTGCGTCGAGCAGGCCGAGAACACGTTCGACCTCACGCTCGACCGGGCTCTGGCCGTAAGTTATGGACATCAGCCGCACACCTCCTCCGCCATAACTTACACGCACTTTAAATTATGGTTCGGTGCTCACGCGGCAGACTTCCATATTTTCAACCCCTGAACGACGCGGCACAGAGTCCGTACGCAACTCCCTGTCAGGCCCTATCGTGGTCTGCGGCCCCGCTCGTTGGTCCAGCATCGGAGGAACAGTTGTCGGTCTCGCTTGCCAAGGGACAGTCGGTCTCGCTCACCACAGGTGACGGCAGCAGCATGACGCACGTACGGATAGCGCTCGGCTGGGACGCGGTCAGGAAGGGCCTCTTCGGCGGGTTCCGCGGGGCCGACGTCGACATGGACGCCTCGGCGATCCTCTACGACGCCAACGGCGCCCACCTCGACCAGGCCTGGTTCCGGCAGCTGAAGTCCAGGGACGGCGCCGTCGTCCACACCGGCGACAACCGCACCGGTGCCGGCGAGGGCGATGACGAGTCGATCATCGTCCACCTCGACCGCATGCCCGCAGAGGTCGCGCAGATCGTGTTCACGATCAACTCCTTCACCGGACAGAGCTTCGCCCAGATCCAGAACGCCTTCTGCCGTCTGGTCGACGAGAACACCCACACCGAGATCGCCCGCTTCGACGTGAGCCAGACCGGCCCGCACACCGCGGAGATCATGGCCAAGGTCAGCCGTCAGGACGGCGGCTGGGCGATGACCGCGCTGGGCGAGATCGGCAACGGGCGTACATTCCAGGACCTGCTGCCCTCGATCGCCCCGACGCTCTGACCGTTCAGACCGCGTGGATCGCGGTCAGCCGAGCGAGCCGACGCCGACGACGGTGAGGCCGGCGCCGAGGACCGTGACGCCGAGCGCGGCCAGGATCGGGGTGACCTTCGCCGCGACCTGGAGGTAGGCCTTCGACTCGGCGACGCGGACGACGAGGTTGTTGCCGGCCAGGGCCAGCAGGCCGACGCCGAACAGGATCGTCGCCATGCCCAGGCCGAAGGTGATCACCAGCAGCAGCGCGAACGCCGAGCGGCCGGCGAACAGGCCGGTCACCAGGACCAGGAAGGCCCCCGGCGACGGGGTCAGGCCGCCGGAGATACCGAGCAGGACGATGCCGGGGCGGCGTACGCCTGGCTGACCGTGGCCATGCCCATGTCCGTGCCCGTGACCGTGCTCGGCGAAGTGCCCGTGGGAGTGCCCGTGTCCGGTCCCCGAGCGGGCAGCACGCCAGTGCCGGCGCAGCAGCCAGAGCCCGGTGCCGATGATCAGCACTCCGGCGACGATCTGCAGCCCGGCGGTGACGTTCTCCAGGCGTACGAGATCCGAGAGCGAGAAGAACGCCCACGCCACCGCGATGACCAGCACCGAGAAGGTGTGCATCACCGCCACCGAGCCGCCCAGCCAGGCCGCGTCGCGCACCCGGCCCTCCGCGCCGATCAGGTACGCCGCCGCCAGGGTCTTGCCGTGGCCCGGCGCGATCGCATGCGCAGCGCCGGCGGCGAAGGCGAGCACGAAGGCGGCCGCAGCGATGCCGGGCTCGTCCAGATAGCCCTGCACGCGCTCGACCAGAGCCGCCGCGCCGAACCAGTCACCCGTCAAAAAATCGTCCATGTCAGACGCAAACGATGGCACAGAGTTTCGCCGCCGGATACGGCTGCGGCAAGCGTTTACCCACCGGACAGACGGGCGTCGACAACGCCGCTCGGCCACGTTCACCGGATCTCAGGATCCTCGTCCAATGGCCGGGCGTGTGCCTCGGCCGTTCGGCACCTCGGGCGATGCCGCACGTCATGCCGCACGACCCCAAGGAGCATCGTGTTCGCACCAACGAGTGCCAGCTTCGCCAGACCCGGACGTAGGCGACTGGTCGCCGTCGCCGCCGGTCTGGCCCTCGCCGGTGGTGTCATCGCCGCCCTGCCCGGTGACGCCGTCATCTCCGCCAGCGCGTCGACCTACACCGCCGTCGGCGCACCACTGACCGGTCCGCCGCGCGCCGCGCTGGCGACCGTGGACGTGCCGGCACCCGACGTACTCGACATCGACTTCGAGGGCGGCGCCCCGCACGAGCGCGCCCAGTCGCTCGAGCCGCGCACCTGGGGTGCGCCGACGTACGGCACCGACGACACCCTCGCCGAGACGCCGACCGATGTGATGACCGTCGACGGCACCGACGACGCGGTCTCCGTCGAGCACGACCCGTGGGCCGGCCTGCAGCAGGGCTTCACCATCGAGTGCGTCTTCCGGGTCGAGACCACGCTGCCGACGAGCAACGAGAAGGACCTCTGCTCCAACAAGGAGGCGGGCGGCTACTCGGTCTATGTGACCGGCTCCAACCTGGGCACGATGGCCCACATCGGCGGCGGCTACAAGACGGTGCTGACCCCGATCACAGCCCACCGCTGGTACCACGTGCTCTCGGTCTGGGACGGCCAGAGGCTGAACCTGTACGTCAACGGCACCAAGGCCGGCTCGACCGCCGCCACCGGCGCGCTGCAGGCCCCGGCCGCGACGTCGCGCCGCTTCGTGGTCGGCGCCGACTCGGCTCCCACCGGGATCGGCCAGCCGGCCCCGCCCGCCTCGTTCGCCGCGGCCTCCCTCTTCGCCCGCGCGGTGACCGACGCCGAGGCCGCGGCGCTGGCCGGCGAGTACGACACCGCTCCCCCGGTGCCCGCCGCGGACGTGCTCGACGTCGACTTCGACGACGGCACCCCGGCCGACGACACCGGCCGGGCCGTGACCACGGTCGGCGAGCCGGTGATCTCCGACGACACCGCGCTGGACGCCAAGGTCGCCTCCTTCGACGGCTCCAACGACGCGTACGCCTATGCGATGGGCTCCGCGGCCTGGGACCAGATCGACGACCAGGTCTCGATCGAGTGCACCTTCAAGGACAACGGCACCTTCCCCAACGGGACCGAGCACTCGATCTGCTCGGAGAAGGAGGGCGGCGGCTACTCGATCGTCGTCTACAGCGGCAAGCTGACCTTCGCGGTCCACGCCGGCGGGGCCTACCGCAACGCCCAGGTCGAGATCGAGACCGGCCGCTGGTACCACGCCGTCGGCACCTGGGACGGCTCGACCGCGCGGCTCTACGTCGACGGCGCGCTGGCCGCCTCGATCGCGGCACCCGCGCCGCTGACCCGTCCCGGCGGCAACGCCCTCAACTCCTTCTACGTCGGGGCCGACTCGGTCAACCAGTTCTGGTCGCCGGTCACCGTGCGCACCGCGCGGATCTTCACCGACGTGCTCACCGCCGACGAGGCCAACGCCCTCAGCGTGGCCGCGCTCGGTGACGTACGCGACGCCGGCGTGGTCGTCAACGGCACCACCCCCGCGGCCGGCTCGCACATCACCACACCGACCGAGTTCGCCGTCGACATCACCAACCAGGGCAACGCCTCCGGCTGGACCTACGCGCTCGACGGCGACCCGATCCGGCCCGGCCAGGAGATCGGCGCCGGCCTCGCTCGCGGCGAGCACACCATCGAGATCGCGGCGAAGGACGTCTTCGGACGTCCGGTCGCGCACACCTCGACGTTCACCTCCGACGCCATCCCGACCGGCGGCGGCACCGACACCGGTCAGGGCAAGGGGAAGGTGACGCTCTCCGCGATCGCCAACAGCCCCGACGGCTCGGACGTGACCACCACCTTCAAGGCGGCCTCAGCCTCCGTCGCCGACGGCGGTTTCCAGGGGGTCGTGCCGGTGCTCCCGAGCGCGCTCGAGTTCGACTACTCCTCCCCCGAGACGATCGACGGGAGCCAGAAGCCAGACGGGCAGACCACCGCCAGCACCTCGAGCAAGCTGATCCCGTTCCAGCGCTACGACGTCTCCGTCCCGGCCTCCGACTCGCGTCGCCACGTGGTCTGGACCGGCACGGCCGACCCGGCCCGCTCGGTCTCGCTGCGGGTGTGGAACACCGTCGAGAACCGCTGGGACGAGCTCGCCTCCGCCCGCGGCATCGCCGACGGCGACACCACGCTGCAGGGCCGAGCGTTGGCCGCCCACGTCGACGACGGCGTCGTGCACGTCCTGGTGACCGGCATCGACCCGTTCGCCGACGACCTCTCGCCGCGCGACGAGTCGGCCGCCGCCGACAAGGACCACTTCGAGAACCCCGACGACTACGACTTCTCCTTCGCCCACTTCACCGACACCCAGTACATCGCCGAGGGCGCGGCCGGTGGGACGTACGAGAACTTCAACGGGATCGAGGAGCCCTCGGACGTGCAGCTGGTCGAGGAGCAGGCGGTGTGGCAGCGCGCCTACCGCGCCGAGACCGAGTGGATCCGCGACAACGCCGACCAGCGCAAGATCGCGTTCACCTCGCACACCGGTGACGTCACCGAGAACGACACCAAGGACCCGCTGGCCACCGACGCCAACGGCAACCTGCTCTACCCGGGGCTCGACGAGCAGATCACCCGCGAGTTCGAGTTCACCTCGGACGCGCAGGGAATCCTCGACGAGGCGGGCGTGGTCAACCAGGTCGTCGCCGGCAACCACGACAACCAGGGTGGCCGCGAGACCGGGTCGCAGTCGCGGTTCAGCCGCTACTTCAGCCCCTCGCGCTACTACGACGCTGCCCAGGGGTGGCCCGAGGGCGCGTCCTACCACGCCTGGGACGAGGTGACCGACGGCTCCGGCAACGTGGTCACCCCGGGCACGGACAACCAGAACAACTACGTGCTCTTCTCCGCCGGCGGGCTCGACTTCGTCGCCGTCGGCCTCTCCTACGGCGTCACCCCGGAGGAGGCGGCCTGGGCGAGCGAGATCTTCGCCCGCTTCCCCGACCGCAACGGCATCCTGAGCACCCACGCCTACCTGGCGCCCTCCTCGGCGCCCGACGGCCGTGGGGCCAACTTCTCCACCGACGGGTCCCGGCTCTTCGACCAGGTCGTGGAGGCCAACCCCAACGTGTTCCTGGTCCTCGCCGGCCATGAGCACGGCGTCGGCACCAACCTCAAGCGCGGCATCGGCGCCACGGTTTCGCACAACGTCGTGGAGCTGCTCGCCGACTACCAGTTCTACAAGGTGACCGCCGGTGAGCTCTTCCCCGACTCGGTCGACGCGGCCGGCAACATCGACCTGAACGGTGACGGGACGGTCGACCACAAGGCGACCGACCTGCTGCAGTTCGGCGCCTCCTACCTGCGTCTGCTGCAGTTCGACACCGAGCGCTCGGAGATGTCGATCGACACCTACTCCCCGCACCTGGACGACTTCGGGGCAACGGAGTACGACGACCGGCACCGCTACAACGGGGCCGAGGACAACCTCACGCTTCCGGTGGACCTCTCCACCAGGCGTACGTCCTTCACGACCGACGCGTTGACGGTGGTCACCCCGACCGACACCGTGATCGGCACCGACACCGCGCGTTCGGGCTGGCCGGCGACGGTGGAGTGGGCCGGGCTGACCGAGGGCCAGGTGTACGCCTGGACCTCGACCTCACGCACCGGTGAGGCCCAGACGCTCGGCTCGATCGACCAGTTCGGCGGCGTCTTCCTGGCCACCGCGGCCGGCACCGACGCGACGCCGCCGGTGCTGACGGTCCCGGCCTCGACGACGATCGAGGTGGGCGCGGAGTTCGACCCGCTGGACGGGGTCAGCGCGACCGACAACACCGACGGTGACCTCACCTCGGCGATCCAGGTCTCCGGGAGCGTCGACACGACCAAGGCCGGCGCCTACCCGCTGACCTACACGGTCACCGACTCCAACGGCAACCAGGCCGTCGCCTCGCGCGCGGTCGTCGTGGAGGAGCCCAACGTGCCCGAGCTGACCCCGGTCACGCTCACCGCGAAGGACGTCACGGTCCGCTTCGGACGGGACCTGGTGTTGCGTACGTCGGTCGCGCCGCGCAGCGCCACCGGCACGGTGCAGTTCCTCATCGGCGAGGACGTCCTCTGCGAGGCGCGCGTCCGACGCGGCGTCGCCGAGTGCGAGGTCGACGTGCTGCCGCCGCCGGGACGTCACCAGGTGCAGGTCTTCTACCCGGGTGACGACACGCACGCCCCCGCCACGACGAACCTCACGCTGACGGTCAGGCAGCGTCAGTGACTCGTCCTGCCAGGGCACTCGCGGTGGTCGCCGGCCTCGTGCTGGCGGCCACCGCGGCCGTGCCCGCCTCCGCTCACCCGTTCGGCGCCCCGCAGACCGCGACGATCGCCGGCACCACCGGCGCTCCTGAGGTGACCTGGCGGTTCGGGGCCACCGACGACATCGCCTACCTCGCGGTGCAGGTCGGGGCCTTACCGCCGGACCGGATGACGCTCGACGGCGTCGTCCTCTACGAGCCCGGCGACGAGACCGCGCTCGCGCGGTCGGAGGCGTACGCCGACTACGTGCTCGACCACATCCGGATCGAGGGCTGCGCGGGGTCGGTCGAGGCCGGCCAGGATCTGATCGCCGACGGCACCACGGTCACCTTCGACTGCCCGTCACCGGCCTCGGCAACGTCGATCGAGATCGACATGATGACCGACCTGCACCCGGCGTACCAGACTCTCGCCTCGGGGCCGAACGGTCAGAAGGCGGCGTACGCAGGGACCACCCGCTCCCACGACTGGTCCCTCGACGAGTCCCGGGCTTCGGCGACCGGGCTCAGCGCACTGCTCCAGCTCGGCGGCACCCTCGGCGCGATCGCGCTGGTCGGTGCCGGCGGGTGGTGGCTCGTGCGCCGCCGGCGGCAGGTGGAAGCTAGCGCTTCAGCTTCTTGATCTCGTCCTTGGCGGCCTGCTGGGCGATCGCCTCGGCCTGGGCCTCCTCGCCGAAGACACCCTCGACCTTGGCCTTCTCGACCTTCTTGAACTGACGCAGCATGCTCCAGGCGATCACCGCGACGGCGACGCAGAGCGCGATGAAGATGCCGAAGGCGGTCCAGCCCGCGACCACGTCCTCGTCCTGCGGCGGAGTGGGCTCAGGAGCTGGCTGGGAGGTGTGCAGCGTGTGCGTCGTCATCGGGAGGCCGGACATACCGACATTGTCTCACCCTTGTCTGAGAGATCGCGCGGGCAGGGGCGCCGTCGCGAGCGTCGCGAGACGGGTGCGATGGCAAGGCGGAGCCTCGAAGGCGGTCTGGTTGCACCGTCGAGAGGCGACAACGCAGCCAGCGCGCCCGTATCGCGGCGCGCAGCAGGCGGCCATGCCTGCGCGATCTCTTTGAAAGCTCAGGCGGTGACGACCTTGCCGAAGCTGATCTCGCGGCCGACCGCGGCCTTGCCCTCGTCGTCGGCGGTGGAGACGTCGAGACCGGCGAAGAGATCGGTCTCCTCGCGCTTCTCCGCCTCGGGCACCGGCACGTAGGAGGTCACCAGCTCGTAGTCCTCGGTCGGCCAGGCCTCCTTCTCGATCTCCCGGGGCACCGCGAACCAGGGGCCGTCGGGGTCGATCTGGGTGGCGTGCGCGAGCAGGGCCTGGTCACGTACGCCGAAGAACTCGGCACACTCGACCTTTGTGGTGACCCGCTCGTCCCAGCCCGGATTCGGCTTCCAGGTCTCGAGGCGGTCCTCGTACGGCGAAGCGAGCCCGTGACTCTTGATCGCCTCGTGCAGCGCGATCATCCGCGGATAGTTGAAGGTGTGGCTGTAGTAGAGCTTCAGCGGCTGCCAGGGCTCGCCCGCGTCCGGGAACAGGTCAGGGTCGCCCGCCGCCCGGAACGCCTCCACCGAGACCCGGTGGCACATGATGTGGTCCGGGTGCGGATAGCCACCGTTCTCGTCGTACGTCGTGACCACGTGCGGCCGGAACGTGCGAATGATCTCGACGAGCCGGCGCGTGCTCACCTCGAGCGGCGTCCGGCCGAAGGAACCCTCGGGGAGCAGCGACCAGTCCTTGGCCCCCATCTCCTCGACCTGCATGAACTCCTCGACCCAACCGGAGTCGACGAAGCCGAGCCAGTCCTGCTTGATGCCGAGGATGTCGCGGGCGCGATGCATCTCCTCGCGGCGGATCTCGTGGATGTTCTCCAGGATCCCGGGGCGCTCCATCTTCGGGTTGAGGATGTCGCCCCGCTCGCCGCCCGTGCACGTCGCGACATGGACGTCGACCCCTTCGGCGACGTACTTCGCGGTGATCCCCGCGCCCTTGCTCGACTCGTCGTCGGGGTGCGCGTGCACGTGCATCAGGCGGAACGCCTGCTGGAGCTGCTCTGGCATGAGTTCAATCCTAACCACGCTCCGTCTCACCAATCGGTTACCCGCTCCCACTCCGCGGACAACTTTGGTGGTAGGTGGCCGGGGACGGATGTGCGGTCTCCTTCGCCGGGGTGGGACCATGTTTCCCGTGAGCACGCCGTCATCTGCCGAAGCGGAGCCCGAAGCCGTGAGTTCTGAAGAATCCCGCATCGCGGCCCGCTACGGCCGCGGCCCGGGCCGTCGCCCGGGCGTACTCATGATCGCCCTGGTTCTCATGCTCGTGGCGATCGTCGGCTGGTTCGGCTGGGCGCTGTGGCTGGCCCTGCATCCCGAGGTCTCCTCCGGGCTGGAGAAGTGGGAGGCGGTCAGCGAGAACGAGGTCGAGGTGACCTTCGTCGTACGCCTCCACGACAAGGACGCGAAGCCGGTCTGCACCGTCGAGGCCGAGGACGACCAGGAGGAGAAGGTCGGCCACCTCGAGTTCACCGCCACCGAGGGGCGTCAGACGATCACCATCCCGACCGAGCGCCGTGCGCTGCGGGTCGAGTGGGGTGAGTGCACGGTCGAGTGACCGTGCACTCACACAGGGATCACCCGGTGAAGACCTCGGTCTTCAGGATCTCGACCTTGAGCGGCCCGCGAGGACCCTCGTAGGTCACGGTGTCGCCGACGCTGGCACCGATGAGGGCAGCGCCGATGGGCGAGGCGGCAGAGGAGATCTCGACACCGCCCGCGTAGTCCTTCATCTCGATCGAGGCGATGAGGCGGGTCTCGGCCTCGTCGTCGTCATCGCCCTCGAACTTGAACGTGACCAGCTTGCCGACCGAGACGACGCCGTCGTCCTCGGGGACGGTGGTGTCGGCCTTGCGCAGCAGTGCCTCGAGCTGCTGGATCTGACCCTCGAGCTTGCCCTGCTCCTCGCGAGCGGCGTGGTAGCCGCCATTCTCCTTGAGGTCGCCTTCGTCGCGCGCGGAGCTGATCTCGGCAAGGATCTCCTGGCGTCGGGGGCCCTTCAGGTATTCCAACTCCGCGGTGAGCTTGTCGAATGCACCCTTGCTGAGCCAGATAGTGGCAGCCGTGGTCTCGGTCGACTGAGTCATAGCGAGTTACTCCTGATGGGTAGTGAATAGGTAAGGGGCGCCGGTCAACCCCCATCAACCGGCGCCTTTTCTCCCTGCTGAGCGGGCGTGTTTCACCCAGCTGAACGTTCCGCGGGAGATTGTCAGAAGGTTCAGTTTAACAAGGCAACCACACCCGAAGACAGTTCGCGACCGAAACGTCGCGCAATCTGGCCTCGGGACCGTTCCCCGGAACGTCCGGTCGAACGGTCAGGGCGTGGTCACTGGATATCCCTTGCTGCGCAGCTGTTCGAGTACTCGCTCGGCGTGGGTCTGACCCCGGGTCTCCAGCTGGAGCTGCACGCCGACCTCGGCGAGCCGCAGTCCGGGGTTGGTGCGCGAGTGCACGACCTCCATGACGTTGGCTCCGGTGTCGCCGATCACCGACAGCAGGGTGGCCAGCGCGCCGGGCTGGTCGGGGATCGTCACCGCGACCGGCAGGTAGCGCCCGGCCAGCGTCATGCCGTGCTGGATCACCTTGCCGAGCAGGAGCGGGTCGATGTTGCCGCCGGAGAGCACCACCACGACGGGACCCTCGAAGGCCTCGGGCGCGTCCATCAGGGCTGCCACGCCGACCGCGCCGGCGGGCTCGACGACCAGCTTGGCCCGCTCGGCCAGCGCCAGCAGCGCGCTCGAGATCGCCTCCTCCGAGACCGTACGGATCTCGTCGACATAGGTCTGGATCATCGGGAAGTTGGTCTCCCCCGGCAGGCCGACCGCGATGCCGTCGGCCATCGTCGGCATCTTGTCGAGCCGGATCGGACGGCCCTCGCGCAGCGAGACCGGGTAGGCGGCGGCCGTCTCGGCCTGCACGCCGACCACCTTCACGTCGGGGTGCTTCGCCTTGATCGCGAGAGCGGCGCCGGCGAGCAGGCCACCGCCGCCGAGCGGGATGACGACGGTCTTCACGTCCGGGGCCTGCTCGAGGATCTCGAGCCCGATCGTGCCCTGGCCGGCGACGACGTCGGGGTGGTCGAAGGGGTGGATCATCACCGCGCCGGTGCGCTCGGCGAAGGCCATCGCGGCCTGGAGGCACTGGTCGACGTACTGACCCTCGAAGATCACCTCGGCGCCGTACGCCCGGGTGGCCTTCTCCTTCGGGATCGGCGCGCCTTCGGGCATGAACACGGTGGACGGGATGCCGAGGGTGGTCGCCGCCAGCGCGACGCCCTGGGCGTGGTTGCCCGCGCTCGCGGCCACCACGCCGTTCTTGCGCTCCTCCTCGGTCAGCCGGGCGATGCGTACGAAGGCGCCGCGGGCCTTGAAGGAGCCCGTACGCTGCAGGTTCTCGCACTTGAGGATGACCGTGTCACCGATCATGTCGGTGAGCCAGCGGGCTCCCTGGACAGGCGTCTCGGTGATGTGGTCGCGCAGCAGCTCGCGGGCCTCGAGGATGTCCTCGTACGTCGGCTGACCATGCATCTCAGACACTGCCTGCTCCTGGGCTCGCTGGGGGTGGGGAGGTCGGTCCGTTGGCCGGCAGCGGGGGCGGCGGCGACGTCGGCGCCTGAGCCTGGGCCAGTGCCTGGGCCGGGGCGGTGGCGGTGGCGGTCAGATGGTTGGCGACCGCGTTGAGGGCGGCCACCAGCGGCACGGCCACCAGGGCACCGGCCACGCCACCGAGCACGATGCCGGTCGCGACCGCCAGGATCACGCCGAGCGGGTGGACCCGGACCCAGCGACCGAGCAGGAACGGCTGCAGGCCGTGGGCCTCGAGCTGCTGGACCAGGATCACGCCACCGAGCATCAGCAGCGCCGTCACCGGTCCCTGGGAGACGAGCGCGACGAGCACGGCGACCGCGCCGGCGACGGTGGCACCGATCAGGGGCACGAACGAGCTCAGGAAGACGAGCACGCCGATCGCCGCGACGAACGGGACCTGCAGGGCGGTGGCGATGATCATGATGCCGACCGCGTCGACCGCGGCCACGATGACCGTCGCCCGGGTGAACTGGGTCAGCGACACCCAGGCGACCCGGCCCGAGCTGTCCATCCGGCTGCGCGCGGCCCGCGGCGCGAGCCGGACCAGCCAGCCCCAGATCCGCTCGCCCTCGGCGCAGAAGAAGTAGGTGGAGAAGAGCACGATGAACAGGCCCGCGAAGACGTCGAGAGCGACACCGCCGACCTCGCTGACCCGGGAGAACGGGTTGGAGGCGTACGCCGCCGCCCACTCCTCCAGAGTGGTCTGCACCGTGTTGAGCCAGGTGTCGATCTGGGTCTCGCTCGCGTTGAACGGGCCGTTGATCAGCCAGTCGCGAATCTCGTCGAGCGCCTTGACCGTCTGCCCGGCCAGATCGTTGAAGCCGTTGGCGACCTGGGTGCCGGCGAAGCTCAGCATGGCGATGACCGCCACGAGCACGCCGAGCACCACGAAAAGCGCCGAGATGCTCCGCTTCAGCCCTATCCGGGCCAGGCCGTTGACGACCGGGGAGACGAGCGCGGCGATCAGCAGCGCGATGACCACCGGCACCACGACGATGCTGAGGAAGCCGAGAGCGCGGACGATGAGGTAGCCGGCGGCGACGATCACCAGGAACCGCCAGGCCCACTGCGCGGAGAGCTCGACGCCGTAGGGGACGTCGGTGCGGCTGACGGCCTTGGGCGCGGTCACCGGCTCCGGCGCGGCCAGCTGCTCCTGGCGCTCCTCGCGCAGACGCTCGAACTGGTTGACGAGGCGAAGCGCGAAGTTCTCGGCCGACTCACGGGCCTCCGCGGCGGCCTCCTTGGCGACCTCGGCCGACTCGCGCGCGTCGGCCTCCTCCTGGGCGAAGCGGTGAGCCTCACGTGTCTCTCGGCTGCGCCTGAACGCGCCCTTCATCCGCTCGAAGCCATCCTTGGCGGTCCGCTTCTCGCCCCCGGGAACATCCCCCTGATCTGTCACCTGACAGAGGCTACCGGGAGGGCGAGAGATGGGTCGCAAGGTGCCGTGCGGTCGTGGGGTGCGACCGCGCGAGCAGGCCTACCGCGGCGAGCACGTAGTCGCTGTCGACCGCCCGCAGCGGCGCCTCCGGGAGCTGCCATCCGCCGCGACCTGACCAACGCATCACCCGCTCCTCGATGCCCCGGCGTCCGTGCCTGAGTACGCCGCCGGAGCCGATCACCACGCCGACCCGGCGCAGATCGGTGCCGGTGCGCTCGATGACCTTGCCGCTCGGGGACAGGACGACCCGGGAGCGACCCGCATGCCGCTGCAGGGCGGTGGAGATCGCGATCCTCGCCAGGAGCTCGTCGATGTCCTTGTCCTGCTCGGTGCGCGGCAGCCAGCCGGGGTGGTGGCGCCGATGCTCCACCTCGCCGGTGAGATCCGACTCGGCGAGGCTCGGGTCGGAGTGATCGGCCGCTTCGAGGGTCGTGGTCGCCGACCAGCGCATGCCCAGGTCGCCTTCGACGGTCCGGGTCACCGGGGTGACGGCGACGACCTCCTCGCGTACGTGCTCCGCCTCGGGGTCGGGTCGGACCACGCTGTGCACGTCGGTCGTGGCGCCGCCGACGTCGACGACGACCACGTCCTCACCGAGCACCTCGGCCAGCGTCTCGACTCCCTGGAGCACGACATCGGGGGTCGCCCCCTGGACGATCCGCCGGAAGTCGGCCCGGCTGCTGAGGTTCTTGCCGCCGATCACGTGCTCGAGGAACATCTCCCGGACCGCCGCGCGGGCGCTCTCGGGTGCCAGCACGCCGATCTTCGGAACGACGTTGTCGCAGGTCACATGGGGGACATCGGCCAGGATCTCGTCGATCTCGTGGGTCGCCTCGCGGTTGCCCGCCACGACCACCGGTCCACGCCAGCCGGCCGCGGCCAGCTCGCGCGCGGCCGAGACGACGGCATCCCGGTTGCCGCCGTCGGTGCCGCCGGTCAGCAGCACCAGGTCGGGGGTGGTGGAGCTGAGGGTGGCCCCGAGGTCACTCCCGGCCTCCCGACCTGCGGTCGCGATCACCGCGACGACCTTGCCCCCGCTGGACAGCGCCACCCGGCGCCCGGCCTCGGCGGTCACCAGCTCCTCGTTGCCGACCACGGCGATCCGGAGGCCGCCGCCGGCCGAGGAGCAGGCGAGGATCTCGGCGGTGGCCGCCCGCGAGTCCTTCTCGGTGAGCGCGGTCAGGCAGGCGTCGTACGCCTCCATCACCTCGTGCAGCGACGTCGCTGCGCTCGCGGTGCCGAGGATCTCGCCGGAGACGAGGTCGACGTGGAGCGCCTTGGTCCAGGTGGAGCCGAAGTCGACGCAGACGGCGGTCTGTGGCGAGTCAGCTCTGGTCAAGGGCCTGCTCGAGGTCCGCGACGAGGTCCTCGGCGTACTCGATCCCGACGGAGAGCCGGACCAGGTCGGCCGGCACCTCGAGGTCGGTGCCCGCGACGCTCGCGTGCGTCATGCGTCCGGGGTGCTCGATCAGGCTCTCGACACCGCCGAGCGACTCGCCCAGCGTGAAGATCTTGGTGCGCTCGCACACCGCGAGCGCGGCGGCCTCGCCGCCCTCGACGCGGAAGGAGATCATGCCGCCGAACCGCTTCATCTGCTTCTGGGCGGTCGTGTGGCCGGGGTGCGTCTCCAGGCCCGGGTAGATGACCTCGCCGACCTTCGGGTGCGAGGTCAGGAAGTCGGCGACGCGCTCGGCGTTGTCGCAGTGGCGGTCCATGCGTACGGCCAGGGTCTTGAGGCCGCGCAGCGTCAGCCAGGCCCCGAACGGGTCGGCGATCGCGCCGGCGGCGTTCTGGAGGTAGCCGATCTTCTCGGCGATCCCGAGGTCGCGGACGACCACGGCGCCGCCGACGACGTCGGAGTGGCCACCGACGTACTTAGTCGTGGAGTGCACCACGACGTCGGCGCCGAGGGTGAGCGGCTGCTGCAGGTAGGGGCTGGCGAAGGTGTTGTCGACGACCAGCCGCGCGCCGGCCTCGTGGGCGACCGTGGCCAAGGCCGCGATGTCGGCGATGTTGAGCAGCGGGTTGGTCGGCGTCTCGACCCAGACGACCTTGGTCTTGCCCGGCTGGATCGCGGCCGCGACCGCGTCGACGTCGGCGACCTGGGCCGGGGTGTGCGCGATCCCCCACTGGCTCTCGACCTTGTCGATCAGCCGGTGCGTGCCGCCGTAGGCGTCGTCGGGGATGACCATGTGGTCGCCAGGCCGCATCAGGCTGCGGATCAGGGTGTCCTCGGCGGCCAGGCCGGAGGCGAAGGCGAACCCCTTCTCACCGTCCTCGACCGCCGCCAGCGCACCCTCGAGCGCGGTGCGGGTCGGGTTGGCGGAGCGGCTGTACTCATAGCCGTTGCGCAGGCCACCGACGCCGTCCTGCTTGTAGGTCGTGGTGGCGTAGATCGGCGGGATCACCGCACCCGTCGTCGGGTCGGGCTCGTAGCCCGCGTGGATCGCCTTGGTCTCGAAACCGGCCTTGCCGAGGTGCTGCTGCTCGCTCACGGTCCGAGCCTACGTCCGATCTCGTCGCGCGGCCCATCCGGGAACGTTCGCGCGTCGAACTGTGTTGGAGACTGGTAGACAACCCGACCAATGGAGGTTCCGAATGTTCGGCCGACCGACTCAGCTCTTCCCCGAGGACCGCACGCTCGCCGGGCGCGACCAGGCGCTCTTCGAGCTGCCTGCGAAGCACCGGGTCCTCGGCACTCCTCTGCTCGCCTCCCCGTCCGACGGGACCGCCCCGGAAGGGTCCGAGGTGGCGTACTTCGGTCTCGGCTGTTTCTGGGGCGCCGAGGAGATCTTCTGGCAGACGCCGGGGGTCTACTCGACCGCCGTCGGGTATCAGGGCGGCACCACGGCCAACCCGACTTACGAGGAGGTCTGCAGCGGGCAGACCAACCACACCGAGGCCGTCCGGGTCGTCTTCGACCCGACCGTGGTCTCCTACGCGGACCTCGTCAAGAAGTTCTTCGAGGTGCACGACCCGACGCAGGGGATGCGGCAGGGCAACGACGTCGGGACCCAGTACCGCTCGGCGCTCTACTACGTCTCCGACGCGCAGCGGGAGACCGCTGAGGAGCTGACCAAGATCTACGGCGACGAGATCGCTCGTCGTGGGTATGGCGAGATCACCACCGAGATCCGCGAGGTCCCGACCTTCTACGCCGCCGAGCCCGCGCACCAGCAGTACCTGGACCGCGTGCCCAACGGCTACCGCTGCCACGCCAACACGGGCATCGCCTTCCCCGCGACCGCCTGAGGTCAGGTCAGCGGCAGATACATCACATGGAGGCCGACCCGGCCGTGCGACGTGGAGTCGAACGCGTCCGGGACGGTCCCGATGATCTGGAACCCGAGGGACTTCCACAGGCGTACGGCGGTGGTGTTGGTCTCCACCACCGCGTTGAACTGGATGCCGTGGAAGCCGTTGTCCTTGTGCCACTGCACGCAGTAGTCGCCGAGGGCCCGGCCGACGCCCTTGCCGCGGGCGTTCGGCGAGACCATGAACGAGGCGGTGCCGATGTGGCTGCCGCGGCCCGGGCGGTTCGGCCCCATCTTGGCGCTGCCCAGGATCTCCTCGCCCTCGACCGCGACGACCACGTGGTCATACATCCACAGGTCCTTGGCCTCCTCGGACGTGAGGCCCTCGGGGTAGGCGTAGGTCTCCCCCGCCGCCACGATCTCGGCCCAGAACGGGTAGATCTGCGGCCAGTCCTCGGCCGTCGCTTCGCGGATCTCCATCAGAGGTCAACCTTTCCGTCGATGGCCTCGCGCATGAGGTCGGCGTGGCCGCAGTGGCGGGCGTACTCCTCGATCATGTGGACCAGGATCCAGCGCAGGCTGATCTCCTGGCCGTCCCGTGTCTTCCCGACCGCGATGCGGTCGAGGGAGCCCGCGGCGTCGGTGAGCTCGTTGGAGCGAGCGATCGCGTCGCGGAGCAGGGTGCGCAGCGCCTCGGGGTCGTCCGCGGCGGCGCTGTTGAACTCCCAGTCCTGGTCGTCGCCCCAGGGAGCGGTGTCGAAGGGCGGGGACGGATCGTTGCCGGCCAGGCGCACGCCGAACCAGATGTCCTCCACGTACGCCATGTGCTTGACGAGCCCGGCCAGCGTCATGGTGCTGGGCGGGAAGGGACGGTTGAGCTGCTCGTGGTCGAGGCCCGCGACCTGCCTGAGCAGGGTCGCCCGGTGGAAGTCGAGGAACGTGCGCAGGGTCGTGGACTCGTCCGCGATGTAGGGAGCACCGGTCGGATGGCGGGTGTCCTCGAAGAGTGCCTCGGTCATGGGCGCCAACGTAGCCGCGGCGAGTTTCCTCGGCGAATCACTTTCGCGAAACTGAAACGCGTTCTAGATTTGGGCCATGCCCCACGCGCCCAGAGGTCCCCAGAGTCCGGAGAAGCCGCTCAGAGTCGTCGTCTGGTCCACCGGGACGGTGGGTCGTCACGCCATCGCGGGTGTCGATGCCCATCCCGACCTGGAACTGGTCGGGGTCTGGACCTCGACGCCGGCGAAGGCGGGGGTCGATGCCGGGGAGCTGGCCGGACTGGGCCGGACCCTCGGGGTCGCGGCGACCACGTCGCGCGACGAGCTGCTCGCGCTCGCCCCGGACTGCGTCGTCCACGCCGCGATGACCGACGACCGGGTCTTCGAGGCGATCGACGACCTGACCGGGCTGATCCGGGACGGGGTCAACGTCGTCTCCTCCGGGCCGGTGATCCTGGTCCACCCGCAGGGGACGCTGCCGGACGAGATGATCGCGGGCATCGACGAGGCCGGCCGCGAGGGCGGTGCCTCGTTGCACGTCAACGGCATCGACCCGGGCTTCGCCAACGACGTACTGCCGCTCGCGATGACGTCCCTCTCCCAGCGGATCGACCACCTTCGGGTCAGCGAGATCGCCGACTACTCGACGTACTTCCAGCCGGTCGTGATGAAGGATCTCTTCGGCTTCGGGGGCTCGCTGGAGGACAAGCCGTTCCTGTGGGAGCCGGGGGTGCTGAGCACCGCATGGGGCCCCGTCGTGCGGGTCTTGGCCGCCGGGCTCGGGGTGACCCTCGACGAGCCGCTCGTCGAGTCGGTCGAGCGTCGGGCGGCGACGAAGGACACCAAGACGGTGTCGGTGGACATCGCGGAGGGCACCCAGGGCTCCGTACGCTTCACCGTCACCGGCAGCGTCGACGGAGTCCCTCGCATCACCCTGGAGCACGTCACCCGGACCGACGCGGCGTCCGATCCCGACTGGCCCACCCCGGCCACCGGCGACGGCTGCTACCGCATCGAGATCACCGGCGAGCCGTCGATGACCGTCGAGTTCAGCCACCACGGCGAGCACGGCGACCACAACGTCTCCGGGATGATCGTCACCGCCCAGCGCCTGGTCAACGCCATCCCAGCCGTCGTCGCCGCCGAACCCGGCCTCGTCTCCCCTCTCGACCTCCCGCTGATCACCGGCCGCGGCCTGGTCTCCCCATGAGCGAGACGTCACTCCGGTCGGCCGAGGCGTCACGTACGTCGGGCGAGACGTCACTCGCGTCAGCCGACACGTCACTTTCGTCGGCCGACACGTCACGTGTGTCATCTCGGCCGACGTACGTGACGTCTCGACCTGCAGGAGCGACTCTTCGGCCGACGCGGCTGACGTCTCGGCCGACGCAAGCGACGTCTCGGTCGACCGGGCCGACGTCTCGACATGAAGGAAGCGCATGAGCATTCTTGAACGATTCGAGCTGACCGATCACGTTGCGATCGTGACGGGGGCGGGGCGCGGGATCGGGGCGGCCACGGCGGTGGCGCTGGCAGAGGCGGGGGCGGACGTGGTGATCGCCTCGCGTACCGAGAAGCAGCTTCGGGAGGTCGCCGAGAAGGTCGAGGCGGCGGGTAGGCGGGCGCTGGTGGTGCCGGCGGATCTGGCCGATACGGAGGCGACGGCGGGGCTGGCGGAGCAGGCGCACGAGGAGTTCGGACGACTCGACATCGTGGTCAACAACGTGGGCGGGACGATCCCGAACACGTTCCTCGACACCGACGAGAGCTACCTCGAGGAGGCCTTCCACTTCAATGTGACGACCGCGCACGCGCTGACGCGGGCGGCGGTGCCGTACCTGGTGAAGAGCCCGGACGGGCAGCAGTCGGTGGTGTCGATCAGCTCGATGATGGGACGTACCGCGGGGCGCGGCTATCTGGCCTACGGCACCGCGAAGGCGGCGCTGGCGCACTGGACGCGGCTGGCCGCGACCGACCTGGCGCCGCGGATCCGGGTCAACGGCATCTTCGTCGGCTCGGTGCGTACCAGTGCCCTCGAGTTCGTGGCCGGCGACGACACCATGCGCGGCGAGATCGAGTCGAAGACCCCGCTCGGTCGGATCGGCGAGGCGGAGGACATCGCCGCCGCGGTGGTCTACCTGACCTCCCGGGCCGGGCAGTTCGTCACCGGGAAGATGCTCGAGGTCGACGGCGGCACCGAGGCGCCGACGCTCGACCTCAAGCTCCCCGACGTCGGCGCCTGATCGTCGATCAGACCGTGACGTCCTTGTGCCAGGACTCGGTGATGTAGTCGGTCACCCAGCCCATCGACTTGTAGAGCCCGTCGGCCCCGGTGGGGCTGTCGGCGTCGACCTCGAGCGAGACCCGGTCACGGCCGCGCTCGAGGGCGTCGCCGATGACGGCATAGAGCAGTCCCTTCGCGACCCCGCGGCCGCGGGCGTTGCGGTTGACGCCGATGTATTCGACGTACGTCCCCTCGACCCCGGCCGCGTTGGCGGGCAGCACGGAGGCCACCAGCGAACCCGCGGGCAGGAGGGTGTCCGGCTCGTCGGGAACGTCCACGTAGGCCAGCCACCAGTGGTCCCAGCGGTGGCCGGGGTCCTCGCGGAGGCGCTGCACGAACTCCGGGAAGCTCTCGCGGTAGGAGTTGAAGTGGTCCTGGAAGGACTCCTCCAGGGTCTGGTGGACCGTCTGCAGGTCGGCCGCGACGGGCATGCCGTTCTCGTGGGTCTCGACCGGGCGGATCGTCACCCCTTCGCGGAGCGGGGGCACCTTCTCGTCGGGCAGCACCGGCCGGCTCATGTGCAGCCAGGTGCGCTTGTTGGTGAACTCCGCCGCGGCCAGCCACTCGCGCTGCACGGTGTCGTCGGCGAACGGGCTGGCGTCGAGGTGGGACTCGGTGATGCCGCGCAGCTCGGCCATCGATCGGGCCTGGTCCTCGAGCCAGGCGTAGAGCCCGGCGGCGACCTCGGCGGCCTGGGCGATGGTGCGGTCGACGTAGAGGTAGACGAGCGTACGGCCCGCGGCGCGGTCGTGGGCGATGGCCCAGGCGCGGATGTCGCCGCCGGGGTCGATCGCGACGAGCTGCTGGCGGGTCCAGGAAGCAGGTCCGGCGATCTCGCCGGTGATGGCGTCGGCATCGACCTTTCCGGAGCCCTCGAACGGCGTCTTGTCGGCCGCCCGAAGCCTCAGCAGGGCGGGCAGATCGTCGAGGTCAGGGACCTTCGCCGTCCATCCGGCAGGGAGTTCCACGGGCGTCTCGCTATGGTCGCTCACCCGGCCATTCTCCCAAATGGTGTCAGCGGTCGACCCAGCGGTCCGTGCCTGGGACCAGCGATGATGCACCCGCGGTGAGCTCGGCGAGCAACGATTCGAGCCGTTTCTCGTCCTCCGGAGGGGCCCCGATCCGCAGCGTCACGGCAGTCCAGTAGGAGGTGTCGAGGACGGTCACCCCGGAGGATCGCAGGTCGGTCTCGAGGCGGCCGGCGGCGTCGTACGGGACCTCGATCTCGTACTCCCGGACCAGCTCGCGCCGGCGCGTGCCGACCTCGTCGAGAGCTGCGCGGACGGCGTCGGAGTAGGCCCGGACGAGGCCACCCGCGCCGAGCAGGGTGCCACCGAACCAGCGGGTCACGACGGCGACCGTGTCGGAGACTCCGGCGCCGCGGAGCACCTCGAGCATCGGCGCCCCGGCGGTGCCGGCCGGCTCACCGTCGTCGTTGGAGCGCTCGACCGGCTGCGGCGGCGGGCCGATCATGCTGTGCTGGATCCTGAAGGCGGAGCAGGTGTGGCGGGCGTCCCAGTGCTGCTTGCGCAGCCGCTCGACCACCGCCCGCGCGCCCGCCTCGTCCTCCACCCGGACGAGCGTGCACAGGAACCGGGACCGCTTCTCCTCGATCTCGGCGGCGCCATCGCGGCCGATGGTCAGGTAGTGCACGTCACCAGACTCCCAGGACGCTGCCACCGAGACGGATGATGAACCCGGCGACCACGACGATGAAGAAGACGCGTACGAACCCGGCGCCCTTCGCCACCGCCGTCCGCGCCCCCAGATAGCCGCCGATCAGGTTGCAGACACCCATCACCAGGCCGGTCTTCCACAGCACCGCGCCCTGCGGGATGAAGACGACCAGGGCGGCGAGGTTGGTGGCGACATTGGCCATCTTCGCCTTCGCGCTCGCCTCCAGGAAGGAGTAGCCGAGGAGACCGACGAGCCCGATCACCAGGAAGCTGCCGGTCCCGGGGCCTAGGGCACCGTCGTAGAAGCCGACCGCGAACCCGACCGCCATCGCCCCGATCAGGTGCCGGTGACCGTCGTACCTCAGCTCGGTCGCCTCGCCCAGGGACGGCTTGAAGAGCACCCACGCGCCGACCAGGATCAGCGCGATCAGGACGATGGGCTCGAAGACGCTCTCCGGGAGATAGGAGGCCACCCCCGCCCCCAGCGCAGAGCCCGCGAACGCGAGGATCATGAGCGGGATGAAGGTCTTCGGGTCCGGACCCACCCGCCGGTAGTAGGTCGCCGCGCTGATCGAGGTGCCGAAGATCGAGGCCAGCTTGTTGGTCGCCAGGATCTGCACCGGCGCGGCGCCGGGGAGGAACAGCAGCAGCGCGGGGAGCTGGATCAGCCCGCCTCCGCCGACCACCGCGTCCACGTATCCGGCGGCCAGGGCCGCGAGGGCGAGAAGGGCAAGTACGTTCAGCGTCTCCTCGGGCACGAGCGCAGGTTACGCGGCCTGATGCTTCCTGAGTTAAATCGGTTCAGCCGGCCCACCAGCCGCGGCCACCGAATGCGTCCGGATAGCCGCCGTAGGTGTTCGACGTACGCCGCGCCGTCCTGTCGCCGAGATACGACCCGACCACGGCCGCACCGAGGTCGTCCAGCTCGGGGGCGACGACGCGGCCCTCGACGCGGCGGGCCATGGAGTCGATGAAACGGGCGAGGCCGGGATCGTCGCCGAGGCGGAAGAAGGTCGTCTGGGCGCCGAGGCGGCGGGAGTTCTCCAGCTCCTCGACGGACCGGGCGATCGTCACCGGGTGAGGCGGGTAGGAGAACCAGACGTCGCCGCCCGCCTCCAGGTGGGCGGTGGGCTCTCCGTCGGTCACGATCAGGAGCACCGGCTGGGCGCCGGGGTGCTTGCGGAAGTGCCGGTTGGCGAGCAGCAGCGCGTGGTGCAGGTTGGTGCCCTTGTCCCAGATCGCGTCGAGCGCGGTCAGCTTCTCGATCTCCATCGTCTGGGCATAGCGGCCGAACGAGATCAGCTGCAGGTCGTCGTTGCGGAACCGGCTCTTGATCAGCGTGTGCAGCGCCAGCGCGGTGCGCTTCATCGGCACCCAACGGCCGTCCATCGCCATCGAGAAGCTGGTGTCGACCAGGAGGGCGACCGCTGCCTGCGTACGGGCCTCTGTCTCCTGCACCTCGATGTCGTCGACGCTCAGCCGCACCCCGGGGCCGCGACGGCCCTCGCCGACCTCCCGGATGACGGCGTTCGTGATCGTGCGAGGTACGTCCCAGGGCTCGGTGTCGCCGAAGGCCCAGGGCCGCGAGGAGCCGGAGAGGTCGCCCGCCGCGCCGGCGCGCTGCAGGTCGCGTTCGCCGTGCCGTCCGGAGAGCCGCTGCGCGACGTCGCGGAGCAGGGCCTTGCCGAGCTGGCGCATCGCCTTCGGGGTCAGCCGGAGGTCGCCGTCGGAGCCGCGCTCGAGCTGGCCGGAGTCACGCAGCGCCTGCTCGAGCTCCTGCAGTGTGCGCGCGTCGACCGCGGCCTGGTCACCGAGCTGACGGGAGAGGGCGTCGAGGTCGATGTCGTCGAGCCGGCTCCCCGCATAGGACTGCTGGAGCTGCTCGGAGAGCTGGTCGAGCTCGGCGATGTCCTGGAGTACGCCGGTGCCGTCACCGAGGCCCAGGCCCTCGCCACCCCCGAACTCCTCGGAGCCGTACCAGTCCTCGCCGGGCCGAGCCGCTTGCAGGTTGGCGTCGAGCTGTGCCATCTGCTCCATCAGCGCGGGCGATCCGAACGCCTGCGCCGAGAGCTCCATCAGCTCGCGTCTCTGCTCGGCCGACATCGAGTTGAGCATCCGTTGCGCGGCCGCCGAACGCTGCGCGAGGGTGTCGAGCAGCTCATCGATGTTCTGCGGGTTCTCGGGGAAGTACTGGCCGTGCTTGGCCATGAACTCGTCGAAGTCCTCGGGGGTGTCCGCCCCGCGGTTGTGCTTGTCGAGGAGCTGGTTGAGATCGCGCAGCATCTCCGCGATCGCCTCCCGGTCCTCGTCGGTGGCCCCTTCGAGCGCCTGCTTCATCCCGGCGAACCGCTGGTCGAGGAGCTCGCGGCCGAGCAGGTCCTTGATCTCCTCGTAGGCCTCCCGGGCCTCGCGCGAGGTCCAGTCGTAGGAGGCGAGCTCGCTGACCGCGGCAGCGGTGTTCGGCGAGAGGTTGTCGATCTGCATCTCCCGGAACGCGCGGTCGCCGTCGTCCATCGTGACGTCACGGGCCAGCTGCTTGCGCTCCTCCAGGACCGCCTTGTCCAGCAACTCACGCACCTGCTCGAGCGTGCCGTCGAGGTTGTGGCGCTGCAGCAGCTCACGGCGCCGCTCCGCGACCTGCCGGGCGAGGTCGTCGAGCCCGCGCTGGTCCTGTCCCCCGCGCCGCAGGAACTCCCGCATCGCCCGCTCGGGCGAGTAGCCGGACATCACGTCCTCGCCGATCGCGTCCAGCGCCTCGGCGATGTCGACCGGCGGCGCGAGCGGGTCACCCCCGGCGTACTTCTTGTAGCGGCTCATCACTGCCCCGCTGGTTGAGCCGGATTCGTGAGGTGCGAGCGAATCCGTGTCGACTGCTCAGCCATAGATCGTCTCCCCGTCGGCAGTGTCCTTGCCGATCTTTCTGGCCAGGAAGAGGCCTTCCAGGGCCAGCTCGATGGCGCTGGCGAGCTGGCCGTCGTTCTTGGGGCCGCCGGTGGACTCGTAGACGCGGTCGCCGATCTGGTCGTAGAGGTCGGACTCGCCCAGGACGGGGAGGCCGGCCAGGAAGTCACCGGCAGCGACCTTGGTGCCGGTGGTGACCATGCGGCCGTCCTCGATGGCGTCGATGAGCAGCGCGAAGTCGAGGCCGCGGAAGGACTTGCGGACGGTCTCGGCGATGGCCGTACGCAGCAGGTGGGTGAGGATCTCGGCCTCGCGGCCCTCCTCGCCGGACTCGAACTCGATCTTGCCGGAGAGCACCTCGACAGCCGTCTCCAGATCGACGATGCGGGCGACCGCGTCGGCCTCGCCCAGGACGGTGGCGCGGTGCAGCGCCGAGGCGGCGACGGTCTCGGCGCCGGCGATCGAGAAGCGCGCCGAGACCCCGGAGCGCTGGTCCACCGCGGAGGACGACCGCAGATGACGGGTGAAGACGGCGAGGATCTCGAGCAGGTGGTCGGGTACGTCGGCGACCAGCGCGGCCTCCTGCCGGATGACCGCCATCTCCGCGGCGAGCTCGCGCGGGTAGTGGGTGCGGATCTCGGCACCGAAGCGGTCCTTCAGCGGGGTGATGATCCGACCACGGTTGGTGTAGTCCTCCGGGTTCGCGGAGGCGACCACGAGCAGGTCGAGCGGCAGCCGCAGCACGTAGCCGCGGATCTGGATGTCACGCTCCTCCATCACGTTGAGCATCGCGACCTGGATCCGCTCGGCGAGGTCGGGCAGCTCGTTGATCGCGACGATGCCGCGGTGGGAGCGCGGGATCAGGCCGAAGTGGATCGTCTCCGGGTCGCCCAGCGAGCGTCCCTCGGCGACCTTCATCGGGTCGACGTCACCGATCAGATCGGCCACGGAGGTGTCGGGGGTGGCCAGCTTCTCCGAGTAGCGCTCGGAGCGGTGCTTCCACGCGACCGGCAACGCGTCGCCGGCGGTCGCGGCCAGCCTCTGGGAACCGACCGAGACCGGCTCGTAGGGGTGCTCGCCGAGCTCGGACCCCTCGATGACCGGGGTCCACTCGTCGAGCAGGCCCACCAACGTACGCAGCAGCCTGGTCTTTCCCTGACCGCGCTCGCCCAGCAGGACGACGTCGTGTCCGGCGATCAGGGCGCGCTCGAGCTGGGGGATGACGGTGTCCTCCAGCCCGTGCAGCCCGGGCCAGGGATCCTCTCCGGCTGCCAGCTTCGCCAGCAGGTTGTCGCGGATCTCCTCGCGGAGCGACTTGAACACATGGCCACTCGCGCGAAGCTGGCCGAGGGTGCTGATCGTGGGTGCGGCAGTCACGGACGCAACGCTACGCCGCCGCCCAACCCCTGGGCGGCCTCGGCGTCGACGTCCCGATCCGCGGATGCGGACGACCCGACGCTGGCGAGCAGCTCCTCGACCCGCTCCCGGGTCAGCGCGGTGCGGTCGAGCTCGCCCACCTCGTCGAGGATCGCGACGACCTCGTGGAGCGTCGCCCGGGCCTGCGCGACACGCTCGGTCTCGCGCTCGACCACTGCCCGGCGTACGAGGACGTTGGCCTCACCCCACCGGTTGCGCTCCTCGAGGCGGTGGGCCAGCTCCAGCCGCAGATGATTCTCGGCCTCGGCGTAGCGCCGCAGGCCGATCAGGGCATCGACCAGCGTCATCCGCGGCGAGGCGGAGGAGTCGACGTCGACGGACGCGTAGCCGATCTCCTCCTCCACCAGCCGCACGGCGTCCTCGTAGCGCTCCATCCGGACGTACACCTCGGCCAGCCCGATCAGGCTGGCGCGGGCACGGTCGTCCATCCCAGCCGCATCCGCGACCGCGTACGCCTCCTCGAGGACCGCGACGGCCTCGTCGAGCGAGCCGATCATGCTGAGCGCCTGGCCGCAGTTGGACAGCGCCATCTCCAGGCCGGCGGCGGTGCCTGCCTCGCGGAACACCTCAGCGGCGCCACGGAACTCCGTGATCGCGCGGGGCAGGTCGCCGACCCGCGCGCGGCTGATCCCGAACTGGTTGCGGATGTAGGCCGCGTCGATGTGCTGACCGGCGCGGAGGGCGGCGTCGAGGCCGAGCTCCTGGAGGGGAACGGTCTCGGCGGGTGGGTGCCGCATCGAGAGGCTGAACATCTTGTTGACCAGCTGATACGCAGGGCCCAGCAGCCCCGCGCGCACGGCGAGGCGTACGGCACTGCCCATGGTCGGCCACTCCCGGTCACCCCAGGCGCGGGCCTGCTGCGAGGTGGCGAAGGTCAACGGCGTCACCCCGTCGACGACGGGGTCGAGGCTCATCAGCCGGAAGGACCGGCCGTCGGCTTCGGAGGCCGCGACCAGGGAGTGCGTGTACCAGCTCACCAGCCGCAGCAGCGCCTCGCCGGACTCCTTCTCGGAGCCCATCTCCAGGGCGTAGTCGCGGATCAGGTCGTGGAGCACGAAGCGTCCGGGGCGGTGCTCGCGGACGAGGTTGGCGTCGACCAGCTTGTCGACCAGACGCCGGGCGGCGGCGATGTCGACGGCGAAGAGTGCTGCCATCGCGGGCATCCCGATCTCATGACCCGGGCGGAGGCCGAGGAGGCGGAAGGCACGCCGCGACTCCTCGTCGAGGGAGTCGTAGGACCAGGAGAAGACCGCGCGCAGGTCGGAGATGGGGTCGAGCGGTGCCTCCAGAGCCGCCAGCCGGCTGGTCTCGCCGTCCAGCTCGGCGATCAGGTCGGTCAGCGGGAGATCGGGATAGCGGCTGCAGCGCTCGGCTGCGACGGCGAGAGCCAGCGGAAGGTGTCCACACCTGTCCGCCAGGGCGCGGATATCCGCCTCGTCGGCCGTCCGGTCGATGAGCCGCTGCCTCAGGAAGGCCGCCGACTCCGCCGGGGCGAGCGTGTCCAGGGCGAGCCGGCGGGCACCCTCGCGGGTGGCCAGGCCACGCAGCTGGCTCCGGCTGGTCACCAGCACCAGCGAGTCACCACCCGGCAGCAGGGGCCGCACCTGGGTGGAGTCGCGAGCGTTGTCGAGCAGCAGGAGCATGCGTCGCTGCGCGAGTGTCGTACGCAGCAGGGCCGACGCCGCGTCCACCTCGGCCGGCACCGAGGCGGCGTCGACGCCGAGCCCGATCAGCAGGGTCGTGAGCGCCTGGGCGTGCGAGAGCGGCTCGCCCGGGCCGAAGCCGCGCAGGTCGATGAAGAGCTGACCGTCGGGGAAGTGCTCGGTCCGGGCGCGGGCCCAGTGCACCGCGAACGCGGTCTTGCCCACCGCCCCGATGCCGTGCACGGCGACCACGCTCGGCCAGCCGGCGTCGTGGGAGATGGTCACCGCGTCGAGCAGCCGGAGCTCGGCCTCACGCCCGGAGAAGCTGGGGATGTCGGCCGGGAGCTGTCTCGGGACCATGTCCTCCTCCGAGACGCGCTGCGCGGGCACGGTCGCCTGGCCATGGGAGGCGTCGACCTCGGGGGCGGGCGAGGAGCCGGTCAGCAGGCGGGTGAACGTGGAGCGCAGCTCCGCGCCGGGGTCGGCACCGAGCTCGTCGGCCAGCCGCGCCCGGACCTCCTCATAGGCCTCCAACGCCTCGGCCGTACGCCCCGCCGCGTCCAGCGCGTCCAGGAGCACCACCCACAGGGACTCGCGCAGCGGATGGTCGCCCACCACCCGGCGCACGTCGGCGACCGCCTTGGCGGCCCGGCCGGCGGCGATGTCGAGCACAGCACGATGCTCCAGCGCGGCCAGATAGCGGTCGACCAGCCACGGTCGGGTGCGCTCGGCCAGCGAGTCCCCGGACGGCTCGTCGAACGGCTCGGCGCGCCACAGCGCGATGGCCTCCTCGAGCCGGTCGTAGGCCTCCGGGCCCTCTGCCGCGTCGAGCAGATCGATGAAGGTGAGCGCGTCCACCGACGAGCGCGGCAGGTCGAGGATGTAGCCGCCGGCGGCGCGGCGTACGACCTCCTTGCCGAGCACCCGACGCAGCCGGCCGATGTAGGTGTGCAGGCTGCCGCGCGGGTTGTCGGGGAGCTCCTCGCCCCAGATCCGGTCGGCGAGCAGGTCGGCGGAGACCGGGGTGCCGGCCTCCAGGGCCAGCAACGACAGCAACGTGCGCGGGCGTCGTCCCGGGACCTCCACGGGCTCGCCTGCGCGCGTGACGATCAGGGGGCCCAGCAGACAGATGCTCACATCCGTCACCGATGCACCCCCGCCGTCCCGAGCCGATCGCGCCTGAGAGCCACCCCCACACAATAGACGGGGCGCTCCGGGCCTACGACGAGAATGCGCCCTTTCCGGTACACAATGGGGCGCATGTCTACCTTCGGCCGCACCGCCACCGGTTCGCCCCTGCCCCAGGAGTGCCCGTGCGGCAGCGGGCGACGCTATGCGATGTGCTGCCACCGGCTGCACCGCGGCGGCGCCCTGGCCGAGACTCCGGAGGAGTTGATGCGCAGCCGCTACGCGGCGTACGCCCTCGGGGACTGGGACTACATCTTTCGCACCTGGCATCCGGGGACCCGCCCCGACGACCTGGGCGTGGCCGCACCCGACTCGCGGCTGACGTGGACGGGGCTGGAGATCGAGGGCTCCGGGCTCGATGACGACACCCATGGCTGGGTGGCGTTCCGGGCGTCCTACCAGGCGCCGTCGGGCGACGGGGTGCTCGCCGAGCACAGCCGGTTCGAGGTGCGTGCCGGCCGGTGGCTCTACGTCGACGGGGAGATCGCGGATCAGTGACCAAACGCAAGCATCCACGTGAGTTTGAGGCAGACAGTGGAGAAACTGTTGCCGATATGTGGACGCGACCGGGTCCAGCACGACAGACTCTGACAAGTGACCACTGACGCGACCGAGGACCTGACCGGTCTGGAGCCATCGGCGCGCTCGCTCTTGGACGCGGTCATCGCGATGTCGAGCGAGCTCGACCTGAGCGCCATGCTGGAGAGAATCACCCGCTCCGCCTGCGAGCTGACCGGGGCGAGCTACGGCGCCCTCGGCGTCCTCAGCCCCGACGGCGACCTGCAGGACCTGATCACCTACGGGCACCAGCAGGAGCCGACGCTGCAGGTCGTGGGCAAGAGCCGGGGCCGCCGGGCTCGCGTCGATGACGACGGCGACGACGACGAGCCGGCGTCGACGACCCGGCCCCGAGGGATCACCGCTCCCGAGCCTCTCCTGCTGGTCTCACCTCGCACGCATGATGGCGGCGGCAGCCACGCGCTGCGTACCGGCGACCCCGGGAAGCGCAAGTTCATCGAGGTGCCGCTGCGCATCGACGAGCGCGACTTCGGCCACCTGCTGCTGTCGGAGAAGGTCGGCGGCGCCGAGTTCACCAGCCACGACGAGCAGCTCGTCGTCGCCCTGGCCCGCGCCGCCGGAGCCCAGATCGACAAGGTGCGCGAGCTGGAGCTCAGCGAGCAGCGCCGCAGGTGGCTCGAGGCGAGCGCCGAGCTCAGCCGCGCCCTGACGCCGCCGCTGGACCATCTGGTCGCGCTCGAGCGGATGTGCGAGACCGCGCTGCCACTGATGCGCGCGATCGGGGTCGGCGCCGGCACCCGCATCGAGCACGGCATCGTCTCCGGAGTCGCTGCCGCGCCCGGCCAGGAGGAACGGGTCCGGGCAGTCACCGAGAAGGTCCCTCACCTGATCGACCGCCGCATCGTCGAGCCACTGGACCTCGAGGTCGACGGGCTCCATGTCGTGGTCGCCCCGGTGCGGTCCACGCTCGCCGGCCGCGGCGCGCTGCTGGCGATCTACGACAAGGCCAGCGCCGCCCACGACGAGCACGAGCGCGAGCTCTTCTTCGGCTTCGCCGGCCAGGCCGCCCTCGCCCTGGACCGCCTCCGCGCGGTCGAGGACCGGGCCGACCTCGCCGTCATCACCGACCGCGACCGGATCGCCCGTGACCTGCACGACGTGGTCATCCAGCGCCTCTTCGCCATCGGCATCCAGCTCGAGGCCCTGGGCCGGAACCCGCAGCGGGTCGAGGACCTGCCCCAGCGGCTCTCGGAGCAGGTCGACGCACTGGACCAGACGATCAAGGACATCCGCGGCTCCATCTTCGACCTCAGCAACCACGATCCCTCCTCGCTGCGGGCGCAGGTGCGCGGGGTCGTCCGGGAGTACGCCGGCGTCATGGACTTCACCCCGGAGATCAAGATCACCGGGCCGGTCGACACTGCGGTGCCCGACTCGGTCCGCAACCACCTGCTGCCGGTCCTGCGCGAGGCGGTCTCCAACCTCGCCCGGCACGCCCAGGCCCACAGCGCTCAGATCGAGCTGTCCCTTCAGGACGACGAGATCAAGCTGGTCGTACGCGACGACGGCAGCGGCGTCCCCGACGAGGCCGAGGAGAGCGGGCTGAAGAACGCCCGCTGTCGCGCGGTCCAGCTCGGCGGTCAGCTCGAGATCGGCCCGCGCTCACCCAGCGGCACCGAGCTCGTCTGGCAGGTGCCGATCACCGCTGGGGTCTGACTCAGTTCCCCTTGCGGGGGTGGAGCAGCTCCTTGGCCATCAGCGCCGCCTGGGTGCGTCGCTGCACGCCGAGCTTGGCCAGGATGCTGGAGACGTAGTTCTTCACCGTCTTCTCGGCCAGGAACATCCGGCCGGCGATCTCGCGGTTGGTCAGGCCCTCGCCGATGAGCGCCAGCAGACGCTTCTCCTGGGGCGTGAGCGCCTGCATCTGCGGCGACTCGCCATCGGGGTTGCGCATCTTCTCCATGACCTTCGCGGTCATCAGCGGGTCGAGCAGGGAGCCGCCACCGGAGACGGTGCGGATCGCCTCGACCAGGTCGTTGCCGCGGATGTCCTTGAGGACGTACCCCTTGGCCCCGGCCATGATCGCCGAGAAGAGCGCCTCGTCATCGTCATAGGAGGTCAGGATGAGCGCGAGCATCTCCGGGTAGGCCGCACGGACCTCGCGGCACACCTCGATCCCCGAGCCGTCGGGCAGGCGGGCGTCGAGCACGCACACGTCCGGCTGGAGGCGGTCGATGTCCTCGCGCGCCTGGGCGGTGGTGCCACCCTGGCCGACGACGGCGATGTCGTCATGACTGTCGAGCAGTGTCGTCAACCCTTGGCGCACGACCTCATGGTCGTCGAGCAGGTAGACCCGGATCGTCCTTGTCTCGGTCAACACCGTCTCACTTCCCCCATTCGTTGAAGGGAGACCACGGTATCGGTCAGCCCCAGTCCGGTCGATGTGTGAGTCATCCACAATACGGTTTTCGTGCCGCCATGCGGACCAGGCTCTGCGCCAGCCGTCGAGCCATCCTCCCGCGCGAGCACCTCACGCGCCAGCGACGCGGCGGTGGCGGTGTCGAGATGAGCCAAAGGTTCATCCAGAACCAGGACCTTGTGCCCTGCCAGCAGTGACCTCGCCACCGCCAGCCTGGCCCGCTCGCCGCCGGAGACCTCGGCGGCACCGTCGCCGAGCCTGGTCTGCATCCCTGCGGGGAGGGCATCGAGCCAGTTGCCGAGGTGAGCGCGCCGGATCGCGTGCTCGACCTCCTCGTCGGTGGCTCCTGGACTGGCCAGGCGGACGTTCTCGACGAGGCTCGAGGCGAAGACGTGCGGGTCGTCGTCGACGAGACCCACGATCTTCCGTACGTCCTGTGGGTCCAGGTCACGCGTCGACCGGCCGCCGAGGGTGATGGTGCCGGTGTCCGGGTCGAGGAAGCGCAGCAGCAGCGCGGCCAGGGTGCTCTTGCCGGAGCCGGACGGGCCGACGATGCCGATCCGCGCACCCGGCTCGACGAGCAGATCCGGGATCTCGACGCTCTGGGCGTCGCCCGGGCGGGCGGTGACGCCGGTGATCGTGATGGTGGTGTCGTGGGTGGGTCGCTCGGGGTGCTCGGGGGCTCTGACCGCCGGCGGGCGGCTGGTGAGGGCGTCGAGACGGCGCTGCGCGGCACGGGTGCGTGCCCGGGCCGCACCGGCGTCGGCGAGCGTCGCCGCGGGCTCGGCCAGCGCCAACGGGACCAGGGTGAGCAGAGCGAGCATCGGGCCGTCGCCGACGGTGGTGTAGGCGGCGGTCGCGGCAACCGCCGCGCCGGCGGCCACCAGCACGATGGCCTTGGCCAGCGAAGAGGCCGACGCCGCTGTCGTGGTCGCCCTGGTGGCGGTGGCGGCCAGGTCGTCGAGCGTGACGAGCACGGGCTCGCTCGCCTGCCACATCCGGCGCTCGGTCGCCGTCTGAGTCGCCTCGACCACCTGCTCGGACACCCTCGCCCGCACCGTGACCGAGATGTTCTCGGCGCGTGCTGCTCCGGCGTACGCGATCCCGAAGGCGGCCCCCGCCGCCAGGACTGTGGCCATGGTGAATGCCCCGGCGACCGGGTCGATGAGCGCTGTCGCCAGGACCGCGAGGGCAGCCACGACGGCGTACTCCCGGATCGGCAGCCGCACCCGCAGCTCCTCGTCGAGCACCGCGTCGACGTCGTCGACGACGCTCGCCAGCACGTCGCCCCGTCGGCCAGGGAGCGCACCCGGCACCAACGGGATCAGCGCGTCGTAGATCTGCACCCGCCGCCTGGCCAGCAGCCGCAGCGCACTGTCGTGCGACCACAACCGCTCCAGGTAGCGCAGCACCGGCCGCGCGATCCCGAACGTACGCACCCCCACCATCGCGGCCACCAGCGTCAGGATCACCGGATGGTAGGAGGCCTTGATGATCAGCCACCCCGCCAGCGCCGTCAGCGCAACTCCCGACGCCCAGCTCAGCCCGCCGACCACCGCCGACCCCCACAGCGCCCTCCGCGCCGAGCCGTCAGGTACGTCGGCCGAAGCGTCACTCGCGCTGGCCGAAGCGTCACCCGCTGCCGCCTCGACCGACGTACGTGACGTCTCGACCGACGGGAGCGACGCCTCGGCCGACGCGGACGACGCCTCGGCGGGCGGGGTCTCGGCGGAGAGGGTGATGACCTGGTCGGCGATGTCGATCAGCGCCTCGCGGTGGGCGACGAGGACGACGGCGCGGTCGCGGGCGAGGTCGGTGACGGTGTCGGCGATGATGCGCTCGGTGTCGGGGTCGAGGTGGGCGGTCGGCTCGTCGAGGAGGATCCAGGAACGATCGGAGAGTACGACGCGGGCCAGTGCCAGCCGGGCCCGCTCGCCCGCAGAGAGGGAGCGGCCGTCCTCGGCCAGGTCGGCACCGAGACCGCCGGGGAGGTCAGCGATCCGGTCGGCGAGGGCGACCCGCTTGAGTACGCGCCACAGGTCGCTCTCGGTCGCCTCCGGCGCCCCCAGGCGCAGGTTGTCGGCGATCGTCCCGCTGACGAACACCGGGCGCTGGGGCAGGTAGGCGAACCGCCGTCGCCACTCGTCGCCCGCAGCCGGCGTCTGTCCATCGAGCTCCACCGAGCCCGCGTACGTCTCGTGGAGGCCCGCGATCGTCGCCAGCAGGGTGGACTTTCCGCAACCGCTCGGGCCGACGATCGCGGTGATCCCCCGAGCTGGGACCGTCGCCGAGACCGGCGCCAGCGCCGGCCGCTCGCGCCCCGGATAGGTCAGCCCCACCCCGTCGAGAGACATGCCGAGGCGTCGCTCCGGTCGGTCGAGGTGGCAGTCGGTGACGTCTCGGCCGACGCGGGTGACGTCTCGGGAGAGGTCGGCGGTGGCCTCGAGAGTCGCCGTACCCTCGGCGGCCGCATGGAACTCGGTGCCGACGCGACGCAGCGGCCAGTAGGCCTCGGGGGCGAGCAGCAGGACCACGAGAGCCGTCTGCAGGTCGACCGAGCCGGCGGCGAGCCGGACCCCGATGATCACCGCCACCAGGGCGACCGAGATGGTCGCGACGAGCTCGAGCACGGCCGAGGAGGCGAACGCGATCTTCAGGGTCTCGAGGGTGCGGCGGCGGTAGCGGTCGGTGATCGAGGCGATGACACGGGACTGGGCCGTGGCGCGACCGAAGGCGACCAGGGTCGGCAGACCCTTCATCACGTCGAGGAAGTGACCGGCGAGGGCCGACATCGCCCGCCACTGGCTGGCGGCCTGGTCACGGGTGGCCAGCCCGACCAGCACCCCGAAGATCGGGATCAGCGGCAGCGTGAGCCCCACGATCAGACCGCTGAGCGGGTCGGTCCAGACGATCACCGCGAGCACCATGACCGGCAGCACGCAGGCCAGCACCAGCGCCGGCACATAGCGGGTCAGATACGGCTCGGCGGCCGAGACCCCGCGGGTGGCCAGCGCCGAGAGCGAGCCCGAGCTCTCCGACCGGCCGCGCAGGATCGCGCCGACCACCCGGCGTCGCAGGTCCGCCCCGACGACACCGGCCGCTCGGGCACCGGCCACGTCGGAGACCACCCCGACGAGGGCGCGCCCGGCGAAGACGGCCACGACCGCCAGAGCCCAGCCGCTCACCGACCCGGTGTCGCGGATCGCGGAGATGAGCAGTCCGGTGACGGCGTACGTCTGGGCGACCAGCAGCACAGCTCCCAGCACCCCGGCCGCCACCACGACGGCGAGCGGCCGCCGGGCTACCGACAGCTGGGCTCGCAGTCGCGGGTCGTTCGGACGCATGTCAATGAGCGGCGGGGATGTGGTGGATCGAGATCCGCTTGCGGAAGATCCAGTACGTCCAGGCCTGGTAGCCCACCACGATCGGCGTGAACACCGCCGCCACGATGGTCATCAGCTTCAGCGTGTAGGGCGTCGCCGAGGCGTTGGTCGTCGTCAGCGAGTTCGCGACGTCGGTCGTCGAAGGCATCACGTCGGGGAAGAGCCCCACGAAGAGGCCGGCCACGGCGAGCCCGATCGCGAGGAAGGTGCCGGCGAAGGCGAACCCCTCACGACCGACGTACGCGGAAGCCAGCCCGCCCACGAGCGCGAGCGCCGCCACCACGAAGAGGACAGCGGTGCCGAGGTTGCCGGTCAGGCCCTGCGTCCAGACCAGGAACACCACGGCGAGCACGGCTGCGACGACCCCGACCTTGAGCGCCAGGGCGCGAGCCCGGCCGCGGATCTCGCCATCGGTCTTGAGGGCGATGAACAGCGCACCGTGGGTCACGAAGAGCGACAGGGTCACGAGCCCGCCCAACAGCCCGTAGGGGTTGAGCAGCGTCAGCGCAGTCCCGGTGAACTCGAAGTCGGCGTCGATCGGCACCCCGCGCACGATGTTGGCGAAGGCCACACCCCACAGGAACGCGGGGACGTAGGAGCCGAAGATCACCGCCCGGTCCCACCAGCCGGCCCAGGTCGCCGAGGGCCGCTGGTGGCGGTACTCGAAGGCGACGCCACGCACGATCAGCGCGATCAGGATGAGGAACAGCGGCAGGTAGAAGCCGGAGAACAGGGTGGCGTACCACTCCGGGAACGCCGCGAACGTCGCCCCGCCCGCAGTCAGCAGCCAGACCTCGTTGCCGTCCCAGACCGGGCCGATCGTGTTGATCATGACGCGCCGCTCGCGGTCGTCGCGGGCCAGCACCGGGAGCAGCATCCCGACCCCGAAGTCGAAGCCCTCGAGCACGAAGTAGCCGATCCACAGCACCGCGATGAGGCAGAACCAGATTGTCGTGAGTTCCATCGCAGGCTCCTCAGTACGCGAAGTTCATCGGCTCGTCGGCATCCGAGTCGGAGCCGCGCAGGGAGGGGTCGGGTGGCTCCACGAACGGGTCCGGAGCCTTCTTCACATACTTGATGAGCAGCCCGACTTCGACCACGGCGAGCACCGCGTAGAGCGCGGTGAACCCGAGGAGCGACATCCACACCTCCCAGGGCTCGACGCCCGGAGAGACGCCGTTGGCGGTCGTCAGCACCCCGAAGACCACCCATGGCTGACGCCCCATCTCGGTGAAGATCCAGCCCATCGAGTTGCCCAGCAGCACCATCACCGGGGCCGAGATCGCCAGCGCGGGCAGGAATCGCCCGACCAGCCCTGTCGGCGTACGTCCTCGACGGGTGAACCACAGCACCGCCAGCCCGATCAGGCCACCGACGACGCCCAGACCCATCATCCAGCGGAAGGTCCAGTAGGTCACCGGGATGTTGGGGGTGTAGTCGCCCGGGGAGTAGTAGGTCGCGCCCGGCGTCGAGCCGTACGTCTCCCGATACTTCTCCTGCAGGTCATAGATGCCCTCGACCCTGCCGTCGAAGGTGCCGGTGCCGAGGAAGGAGAGCACGCAGGGCACCTCGAGCGCCCACTTCTCGTGCTTCCCGTCGCGGGTGCCGATGGTCAGGATCGAGAACGGCGCGCACGAGTCGGAGGTCTCCCACAGCGCCTCCGCCGCCGCCATCTTCATCGGCTGCACCTCGGTCATGATCTTGCCCTGGATGTCGCCCGAGACCGCCACGCCGACGCCGGAGAAGACCATGACCCACGCCGCCAGCACCATCCCGCGGCGGTACATCGGCCGCTCGGACCCGTCACGTCCCGGCCGGCGCAGGTAGAGCCAGCCCAGGATGCCGAGCATGAAGGCGGCCGAGGTCAGGTACGCCGCGAGGATGACGTGCGGGAACGTGCCCAGCTGCACCTTGTTGAACATCACCGCCCAGAAGTCGGTGAGCTCGGCGCGGCCGGTGACCTCGTTGAACTTGTAGCCGACCGGGTGCTGCATCCAGGAGTTGGCCGCGAGGATGAACCACGACGACGCCAGGGTGCCGAGATGGACGATCCACATGCACGCGTTGTGCAGCGCCCGGGGCAGCTTGTCCCAGCCGAAGATCCACAGGCCGAGGAAGGTCGACTCCAGGAAGAAGGCGAGCAGCGCCTCGATCGCCAGCGGGGCCCCGAAGACGTCCCCGACGAAGCGGGAGTAGTCCGACCAGGTCATCCCGAACTGGAACTCCTGCACGATCCCGGTGACCACACCGAGCGCGAAGTTGATCAGTAAGAGCTTCGCGAAGAACTTGGTCAGCCGAAGCCACTCAGGGTTCTTCGTACGCAGCCAGATCGTCTCCAGCACGGCGACGAGCATGGTGAGTCCCACCGTGAGTGGGACGAAGAGGAAGTGGTAGACGGTCACGATGCCGAACTGCCACCTGGCTAACTCCAGGACGCTGTCCACGCCAGCCACTATGTCACTGCAACCACACCGGCCACACCACCCCCTCCCCTAGGCATACGTCCCGTGTGTCGTGGCTTACGTCCCTTGTGAACCACGCCACCATGCACGCTCGCCAACGCCAAAGAACCCGGCCGCCCTGGGCTCGAGGTCACGACCGCGGGGGGATGATCGCGACCTCGAGTCCGGGACGGCCGGGCTCTGTAGGTCTTCGTGCCACCAGGGCCGCATACAGATGGGGGAGCTGATGCGGCATCCTGGTGTCACTCAGTGGTGCAGGCCGAGGAGAACCTCAGCCCGTGAGATCACTATCTCATCATCTGCGCCCAGAGGTTGCGGTCGCGGACGGACTGTTTACGTACTGTAAACAGGTAACCTGCGTATCAGTAGACGTAATACGCGGGCGATACAGCGTCCCCACAGAAAATCCGGTATGCATTTGGATGTACCTTGAGGTAGGGGGTGAGCATGTCGGATCGCGAAGGTGTCCTCGCGCGGGTGGTCGACGAGGTCATCGACTACGTCGGCGCGGGCCTGAGCGTCCATCTGGTAGGACCCCGCGGATCCGGACGCAGCGAGCTCTGCTCCCTGGTCGCCCACCGGCTCGAGGACGAAGGCCGGTCCGTACTGCAGATCAGCGGTCACCGCGCCTGGCAGAACGAGCCGTTCGCCGCGCTGACCGCAGCCGGCATCGGCAGCGCGACGCCCACCGGTCCCCGTCGCACCATCGGCGAGATGACCACGGCGCTGAGCAAGCAGCTCGGCAACGGCACCGTCCTGGTGATCGACGACGCCGACGCGCTCGACACCTACTCGGTCGGCGCCCTGCGCAACATCCACCGCCAACGACGTCTCCTGGCCGTGACCAGCAGCCGCCACCAGCACCCCGTCGCCGAGAACACACTGATGCTCGGCATCGCCCCCTCGGTCCAGGTCCGATCCCCCGCGCTCGAGGTCGACGAGGTGCACGAGGTGTGCCGCGGGATCCTCGGCGGCCCGGTGGAGGCCGGGTCGCTGGCCAGGATCGCGATGGCGACCGGCGGCCTGCTCGGCCTGGTCCGCGCGATCGCCACCGTCGGGCCGCGGGCAGGGGTGCTGGAGCAGCTGGACGGACTGTGGCGGCTGCCGCGGCGTACGGGCTGGGCTCCTGAGCTCGCCTCGGCCGTCGAGCCGCTGGTCGCCGGGCTCGACCAGGACGCCTGGGACGGCGCGACCGCGCTCGCGGTGACAGGTCCGGTGCCGCTGGACGAGGCCGAGAAGATGATCGAGCGCACTGTGCTCGACGCGCTCTTCGCCCACGGTCTGGCGCGCCACAGCGAGGACGGCCCGGGTAGCGGCGTCGTGGGCCTCTATCCGCCGCTCATCGGCGACTACCTGATCACCGAGGGATCGGCGTTCGGGCTGGTGATCGCGCGCAACCACCTGGCCACCGAGCAACCGCTCCTCGACTACACCACCCACCGGCCCCGCGGCGCCGACGCCGCCCTGCTCCACCAGCGCTCGCTGCGCCAGATGGCCGACGAGGTCACCCGTGCGCGTCGCTCCTGGACCGAGATGCCCTCGCCCGAGACGGCGCTGCCGCTGCTCGTGGCGCTCCGCAACACGGCGGCGCCCAGCGACCAGATCGAGGAGGTCGAGCGGCGTACGCCCTTGACCGACACCCAGGAGTCGGCCTGGATGCTGGCCTGGTTCGCCACCTGGAAGGCGGTCGAGCTGGGCGACCTGAACGCTGCCAAGGCCGTCCTCGACGACGGGCTGAAGCGGCTGCCCACCTTCGCCGCGACCCTCGAGGCCTCCCGCGCCCACCTGCAGTTCCAGACGGAGTACGTCCCCGAGGTGCCCACGGTCGAGCCCGACCCTCGCGACACGGTCGGCCCCGAGATGCTCGGCGTCGTCGCCGCCGAACGCCTCCTCGCCGCCGGAATGGTCGAGCAGGCGCGCAACCTGCTGGAGAGCCAGCACCCGGAGAACCCTCTGCCCGCCGGGCTGCATGCCTTCCTCATCGGCCTCGCCGACATGCTCGGCGGCGACCTGGAACGCGGCATCGACTTCGCCCGCGAGCAGCTCGCGGCGGCCAACCAGAGCTCGAGCGCCATGCTCATCCAGGCCCACGCCTATCTCTGCGTGCTCGGCCTGAGCATCGCCGGTCGGCTGACCGAGGCGAGCCAGGCGGCGTTCCAGAGCCTCTCCTCCTCCAGCGTCGCGGCCTACCGCGACGTCGCCCACACCGGCATCCTGGCCCTCGGCGCCGAGATCGCGATGGCGCAGGGCCGCCCGGAGTACGCCCGCAGCCTCGCCTCCCAGATCGGCGGGGCGAAGGTCGCCTTCGGCCCCTGGCCCGGGATGGTGGCCAGCATCATGGCGCCGGCCAGCGGCCGGATGCCCAGCCTCAAGGAGCTGTGCGAGCTCGTCGGCCAGCGCCTGGACGCCGGCTACATCACCGGCGGCATCTTCCTCGCCGTCGAGGCGGTCGAGCGCGGCGCCAACGAGAACAAGCACATCACCCGGGCCGCCAGCCTGGCGGCCGGCACCGAGAGCCCGCTGCTGCAGGGCATGGGTGCGTACGCCGCGACCACCGCGGCCGGCGACGTCGACGGCCTCCGTGAGGCGATCGTGAAACTCGCCGATGCCGGGGCCCTCGTGTTCGTGACCAGGGCCGCGATCTCGCTGGCGATCCTGCAGCGCGAGGCCGGCGACCTGGCCGGCGCCGCCGAGACCCTCGACACCGCCTGGGAGCGCTCCGAGATCTCGGGCAGCCGAGCCGGCATGTTCCGTCGCGCGGCCACCCACATCGGGCTCTCCGGACGCGAGAGCGAGGTGCTGCGGCTGCTCCCGGACGGACCCACGACCGCCTCGCTGGCCGCGGACCTGGAGATGAGCACCCGCACCGTCGAGACCCACCTGCACAACATCAGCCGCAAGACCGGCGTCTCGGGTCGCGAGGACCTCGCCCGGGTGGCCGACACCTGGCTCCGGCCGGCACCGAACGGCGACTACTCAGCCGGCGACAGGCACTTCACCAGCGGATCGTAGAGCTCCTTGCTGGCCTTCTGGTCCGCCTCCGAGAGATCCTCCGGGCTGATCTTGGAGACGTCCTCGGCCTCGACCAGAAGGCGTACCGCCTCGTCGGACAGGTCCGACTCGTAGTAGGTCTTCGCCAGGCACACGGCCTGCTTCTCGGTCACCTGATCGCCGCTGCTCTTGGCGATCTGTCCCTGGATGTCCTCGACGCTCGGCCGATCAGCCCCGCCACCACCGCTGCCCTCGCCGCCACCACACGCGGTCAGCGAGAACAAGAAGAGCACAGAAGCCGCAGCAAACGCTACGAGACGCACAGAGCTGCCTCGGGCTCCGCTTCGGCCGCGATAAATGCCTCGGGCTTCGCTTCGGCGGTGGGGGTTCGCCATCATGACGACGAATCATGACGTACGCGGTCCCCCACCGCTACTCGGGCTCAGGAGCTGGTCAGGAAGAAGAGCAGGTCCTGGCGGGTGAGGACACCGACGGGCTTGCCGTCCTCGTGCACCAGCAGCGCGTCGGAGGAGCCCAGGGTGTGGGCGGCGTCGTGCGCGTCGGCGCCGGAGCCGATCGAGGGCAGCGGCGGGGACATGTGCTCCTCGACGGAGTCGGTGAGCTTGGCCTTGCCGGTGAACAGCGCCTCCAGCAGGGTGCGCTCCGAGACCGAGCCCGCGACCTCGGCGGCCACGATCGGCGGCTCGGCGCGGACGACGGGCATCTGTGAGACGCCGTACTCCTGCAGGATGTGCACCGCCTCGGCGATCGTCTCGCCGGGGTGGGTGTGGACCAGGTCGGGCAGCCGGCCGGACTTGCCGCGCAGCACGTCGCCGACGGTCTGCTTGGCGGCCTCGCCGGTCGCGAAGCCGTACTGCGCCAGCCACTCGTCGTTGAACACCTTGGTCAGGTAGCCGCGCCCGGAGTCGGGCAGCAGCACGACGATCACGGCGTTCTCGCCCTCCGGCGTGCCGGCCAGCTCCGCGGCGAGCTGCTTGGCGGCGTACGCAGCCATGCCGGCGCTGCCGCCGACGAGCAGCTGCTCCTCACGGGCGAGCCGGCGCGTGTAGGCGAAGGAGTCGGCGTCGGAGACCTCGATGATCCGGTCGGCGACATCGCGGTCGTACGTCTCCGGCCAGAAGTCCTCACCGACGCCCTCGACCAGGTAGGGCCGCCCGCTGCCGCCGGAGTAGACGCTCCCGGCGGGGTCGGCACCGATCACCTGGACGTCGGGGTTCTGCTCCTTGAGGTAGCGGCCGATCCCGGAGATCGTGCCGCCGGTGCCGACACCGGCCACGAAGTGGGTGATCTTCCCCTCCGTCTGGCGCCAGATCTCGGGGCCGGTCTCCTCGTAGTGGGAGCGCGGGTTGTTGGGGTTGGCGTACTGGTTCGGCTTCCAGGCCCCGGGCTGCGAGGCGAGCCGGTCACTGACGTTGTAGTAGGAGTCGGGGTGCTCCGGCGGCACGGCCGTGGGCGCGACGACGACCTCGGCGCCGTAGGCCTTGAGCACGTTGCGCTTGTCCTCGCTGACCTTGTCGGGGCAGACGAAGATGCACTTGTAACCCTTCTGCTGGGCCACCATCGCCAGGCCGACACCGGTGTTGCCGGAGGTGGGCTCCACGATCGTCCCGCCCGGCTTCAGCTCACCGGACGCCTCGGCCGCCTCGATCATCCGGGTGGCGATGCGGTCCTTCACGGAACCGCCCGGGTTGAGGTATTCCACCTTGGCCAGAACCAGCGGTCCTTCACCGGGTTTCGAGGCCCCGGCGCCGTCCAGTGCACGCCCCAGCCGCACGAGCGGAGTGTTGCCAATAAGGTCGAGAAGCGAGTCCACGTACTCCATGCCGACAGCGTATGTCCACTAGGTGAGATCCCCTATATCCCGATACTGAGTGCCCGGTAATGGGCCGAAGACTTTAGAGTGGTCCCCGTGGCGAAGAAGAGTCTGGCACGCAAGACCGCGTACGCCGGCGGGGGTGTTCTGGCCGCGACGGCCGCGTTCGCCGGGGTCCTCGTCGCGGAAGCGGCGCTTGCCGTCAAAGCGACGCATCAGGTCAAGATGCCGGTGGCACCCTCCCCGACCGGGTGGTACGGAGCACGGCAACCGGGGCGACCGATCAGCATCGCGCTGCTCGGCGACTCGAGCGCTGCAGGCTATGGGATGACCGAGGTCGAGGACACGCCCGGCGCCGTCCTCGCCTCCGGTGTCTCCGAGAAGGCACACCGGCCGGTGCGACTCCACGACCTCTCCGAGATCGGTGCCAAGTCCTCCGACCTGCACCCGCAGGTCGAGAAGGCGATCGCCGCCGACGCCGACATCGCGGTCATCCTGGTCGGCTCCAACGACGTGATCCGCCGGGTGCGCCCGAGGGTCGCGGTGAGCCACCTCGCCCAGGCCGTCATCCGGCTCCAGGAGGCCGGGGTGACCGTGCTCGTCGGCACCGTCCCCGACCTCAGCACCGCCACCCCGATCCTGCCGCCGCTGCGGTCGATCATGCGGGCCTGGTCGATCCGTATCGCCGCCGGCCAGATCTTCCACGTCATCCGCGCCGGCGGCCACACGGTGTCGCTGGGTGACGTCCTCGGCCCGGCCTTCAAGGCGACCCCGGCGTTCTGGTTCGGCGCCGACCAGTTCCACCCCTCCGCCGCCGGCTACCACGCCCTCGGCGAGGTGCTGGTGCCGCCGACCCTCTCGGTGCTCGGCCTCGTCGGCGACGAGAACGCCATCCTGGAGACCTACAACGGCAAGCAGGTGATGCCGCTGGCGGCCGCCTCGCTCCGCGCCGTCATCCGGCCAGGAACCGAGATCGACCCGGCCCCGCGCCCCCGGGGCCGCTTCGGCCGCAACTGGGCCCGTGCCCGTTCCTTCGAGAACGAGCAGCGCGAGCCTCGCCGGGGCGAGCGTCCCGACGAGACCCCGCCTCTCGTCGAGATCAACCGAGCTCGCTAGGACGAACAGAAACCGCCCCGTGCCTTGTAGGCACGGGGCGGTTGTTGCTTGTCAGTGACCCGGGTCTCGACCCGCGTCGATCAGTCCTGCTGCAGGATCGCGAGGATGCGGAGCAGGTAGAAGTAGATCATGACCAGGCTCGCCGTCAGAGCGAACGCGGCACGCCAGGACTCCCGCTCCTCGAGCTGGTTGGCGACGCCCTGCTCGACGAAGTCGAAGTCGAGGATCAGGCTGAAGACACCGAAGACCAGGCCGGCGATGGAGAACACCAGGCCCATCGCACCCATCCCGAACAGCCCCATGCCCGCACCGAAGAGACCGAGGACGACCTCGAGAAGGATGAGGCCGAGGAGGCCGAAGCCGGCGGCCATCATGAAGGTGCGGAACTTGTTACCGACCTTGATGTCGAAGAACTTGTACGCCGCCAGGACACCCGCGAACGCCGCGAACGTGCCGAGCACGGCCTGCACGACGATGCCGCCGCCGAACATGGCGTCGAAGGTCTTGCTGATGCCGCCGAGCAGCATCCCCTGGAGCACGGCATAGATGAGGACCAGTGCGGGGCTGACCACACGCTTGAAGCTGTTGACGAGACCGAGGATCAGACCGCCGATCGAGCCGATCGCAGTCGCGGCGTACAACGGCGCGAGGTTGGCGCCCGTGGTGATGTCCGGGGTCAGCATCCACGTGGCGATGGCCGCAAGGACAACGAGTCCGAGCGAGACCGCGGTCTTCTGCACGACCGAGTCGATCGTCATGGGGGCGCCGACGGCGGGAGCCTGGGGGCCGCCCGTGGACCACTGGCTCGGGTCCTGCCCGTAGCCGGTGTACGCAGCACCGTTGCCACCGTAAGTCGCATTGCCGTAGGCGTTCTGCGACGGCTGCCCGAAGCCCTCTGCCCTACGGAACACCGGGTTGTTGCTCTGCATTTGGGGGTCACTCCTCGAAAGCGACGTGAAAGGTTCCGCCACGGTGGCGGCTCCTGTGGCCAGCGTACCGGCCCTGTGTCTCACTCAACGTCCGGGACAACCCTGATGTTCCGCGGATCGCGGGAGTGCCCCGGGTGGGACTCGAACCCACATCTGGACGAGTTTAAGTCGTCATCCTCTGCCAGTTGGGACACCGGGGCGAACAGCCAGACCTTAGCGTCATAGGTACGTCTGGCGCTGGTGAAGAGCGTGGGCGCCGGCGACGCGGTCGATGAAGAGCAGGCCGTTGGTGTGGTCGATCTCGTGCTGCAGGCAGCGGGCCTCGAAGGCGTCGGTGACGATCTCGACGGTCTCGCCGGTGACCGGGAGCTGGCCGCGTACCTTCAGCCGGGAGGCCCGCTTCACGTCGCCGGTCAGGTCGGGGACGGACATGCAGCCCTCGCGCGCCTTCTCGTTGCGGCTGGCCTCGACGACCTCCGCGTTGCACAGGACGTACGTCCCGTGGTGGGTCCTGGTCTTGACGTGGGTCGAGACGTCGACGCAGAAGACCCGGGCCGAGACGCCGACCTGGTCGGCGGCCAGGCCCACGCAGCCGGGCGAGACCCTCATGGTGGCGATCAGGTCGGCCGCGAGCTGGACGGTCTCGGGGGCGGCGGGGTCGACGTCCTTGCCGGGCACGGAGAGGACATGTGCGGGGGCACGTACGACCTCGAGGACCTTGCCCTCGACGCCCAGCTCCGCCTCGGTCCAGGCCAGCACCCGCTCATTGACGCCGCTCACAGGTCGTCGGCCTCGATCGGCCGCAGGGTGGCATCGACGCCGAGCTCCTGGGTGACCCGCTTGATCGACGCCTCGAGCACGGCGACGTCGGCGTCGGCCGGCAGCTCGAGCTCGGCGACGACGACGTAGAGGTCCCCGGAGAGGCGGGTGGTCAGGTCGGTGATGTTGCCGCCGACGGCGGCGATCTCGGCGGTCACCGTGGAGACGATGCCCGGGCGGTCACCGCCGTGGACGGAGAGCACGAAGAGCCGGCCCGCGCCGGCCGGCGCCTGCTCCTCGGGGAGCTCGTAGACCGTGACCGTCAGAGTGCCGTCGGCCGCGATCGGCTCGAGATCGGCCTGGATGGCCTGGGTGGTCGCCTCGCCCGCGCAGAGCAGCGTCATCGCGAAGTGACCGCGGAGCCGGGTCATCGTCGAGTCCTCGATGTTGAGTCCGAGTCCGGCCAGGCGGGCGGTGGTGTCGGCGATGATCCCCGGGCGGTCGTGTCCCAGGACGGTGATGGCGTGGATGGTCACCAAACCATTGTCACCCGCGGCCCGCCTGTGGCGGACCGCGGGTGACGCAGATGGCCCCGCTATGACAGATCAGCTGTCAGCCGCAGCTCAGCCGCGGAACCACTTGTCCTTCTCCTCCTCGGGAGGGTCGACCGGCTCGGGAGCGAACTCGGGCATGCCCTCCGAGGTGGGCTTGACCGCGGTGTCGCCACCGCCCAGGTCGTCGTAGGACGCCTTGTCGGGGTCGGCCGGCGGGGGCGGCGGGACCTCAGCGGCGTACGGGTCCGCCGGGGCGATCGGGTCGGTGAGCGGGTCACCGGTGACGCCGGCCTGCGGAGCAGACGGCGACGGCGGAACCGGCGGAGCCGGCGGGTAGCCGCCGTACTCGCTGCTCGAGGACGAGCCCGTGGTCGACTCCGGGGCCTCCGGAGCTGACGTGGGGGTGGTGGACTCCGGGACGGAGCCGTTGCGGTGCAGCTTGTCGGAGGCGGCCCCGGCAGCAGCCGAGACCTTCTCCTTGGCCTGCTCCGCGTAGGGACCGGCCTTCTCCTTCACCGTGGCGGCGTAGGGACCGGCCTTGGCCTTGGCGGCCTCGGCATAGGGAGCAGCCTTCTCCTTGATGGGCGCCGCCTTCTCCGAGGCGGTCGCGAGGGCCGACTGGACGCGCGGGTCATGGGTGACCTTGTTCGCGCCGGCCTTCAGCTGCTCAGACTTGTTCTTGACCAGCACGCCGACACCAGCGGCGGCGATGGCAAGCAGGATGAGCTTTTTCACTTCTTGACCTTCCGAGAGACAGCATTTGGTTCTGTTTGATGGGATATTCGCCGGTAAACTTAGACCTAGGCGACAAACACCAAGATGCCATAAACACAGATCAAGTCCCCCGACATGCCTAGTCTCTAACGGACCAGGCAATTCCGTCGAGGATGTCGGACTCGGAGACCAGCAGAGACTCGACGCGCGAGCGCTTCAGAATCCGGCTGAGGATGACTCCACCGGCCGCGATCACGTCGGCTCGGCCGGGGTGCATCCAGGGCAGCGCCAGGCGCTCGTCGACGGTCATCGCGAGCAGGCGATCGACGAGCCGGTAGACGTCGTCGGGCGCGACCTCGGCATGGTCGGTGGCGGTGCGGTCGTACGCAGCCAGCTCGAGCAGCCCCATGGTCAGCTGGATCATGGTGCCGCCGACGGCGACCACGGTGTTGGCAGTGGCCGGGTCGACGGGGCAGGCGTCGAGGTGGGCGTCGATGTCGCGTACGCAGTCCTCGATCTCGTCCCGCGTGGGCGGGTCGGAGCGCAGGTGACGCTCATGCAGACGCACCGAGCCGATGTCCATGCTGTCCGCCTCGCCGACGCCCAGCGTCGGCCCGTCTCCGAGGATCAGCTCGGTCGACCCGCCGCCGATGTCGATCACGAGCACCGGCGGCTCCGGGGTGCCCCGCAGGTTACGGACCGCGCCGCCGAACGAGAGCGCCGCCTCCTCCGCCCCGGTGACGACCTCGGGCGTGACCCCGAGCCGAGCGCGTACGCCGTCTATGAAGGTCGCCGCGTTGGCGGCGTCCCGGGTGGCAGAGGTGGCCACGAAGCGCACCTTCTCGACACCGTGCTCGCGGATCATCGCCGCGTACTTGTCGATCGCCCCGAAGGCGCGCTGCAGGGCCTCCTCCGCGAACACGCCGGTGCGGTCGACACCCTGGCCGAGGCGGACCATGCGGGCCTCGCGTACGTCCTCGTTCAGGCCCTCGGCGGTGACCGTCGCGATCAGGAGCTTGATCGTGTTGGTGCCGCAGTCGATGGCGGCAACTTTCACTGCTCCTCGTCCTCCAGCTCCAGGTCCACGCACGGACCCGACTTCCACCACTCGCCGAGGCGCTCGAGCACCTCGTCGCCGAGCGGGTTGACGCCGGGGCCCTGGGCGAGCGCCTGGCCGGCGAGGACGTGCAGGCACTTGACCCGGTTGGGCATCCCACCTGCGGAGATACCGTGGATCTCGGGTGGGTCACCGAGCTCGTAGCGCGCCTCGAGATAGGCCTCATGGGCCTTGGCGTAGGCGGCGGCGAGCTCCTCGTCGGACGCCAGCCGCGCCTCCATGTCCTTCATCACGTGGGTGCCCTCGAGGGTGCCGATCTTGGAGGCGGCACGCGGGCAGGTGAGGTAGAAGGTCGTCGGGAACGGGGTGCCGTTGGGCAGCCGCGGCTCGGTGGTCACCACATCGGGCAGCGAGCACGGGCAGCGGTGCCCGACCTCGTGGATCCCCCGTGGCTCGCGTCCCAGCTGTGCCGTGATCGCGGCCACGTCCTTGGGATCGATCGCCATGTCTTCAGTCTTTCTTCTGCTTGGGCGGGTCGATCTCCGACTCCGGCCCGTCTCCTGTCTGCTCCGGCGGGTCACCGGCCAGCAGCACGGAACCCCACGCATCGTCCCACCACGCCTTCGGCTGCTCCGCACTGCCCACCTTGCCGGGGTCGGTGAGCTCCGGCTCGGTCTGGATGCGCTCGCCGTTCTCGTCGAGGGCGACGTACGCCGTCTCGCCCGGCATCACGAACCCGAACCGCTCGCGGGCCTGCTGCTGGACGTACGCGGGGTCCTCCCAGCGACGGGTCTGCTCCTCGAGCTGCTTGATGTGTTCCTTGCGCTCGGCGATCTCGGTCTGGAGGGCGTTGATGTCGTGGCGCTGCTGGATGTAGGCGCGCAGCGAGGAGGCGTAGGAGATCACCATCACGGCGGCCACGACGATGATCATCATCGCGCGACCGGTGAGCTTGGGCCGGCGCAGCCGCTTGCGCAGTGCGTCGATCCCACCGATCCCGCCGATCGATGCCGGGCGGGCGGGGATCGGGGCGCGCGGCCGTCGTCCCGGACCCTGTTGGGCCCGAGGACCGCGTACGCGCTTGCTCTGACCGGGTCCCTGCGTTGCCACGTCGCTCATCCTCCCATCCACGACCTACCTCCTGGCGGCAGACGCGCGGCGGCCCGTGTCCTGAGGACACGGGCCGCGGCGGCGTACGGAACTACCTACGCCTGGTAGCGCGGGAAGGCGGAGGCGCCGGCGTAGCGGGCGGCCTCGCCGAGCTCGTCCTCGATGCGGAGGAGCTGGTTGTACTTCGCGACGCGCTCGGAGCGGGCCGGGGCGCCGGTCTTGATCTGGCCGGAGCCGACCGCGACGGCGAGGTCGGCGATGGTGGTGTCCTCGGTCTCCCCGGAACGGTGGGACATCATCGTCTTGAAGCCGGCGCGGTGGGCCATGTCGACGGCGTCGAGGGTCTCGGTGAGCGTGCCGATCTGGTTGACCTTGACCAGCAGCGCGTTGCCCTGACCGCCCTCGATGCCGCGGGCGAGACGCTCGACGTTGGTGACGAACAGGTCGTCGCCGACGAGCTGGGTCTTGGAGCCGATGGCGTCGGTGATCGCCTTCCAGCCGTCCCAGTCCTCCTCGTCGAGGGGGTCCTCGATGGAGACGATCGGGTAGGCCGAGACGAGCTCCTCGTAGTAGGCGGTCATCTCCGCGGCGGTCTTCTTCGCGCCCTCGAAGAGGTACGCACCGTCCTGGTAGAACTCCGAGGCGGCCACGTCGAGCGCGAGGACGACGTCCTTGCCGAGCTCGTAGCCGGCCTTGCCGATCGCCTCGGCGATCAGGTCGAGGGCGGCACGGTTGGACTCGAGGTTGGGCGCGAAGCCACCCTCGTCACCGAGGCCGGTGGCCAGGCCCTTCTCCTTCAGCACGGACTTGAGCGCGTGGTAGACCTCGGCGCCGATGCGCAGCGCCTCGGCGAAGGTCGGCGCGCCGATCGGCGCGATCATGAACTCCTGGATGTCCACGTTGGAGTCCGCGTGGGAGCCACCGTTGAGGATGTTGAGCATCGGGACCGGGAGCACGTGGGCGTTGGGGCCACCGACGTAGCGGAACAGGGAGAGACCCGCCGAGTCGGCGGCGGCCTTGGCGACCGCGAGCGAGACGCCGAGGATCGCGTTGGCGCCGGCCTTGGCCTTGTTGGGGGTCGCGTCGGCCTCGATCATCGCCTGGTCGATGGCGCGCTGGTCGTCGGCGTCGAAGCCCTCGATCGCGGGGGCGAGGGTCTCCACGACGGCGGTCACGGCGTTCTGCACACCCTTGCCGCCGTAGCGCTCGCCACCGTCGCGCAGCTCGACGGCCTCGAAGGCTCCGGTCGAGGCGCCACTGGGGACCTGGGCGCGGGCGAAGGTGCCGTCGTCGAGGACGACCTCAACTTCGACAGTCGGGTTGCCTCGCGAATCGAGGATCTCGCGGGCGCCTACGGCGTCGATCGATGCCACTGAACTACTCCTGGGTCTCAGGGACGGGGTGTCGTCCGTCAGCCTATTACTCGGCCGGATGGGCCTGGCGATTGGAACGTTAACCGGTCGGTAGGACCTCTCCGACCCACGCCCACCTGGTGTTCACGTCGAGGTCGGCGCCTCGTCACCACGTCGATGCCTCCGGGTGCGGTGCCGCCCGGATCGTTCCTCCGGCAACAATTCCCCGAGAGGAACCCTCACATGCTTCTCCGCACGAACCGCCTCGCACTCGCCGGGGTCGGCGTCCTGGCCATCGGGGGCCTGGGCGTCTCGCTGATGACCGTGCTCGGTGGCACCGCCACCGCCGATCCGGGCGGGCACCGCGAGTTCAGCCGGCTCGCGACCTATCCGGTCTTCCAGAACGTGCCCGCCGGCGTCGACCCGGCCGACCCAACCGTCGCCGAGATCTCGGCCGTCTCCGAGGACGGTAGGACACTGGCCTACACCGACGCGGCCGGCGGCCGCATCGGCTTCCTGGACATCACCGACCCCTCCTCGCCGAAGGGCATCGGCAGCCACGACGTCGCCGGCGCGAAGGGCGGCTCGCCGACCTCGGTCTCGATCGTGGGCGACTACGCGCTCGTCGTCGTGGACGAGTCGACCTACCCCGGCCTCGAGGACACCGAGTGGGAGGACGAGGAGCCTGCCGTCGGCACCCGTGCCGGGCGGATCGACGTGATCTCGCTGGCCGCGCCGCACGAGGAGGTGGCCTCGTACGACCTGGGCGGTCAGCCCGACTCGATCGCGGTCAGCCCCGACGGGACGTACGCCGCGATCGCGATGGAGAACCAGCGCAACGAGGCCGCCACCCCTGCCGGCGGCGAGGAGGGTGACCTGCCCCAGACGCCGGCCGGATCGGTCAAGATCATCGGCCTCGACGGCGGGCCGGCCGTGTGGCGGATCACCGATGTGGCTCTGCCCGCCTCGCTCTTGAAGGGGCTGGACACGCCCGAGGACGCCGAGCCGGAGTACGTCGACATCAACGCCGACAACCAGCTCGCGCTCACGCTGCAGGAGAACAACGGCGTCGCGATCATCGACCTTGCGTCCGCGACCGTCGAGACGGCATGGAGCGCCGGGAACGCGGTCGTCTCCGGCGTGGACGCGAGCAAGGACGGGCTGTTCAACCCGGTCGACACCATCGACGCGCCGCGCGAGCCCGACTCGATCCAGTGGGTCGGCAAGGGTCTGATCGCCACCGCCAACGAGGGTGACTGGAAGGGCGGCACCCGCGGCTGGACCGTCTTCCGCGCCGCGACCGGCGAGGTGGTCTGGGACGCCGGATCCACCTTCGAGGACCTCGCCACGAAGTACGGCCTGCACAACAACGACCGCGCCGCCAAGAAGGGCGCGGAGCCCGAGGGGCTCGCCTTCGAGACCTTCGGTGGCGTCCCGTACGCCTTCGTGGGCTCCGAGCGCAGCAACTTCGTGGCCGTCTACGACATGCGTACGCCTTCTTCTCCCCGCTTCACCCAGGTGCTGCCGGCGACGAACGGGCCCGAGGGCCTGCTGCCGATCCCGTCGCGCAACCTGCTGGCGATCTCCTCGGAGGAGAACTCGGCCGAGGATCTGGTGCGGGCGTCGGTCTCGCTCTACGGCTTCGGTCGGAAGTCGTCGTCGTTCCCGACCGTCGAGTCTGCCTCCCGCAACGGCAAGCCGATCGGCTGGGGTGCGCTCGGGGCGCTCTCGAAGGTGCCCGGCGAGCCCGGCAAGGTCTACGCCGCCAGCGACGCGGCCTATGCCACCGGCCGCATCTACACCCTGGACGTCCGCCGGTCACCTGCGGTGATCCGCGACGTGGTGGAGGTCACCGACTCCGCCGGCGAGATCGCCGAGGGGCTCGACATCGAGGGCCTGGCCGCCCGTCGTGGCGGCGGCTTCTGGGCCGCCGACGAGGGTGCGACCGGTGCCGGGAACGCACTGCTCCGCCTCGACCGCGACGGCCGGATCGCCGAGACGGTGCCGCTGCCCATCGAGATCGCCGAGAAGGTCGGCAAGTGGGGCCTCGAGGGCGTCACGGTGACCGGGAAGCGCCGCTCGGAGAAGGTGTACGTCGCGCTCCAGCGCCCGCTGTGGGCCGACTCGACCGCGAAGAAGCCCGGCGTGGACGGCGCGAGCACCGCCAGGATCGGTCGCTACACCCCGGCGACGGGCAAGTGGGAGTGGTTCGGCTACGGCCTGGGGTCGACGTCGGTGGCCGGTGACTGGCTCGGCCTGTCCGAGATCACCGCCGTCGACGGGGACACCCTCGCCGTGATCGAGCGCGACAAGCAGAACGGCACCACCGCCGCGATCAAGCGGGTCTACACCGTCGACCTGCCCCGCCGGGGCGTCACCGGGCTCAGCCCCGTGACCCCGCTGCGCAAGCGTCTGGCGTACGACCTGCTGCCGGCGCTGCGGGCCACCAACGGATGGACCCAGGAGAAGCTCGAGGGCTTCACCATCGGCGCCGACGGTCGCGCCTATGCGGTCACCGACAACGACGGTCTCGCGGACGCCACCGGGGAGACGGTCTTCCTCGACCTCGGCCGAGGTCCCAAGCGCTGAGGATCAGCATCAGGCCGGCCCGTCACCGACTCGGTGGCGGGCCGGCCTGATTTCGCGGACCGGTCAGTCCTCGGAGCAACGCTCGGCCGGAAGATGCGTGCCCGCCCACTCGGTGAGCGCGCCGAGCGTCGGCGCGAGCGCGGCGCCGGATCCGGTGAGCGCGTAGCGGACCGCCACCGGCGGGCCGGGGTCGACCTCGCGGGCGAGCAGGCCGAGGCCGGCCAGCTCGCTGAGCCGCTCGGAGAGCATCGAGTCGCTGATGCCCGCCACTGCTCGCTTGAGCTCCGCGAAGCCGAGCGGGCCCTGCGTCAGGCTGCCGAGGATCACGCCGTTCCAGCGCTTACCGAGGAAGTCGAAGGCCCGCACGAGCGCTGCGCTGCACACCTGCGGATCGTGGGCGGGCTTCGTCGCGGGCATGCATCCAAGCGTACAGGAGTTGCCTGAATCCTGAGGAACTACTATTTTCGAAGCAACCGGAATATCCCTAGCAACCACGGAGTTCAGAGCGACATGACCGAGACCACTGCACTCGAGACCACTTCCCTCGAGAAGCTGGACAACCGCGGCCGCGAGATCGTCTTCACCGGTGCGCGCACGTCCAACACCTTCGCCGACACCCCTGTCACCGACGACGAGCTCGCCGACATCTGGGAGCTCACCCGCTGGACTCCGACGATGGCCAACACCCAGCCGCTGCGTGTCGTGTTCGTGCGCACGGGAGAGGGCAAGGAGCGCCTGCTCCCGCACATCGCCGAGGGCAACGTCGAGAAGACCAAGGCCGCCCCGGCCACCGCGATCGTCGCCTACGACAACAACTGGCACGAGGAGATCCCGAACGTCTTCCCGATCCGCCCGGAGATGAAGGACTACTTCGAGGCAGACGAGACCGCCCGCCACGGAGCCGGCGGCTGGTCCGCCGGCCTGCAGGCCGGTGCCTTCATCCTCGCCGTCCGCGCCGCCGGTCTCGCCGCCGGTCCGATCGCGGGCTACGACACCGCGGGCGTCGACAAGGAGTTCTTCCCCGAGGGCGACTGGACCACCAAGATGATCGTCAACATCGGCCACCCGGGCGAGAACCCGTGGTTCGACCGGCTCCCCCGCGTGGAGACCGAGGCCGCAGTGAAGTGGGCCTGACCCGCTGAGCTGTTCGTTCGAGGCGCTCGTCTGCCGTCACGGCAGGCGAGCGCCTTAAGTTTTCGCCGGAATACAGTTAGCCAAGCTAAACTTTGCCTCGATGTCCGCGACCCACACCAGCCCCCGCCTCACCTTCGCCATCGTCGCCATCGGCGTCTGCTCCTACTCCCTGCTGCAGTCGGTCTCCGTGCCGACGATGCCGCTGATCCAGACCGAGCTGGAGACCGACCAGGCCACAGCGTCCTGGATCCTGACCGCGTTCCTGCTCTCGGCCTCGGTCGCGACCCCGATCATCGGCCGGATGGGCGACTCGTTCGGCAAGCGCCGGATGTACGTGTGGAGCCTGGCCGCCCTCACCGCCGGCGCCCTTCTCGCCGCCGCGGCCCCCAGCATCGAGGTCATGATCGGCGCGCGGGTACTGCAGGGGCTGGGTGGCGGCACCCTGCCGCTGGCCTTCGCGATCCTGCGAGACGAGCTGCCCAAGGAGCGCGTCGCCGGCGCGATCGCGGTGACCTCGTCGCTGCTCTCGATGGGCTTCGCGGCCGGGATCGTGCTGGCAGGTCCGGTCGCCGAGACACTCGGTTTCCGGGCGCTGTTCCTGCTGCCCGCTCTGGTCGCGGCCGGCGCCGCGATCGCCGCGCGCTGGCTGGTGCCCGAGTCCCCAGTGCTCACCCGTGAGCCGATCCCGCTGCTTCCCGCCGTACTCCTCGCCGGCTGGCTGGTCGCGCTCCTCCTCGGTGTCAGCAAAGCACCGTCGTGGGGCTGGACGTCACCCGCCACCATCGGTCTGCTCGGTGCGGCCGGGGTGCTCCTGGCCACCTGGATCCGGGTCGAGTGGACCGTACGACAGCCGTTGGTCGACCTGCGCCTGATGGGCCGCCGCGGCGTCTGGACCGCCAACCTGGTCGCGCTGCTGATCGGCATCGCGATGTACGCCTCCTTCGGCTTCATCCCACAGCTGACCCAGACCCCGCCGTCGGCCGGCTACGGGTTCGGCGCGTCGGTCACCGTCGCCGGCTACCTGATGCTCCCGACGGCCATCACCTCGTTCCTGTGCGGTCTGATCAGCGCCCGGCTCGCCGAGCTCATCGGGATGCGCCGCATCCTGGTCATCGGCGGGCTGCTCACCGCGGTCTCCCTGGCCATGGTCGCCTTCGTCCACGACGAGCCGTGGCAGATGTGCGTCGCCGCGGGCCTCTCCGGCTTCGGCACCGGCCTGGTCTTCGCCAACCTCGCCAACGCCGTCGTGGCCGCGGTGCCACCGGAGCACACCGGCGTGGCCACCGGGATGAACGCCAACATCCGCACCGTCGGCGGCACCATCGGAACCGCGGTCATGACCTCCGTGGTCACCGCCCACACCCTGCCGTCGGGCTACCCCACCGAGCAGGGATACATCAACGGCTTCGGGTTCCTCACCGTCGTCGCTCTGGGCGCGGCCCTCGCGGCCATGCTCATCCCCCTGGCCCCGCGAAAGGTCACCCCCGCCGGCCGAGAGGTCACCTACGCGAGCCGAGGCGTCGCTCCGGTCGGCCGAGACGGCAGTGAGGTGCGGTGTCGGCCGACGTAGGTGCCGTCTCGGCCGACGTAGGTGCCGTCTCGGCCGACGTCGGTGCCTATTCGGCGGGGTGGGCGCGTTCGGCGGCCTTCGCGGCCGACCAGAGCTTCTCGACCTCTTCGAGGGTGTAGCGGCGGCCGGAGGCGGCCTCGGGGCCGAAGACGTGCGGGTTGCGGCGCTTCATCTTGGCGGTGAGGCCGGCGATGACGTCGTCCATGGTGAACTCCCCGGCCTCCTCCGCGATGGCTGCGTGGAAGTAGACCTGGAGCAGGAGGTCGCCGAGCTCCTCCTTGAGGTGCTCGGGGTCGGCCTCGTCGATGGCCTCGAGGACCTCGTCGGACTCCTCGCGCAGATACTGCGCCAGCGACGCGTGGGTCTGCGACGACTTCCACACGCACCGCTCGCGCATCAGCCGCATCAGGTCGAGGAACTCGACGAGCCCCTCCCCCGATGCGTACGTCCTGCGCTCGTCGTCTGGGCTCAATCCAGCGCTCCGAACGCGCTCAGGCACTGCCGTAGCAGGGCGCCACGACCGCCCTCCATGTCGCCGACGACGGCGTCGGAGGCAGCCTCGGCCGGGGTCATCCAGGACAGCTCCAGGGCGTCCTGCCGCGGCTCGCACTCGCCGGTCACGGGGATGACGTAGACCAGCGAGACCGCGTGCTGGCGCGGGTCCTGGTAGCGCTCGCCGGGCCACGGGAAGTATTCGGCGACGGTCACCGGCACCGTGGTCAGCGGCAGGGTCGGGAAGGCGACCGGACCGAGGTCCTTCTCCAGGTTGCGCATCAGCGCGTCGCGGATCCGCTCACCGTGCAGCACCCGGCCGGAGACGAGCGACCGGGTGATCGTCCCGGTCGTGGGCGAGCCGCGCAGCAGTAGCCCGACCTCGGTGACCCGGCCGTCCGGGTCCACGCGCACCGGGACCGCCTCCACGTAGAGGATGGGCACGCGCCCGCGGGTCTCGCCCAGCTCCTCCTCGGAGAGCCACCCGGGCTCGGTGTCCCACTCGTTGCCGAAGGGCTCCTCAGGGAAGGACTGCTCGCCGAAAGCCTCCATCGTCATGCGTCGATCCTGCCAGACACAGGCGTACGTCACGGAGCAACGGCGCCGCAGTGTGGACTCTCACCGACGCAGGGCCAGGAAGCTGTCGGCCTTGAAGGCCTTCTCGACCATCCACCAGGAGAAGCCGTCGTAGTAGGGACGCGCCTCGTCGCGGTCGAGGATCCGCGGCTGGGTGGCGGCGTGGTCGCGGCCCTTCCAGGTGATCGTGCACTCGCCGGCGGCCAGCACGTTGCGGACCCAGTTGGTGCCCGCGCCCCACGGGAGCGTGATCACGAACTCGTCCTCGGTGTGCAGCAGCGCGACCGGGAGGCTCAGGTCGCGTCCGGTCTTGCGGCCCCGGTGGTGCACCACGGCCCAGAGCGGGAACAGGCGGCGCCCGGCCCGGGTCCGCATCATCGGGGCGGTCGCCTTCGCCATCCGCCAGGAGTCGTTGCTGGGAGTGATCGTCGTCGTCATGCTCCCCACTCTGCCCAGGATCCGGGGCCGCCGCTTCCCGGACAGTGGGCAGTCGGACTGACGGGTTCCCGTCAGTCCGCGCTCAGGCCGCGCCGTTGCGGATCGCCCAGGCGGTGGCCTCGGCGCGGCTGCGTACTCCGAGCTTGCGGTAGAGGTTGGCGGCATGCCGCTCGACGGTGTGCTCGGCGATGCCGAGGTCCCGGGCGATCGAGGCGTTCGTACGTCCCGTGGCGATCAGCCGCAGCACGTCCTGCTCGCGCGTGGTCAGTGCCGTGGTGGCCTGACCCGGGGCGGGCGCGGACCCACGGTGGACCTCACCGGTCAGGAACCAGCGGCTCACCATGGCGAGGTCACGGGCTCCACCCTCGACGAACAGCGTCGGAGTGCTGCCCTCGAGCTCGACCAGCGTTCCGTTGCGTACGCCGTCGGCCAGCCGCCGGGACACCTCGACCGGGATCTGGCTGGCCGCCTGCCGGTGCAGCACGAGCGTCGGCGCCACCACTCGGTCGAGGAGGTCGCTGACGTCCATCCGGGCGGCCTCCGCGAACCAGTCGCGGGCGACCGCGGGCGTCGCGGCGGTGCGGAACGCCTCGGCGACCCGGCCGGCGTTCTCACCCGACCCCCATCCCAGCCAGGCGGTCGCGGCCGCGTCCGCGAAGAGGTCCCAGTCCTGCTCGACCAGCGACAGCAGCGCCTGCGTCTGCGCCGGGCTCATCGCCTCACGCATCCGCGCCGCTCCTCCGAACAGGAGCATCCGGTCGACGCGCCGCGGGCTGGTCGCTGCGTACGCCACCGCGGCCGCGACCGCGTGGTAGTAACCGAGCAGGTTGACCCGGTCGGCACCGACAGCCTCGATGACCGCCTCCAGGTCGCGCAGGTGTGCGTCGAGGCCGAGGTCGCCGGCACGGCGGTCCGAGGAGCCGGTGCCGCGGCCGTCGTAGAGCACCAGCGTCAGGTCCTGGCTCAGCCGCTCGTAGGCCATCCGCAGCGCGGGCACCCGCCACTGTGCCCGGATGTTGCTGAGCGAGGGCATCCAGATCGTCACCGGCCCGCTCCCGACGGCCTGGTAGGCGATCGAGATGTCGTCGCTGGTCTGCGCGTAGCGCACCTCTGGCTCGCCGGTCACAGACTCATTCTTGCGGGCCGGTCCAGCCCTCACGGCGCGAGCTGCTTCACCGCAGCGTCATAGAGCGTCTGCGCTGCCTCCGCGGCCGCGTCGGCGGCGGCGTGCGTGACCGGCTTGCCGAGATAGTTGTTGGCGTTGCGGTCCAGGCGCATCACGTCGTAGTGGGCGGCCGCGTCGCGCGGTGGCGGGGTGTCGAAGATGGCGGCGAGGAACCTGCCGACCTTCACATGGCCACCGGCGCCGTACGTCGTCTTGTAGCCGTAGCCGGCGAGGACCGCCTCGCCGACGTCGTGGGCTGCCTTGTAGGCGAGGTTGTAGCGGTTCTCGGTCCGGGTGACGTTGGGTACGTCGGCGAGGGCCGACTCCGCGCCGGAGAGGAAGGCGCGGGCCTTCTTCTCGTCGGGTCTCACGGCGCGCAGGGCGCCGGAGCGTACGAGCGCGTCAACCGCCTTCTGCTGCGCCGGGGTCAGCGGCAGGGGCATCCGGTCCTCCTCCATAGATCTCGATCATCGGGCTGGCCCGGACCTCCTCGAGGAACCCGGTCTGCTCCTCGGCCTCCTCCGGGCTCATGATCGTCGGGTTCACGATGCGCCCGACGCTGTCGGAGACCTCCCGGCAGACCCGGTAGACCGCCCGTACGTCGGGGCTGCCGATCACCATCAGGTCGATGTCGTTCGGCGGCGGCCCCGGCTCGCCCTTCGCCCGCGCCGCGAACGACCCGAAGAGGAAGGCTCGCTCGATGCCGTCGATGTCCTCGAGGGCCTCCCGGAGTAGCACGACCGGGCCGGTGACCGTCAGCAGGATCTCTCGCGTCGGCGCCAGCAGCGGACTCTGCTCGTTTCCCCTGATGAGCCGCGTCCTTCCGACGCGGCGGTCGACGAGCAGACCCGCATCCAGCAGCCGCGCGACCTCGCGATGGACCGTCGGATAGGGCAGCCCGGCCCGCTCGGCGAGGTCGGTCATGCTCATCTCCTCCGCCGGGAGCAACAGCTCCGAGAGCAGCAGCGCCTGCGCCTCCGACCGGAACAGAGGCGCGAGCACCGGAGCCTGGCTTCTCACAAAATGGATAATAACCTCCATTTTGTGGATATGAAACCCCACAACAGCGCCGAGTCGGCTCGTCATGACGAGCCGACTCGACGGATTGGTCAGGTGAGCGGGTCGATGATCGCGTCGATGACGACCCTGGCCCAGTCGAGGAGGTCGGGGCCGTCGAGGGGCTTGGCGGGGAAGCCGGAGGAGATCGGGCGCGGGACCATGATGGTGTCCAGCTGCGGCTTGACCAGCGACTTCGGGTACATCCGGTTCAGCCGGACGACGCGGGAGTCGGGCAGCGAGACCGGGTGGAAACGTACGCTCTTGCCGGCCAGGGTGACCTCGGAGACGCCGGCCTGGCGGGCGCGGGCGCGGAAGCGGGCGACCTGGAGCAGCGAGGAGACCTCCGCGGGCGGCTTGCCGTAGCGGTCGAGGAGCTCGGCGGCGACCGACTCGACATCCTCGTCGGAGCGGACCTCGGCGAGGCGCTTGTAGATCTCCAGCCGCAACCGCTCGGAGGGGATGTAGTCGTGGGGCAGGTGGGCGTCGACGGGGAGCTCGATGCGTACCTCGTTGAGCTCCTCGGCAGCGCCGTCCGGACCGGCTTTGAACTCGGCCACGGCCTCGCCGACCAACCGGACGTAGAGGTCGAAGCCGACATCGGCGATGTGGCCGGACTGCTCGCCGCCGAGCAGGTTGCCGGCGCCGCGGATCTCGAGGTCCTTCATCGCGATCGCCATGCCGCCACCGAGGTCGGAGTGCTGGGCCAGGGTGGCGAGCCGCTCGTGGGCGGTCTCGGTGAGCGGCTTCTCCCCGGGGTAGAGGAAGTAGGCGTAGGCGCGCTCGCGGGAGCGGCCGACGCGGCCGCGCAGCTGGTGGAGCTGGCTCAGGCCGAGGGTGTCGGCGCGCTCGATGATCATGGTGTTGGCGTTGGAGACGTCGAGGCCGGACTCGACGAGCGTGGTGCACACGAGCACGTCGAACTCCTTCTCCCAGAAGTCGACCATCACCTGCTCGAGCTGCTTCTCGTTCATCTGGCCGTGGGCGACCGCGACGCGGGCCTCGGGCACCAGCTCGCGGATCCTCGCGGCCGCCTTCTCGATCGAGTTGACCCGGTTGTGGATGTAGAAGACCTGTCCCTCGCGGAGCAGCTCACGCCGGACCGCGGCGACGATCTGGCGGTCCTCGTAGGCCCCGACGTACGTCAGGACCGGGTGTCGCTCCTCGGGCGGCGTGGTGATCGTGGACATCTCTCGGATGCCGGTGATCGACATCTCCAGGGTTCGCGGGATAGGTGTAGCCGACATGGACAGGAAGTCGACCGAGGTCCGCAGGCGCTTCATCGCCTCCTTGTGCTCGACGCCGAAGCGCTGCTCCTCGTCGACGACGATCATGCCGAGGTCCTTGAACCGGATGTCCTTGTTGAACAGGCGGTGGGTGCCGACCACGATGTCGATGGTGCCGTCGGCGAGGCCGGCCATGACCTCGGCGGCCTCCTTGTCGGTCTGGAACCGGGACAGGCCGCGTACGTTGACCGGGAACCCGGACATCCGCTCCATGAAGGTCGACAGGTGCTGGGAGACCAGCAGCGTCGTCGGCACCAGCACCGCGACCTGCTTGCCGTCCTGCACCGCCTTGAACGCGGCCCGCACCGCGATCTCGGTCTTGCCGTAGCCGACGTCACCGCAGACCAGCCGGTCCATCGGCACCGGCCGCATCATGTCCTGCTTGACCTCGTCGATGACGGCGAGCTGGTCGGCGGTCTCCTGGAACGGGAAGGCGTCCTCGAGCTCGCGCTGCCAGGGGTTGTCGGGGCCGAACTGGAAGCCCTTGGTCGCCTGCCGCGCGGCGTAGAGCTTGATCAGCTCGGCGGCGATCTCGCGGACCGCCTTGCGGGCGCGGGCCTTGCGCTTCTGCCAGTCGGCGCCGCCGAGCCGGTCGAGGCTGGGCTGCTCGCCACCGACGTACCTGGTGACCTGGTCGAGGGCGTCGGCCGGTACGTAGAGCCGGTCGGCCGGCCCGCCGCGCTTGGAGGCGCCGTACTCCAGGACGAGGTACTCGCGGGTCGCGCCCTGCACCTCGCGCTGCTTCATCTCGATGAACTGACCGACACCGTGCTGCTCGTGGACGACGTAGTCGCCGGGCTTGAGCTCGAGCGGGTCGATCTGCTTCTTGCGGCGCGCCGGCATCTTCACCATGTCGCGCGTCGAGGACTTCTGGCCGGAGATGTCCTCGCCCGTGAGCACGACGAGCTGGTTGGTCTCGTCGATGAAGCCGTGGTTGAGCCGGGCGTGGATGACGGTGACGGTCTTGTGGACGGGCTTGGCGCTCTCTTCGTCGCCCTCTGCCAGGCGAGCCGGGACGTCGCGCTCCCCCAGAGCCTCGACCGTACGCTGCGCCGTGCCGTGCGCGGGCTGGACGACGACCACGCGGTAGGAGTCGTCGCGCCAGCGCTCGATGTCGCCCAGTGCGGCAGCGGTGTCGCCGCGGTAGGCCTTTGCCGGCTGCCAGTCGATCTTGCGCGCGGGGACGCCGACGACGTCGGGGTCCGCAAGGTCGGCCTCCGCGTCGTCGAGGCCGAACGGGCTGACCGACCACCACGGCTTGCCCAAGGCGATGGCGTGGGCGCGTACGTCGGCGAGGTCACGGTAGGAGGCCGCGGAGAGATCGATCGGGGCAACTCCCCCGCTGGCCGCGGCGGCCCAGGAGGCGCCGAGGAACTCTTCGGCGGTGGCGACCAGGTCGTGGGCGCGGCTGCGGATCCGCTCGGGGTCGAGCAGCAGGACGTGGCTGTCCTCCGGGATCAGGTCGAGCAGCAGCTCCATGTCGTCGACGAGCGCGGGTGCGAGCGACTCCATGCCGTCGACCGCGATCCCGGCGGCGATCTTGTCGGTGAGCTCGATCAGGGTGGGGTGGGCCTCACCCAGCTTTCGCGCCCGGTCCCGGACCTCCGGGGTGAGCAGGAGCTCGCGGCAGGGCGGGGCCCACAGCCTCTCGGTCTCGCCGCCGTGCTCGGCCGGGATGGCGCGCTGGTCGGCGACGGCGAAGTGGCGGATCGAGTCGACCTCGTCACCCCAGAACTCCACGCGTACGGGGTGCTCCTCGGTCGGCGGGAAGACATCCACGATGCCGCCCCGGACGGCGAACTCGCCGCGCTTCTCGACCAGGTCGACGCGGGAGTAGGCCGCGTCGGCGAGCTTCTGGACGGCGTCGTCGAGGCTCGCCTCCTGACCCTTGATCAGCTCCACGGGCTCCAGGTCGCCGAGGCCCTTGACCTGCGGCTGGAGCACGCTGCGGACCGGCGCGACGACCACCTTCAACGGGCCGTGGGCACCGTCGGCATCCGGGTGGCGCAGCCGGCGGAGCACGGCGAGCCGACGCCCGACCGTGTCGCTGCGCGGGGAGAGCCGCTCGTGCGGCAGCGTCTCCCAGCTCGGGTAGTAGGCCACCGAGTCGGGCGGGAGCAGGTCTGTCAGATCGTTGACCAGGTCCTCGGCCTCGCGAGAGGTCGCGGTGACCGCCAGGACGGTGCGCTCCTGGCGTACGAGACCGGTCACCACGAACGGGCGCAGCGCCTCCGGCCCGGTGACGTCGAGCGCCAGCATCCGGCCGCCCTTGGCCTCCGCCATCACCTCGCTCAGGGCAGCATCGCGCAGGACGAGATCGGCGAGCGGGGCGAGGATCACGGGTGACTCCAAAATGGCAGGCAAGCACGAGAGCCCCCGGCCGGGAAGACAGGGGGTGCTGGCCCAGTCTAGAAGACGTGCGTAAAGACGTTTGACTTCGAGCGCACGCGAAGCCGGAGCGTGGATCGCATGAGATACACCACCATCGGAACAGGCGCCGGGTCACGGCGCGTCAGCAAGCTCGCGCTCGGCGTGATGCGGTTCGGGACGGACACGGACGTCGAGACGTCGTACGCGATCCTCGACCGCTTCGTCGAGGCCGGCGGCACCTTCGTCGACACCTCCAACAACTACGCCTACTGGGCCAACGGCACCCAGGGCGGCGAGAGCGAGACGGTGCTCGGGCAGTGGCGCCGGGACCGCGGGATCGGCGAGGAGCTCGTCATCTCCACCAAGGTCGGCGCACGCCCGACGGACGTCGTCGAGCGCGTCGAGAACGGCTGGGAGAACCAGCGGACCCGGGTGTGGGAAGGCCTGGCTCCGCAGAACGTACGCGAGCAGGCCGACCGCTCCCGCGAACGCCTCGGCGTCGAGCGGCTCGACCTCTACTACGCGCACGTACCGGACATGAACGGCGTGCCGCTGGAGGAGTACGCCGCGGGCTTCGCGGCCCTCGTGAAGGACGGTGTCATCGGCCAGTTCGGGCTGAGCAACCACTGGTCCTGGCAGGTCGAGCGGGCGCGAGCGGTCAACCCGGAGGAGGCCCGGCCGAGCGTGCTGCAGTATCACCACACCTATCTGCGGATGCGCACCGACATCCCCGACCCGCGGCTCTCGGTCGACGGCGAGATCGGCGTCGCCGACGCCTCGCTGCTCGCGCTGCTCCGGGCGACTCCCGGGCTGACGCTGGTGGCCTACACGCCGCTGCTCACCGGGGCCTACACGAACCCCGCGAAGCCGCTCGATCCCGCCTACGACCACCCGGGGACCACCGCGCGGCTCGCGGTGCTCGACGAGGTCGCGGCAGAGACAGGCGCGACCCGCAACCAGGTCGTGCTGGCGTGGATGCTCGGTGACGCGCTCCCGGTGATCCCGCTGGTCGGAGCCTCCTCGGTGGCCCAGCTCGAGGAGAGCCTGGCGGCGGTGGACCTGGAGCTCAGCGAGGAGCAGAGGGCTCGGCTCGACGCTGCTGGGCGATGAGCTCGGCGTCGGGGTCGGTCTCGCCGACCGCGGCGGCGTAGTAGGAGACCTTGAACTCGATCGCGTCGAGATGGGCCGCCGTCTCCTCCAGCTGCGCGCGCACCCGGTCGCGGTGCGCGCGCAGCAGGGCGAGGCGGGCCTCCTCGTTGCCGGAGCCGTCGCGGACCATCTCGGCGTAGCGCCGGATCTCCCGGATCGGCATCCCCGTCGAGCGCAACCTGGTGATCAGGGTGATCCAGCCGAGGTCGCCCTCGGTGTAGGCGCGGTGGCCCGACCCGTTGCGGCCGACGCCGAGCATCAGCCCGTCACGCTCGTAGTAGCGCAGCGTGTGCGCGGTCAGGCCGGTCCGCGCGGCCACCTCGGCGATGCTGAGCCCGTTGCTGTCCGCCTGCGTCGTCATGGACCCCAGTGTCCTGGTTCGAGTGCACTCGAAGTCAAGCCGTTCAGAGCGCCGATCCACCGGTCACGTCGAGCGTCTCGCCGGTGACCCAGCGCGCCTGGGGCGAGGCGAGGAAGCCGACCGCGTCGGCAACCTCCTCCGGCGTGCCGATCCGGCCGAAGACCGACAGCGCGTCGGCCTGTGCCCGCGGCCCGGGCAGGTTGATCCAGTCGGCGTTGATGTCGGTCTCGATCACGCCGGGGAGGACCGCGTTGACCGTCACCCCACGGGCGGCGAGCGGGGCGGCCAGGGATCGGGTGAGGTTGTTGATGCCGGCCTTGGCGGCGGCGTACGTCAGATGGGTCGGCGCCGCCACCCGGGTGTAGCCGGTCGACACGTTGATCACCCGGCCGCCCTCGCGCAGGTGCGGAGCGACCGCCTGGGTCAGGAACATCGGCGCGATCAGGTTGACCTCGAGGACGCGGCGCGCGGTGGCCGGGTCGAGCTCGTGGAGCTCCTGGTTGCCGTTGATGCCGGCGTTGTTGACCAGGATGTCGAGGCCGCCATCCTCCTCGAGCGCGGCCGCGGTCCATGCCTCCGCGATCTCCGCGGCGGCCTTCGCGCCGTCCTCGCCGAGGTCCGCCTCGATCAGGACCGCCCGGGCGCCAGCCGACTCGACGAGCCGTGCCGTCTCCTCGGCGGCCACGCGGTTCGAGCCGTAGTGGACGCCGATCAGACCGACGCCGTCGGCGGCCAGACGTACGGCGATGGCGCGGCCGATCCCGCGCGATGCTCCGGTGACGAGGGCGTTGCGAGTCATCTCGGCTCATTTCTGTAGTAGTCGCTAAATAATGACCTGGGAGTTAATGTAGGGATCACTATGGAAATGCGCAAGCCCTCCCGCGGACGACCGCGCTCCTTCGACGAGGACGCGGTGCTCGACGCCGTGATGCGAGCGTTCTGGGAGCACGGGTACGAAGGCACGAGCGTCGCGACGCTCGAGGCCGCGACCGGACTGAAGGCCCCCAGCCTCTACGGGGCGTTCGGCTCCAAGGAGGTGCTCTACCGGGCCGCCCTCGAGCGCTACGCCCGTGAGCACGGCAACGTGCTCCGGCCCGACGGACCGGCCCGGGAGGCCATCTCGGAGTTCCTGTACGAGGCGGCCGACCGGTTCAGCGAGAGCGGCCTGCCGCCGGGCTGCATGGTCTCGACGGCCGCGCTGGCACTGGGCACCGCCCAGCGCGGCGTCGCCACCCGCCCGGCGAAGATGCGCTCGGAGACGATGGCGGGGATCGAGCAGCGACTGCGGACCGCGGTCACCGAGGGTGAGCTGCCGGCCGGGACCGATGCCGCCGCTCTGGCGCGCCTCTTCGGCGCGGTGATCCAGGGAATGTCGGTCCAGGCGATCGACGGAGCCACCCGGCAGGAGCTGCGCGGGCTCGCCGCGGCCGCGATGGCTGCGTGGCCGCGATGACGTCTCGCGGGTCGCTGACGGCCAGGACGTACGCCGCCGGGGCGGCCGCCCTCCTGCTCACGCTCAGCGCCTGCGGCGGAGCGCCCGACGCCGAGCCGTCCCCGACGACCAGCACCTCGGCTCCCTCGACCTCGGCGGAGCCGTCACCCAGCGACGTACCTTCGTCCTCCTCTCCGGCTGTCGCGAAGCCGGGGTCAGTGCCGCCGCCGTGGCTCGGCACCCGGGTGCTGAAGGAGGACGCGGAGGGCTACGGGATCGCCGGGCCGACGCCGAAGGAGCTGCGCAACCGGGCGTGGACGCTGCCGGACATCATGCCGATGCTGCCCGGCGACGGCTTCGCGGCCGAGGTCGACATCGCGCCGGACGATGTGATCGCGCGCTCGACCTGGGTGCCGGGGTGCCCGGTCTCGCGGCGGGAGCTGGCCTGGGTGCGGATGACGTTCTGGGGCTTCGACGACGCCCGTCACACCGGCGAGATGCTGATCAACGCCCGGGTCGCCGAGGATGTCGTCGGGGTCTTCCGGCGGCTCTACGAGGCGAGGTTCCCGATCGAGCAGATGGACATCACCACGAAGGCGGCCCTGGACGCGCCGCCGACCGGCGACGGCAACGGCACCGGCGGCTTCGTCTGCCGTCCGGCGAGAGGTCAGACCTCCTTCTCCCAGCATGCCTACGGCCTGGCGATCGACCTGAACACCTTCCAGAACCCGTACGTCAAGGGCGACCGCGTCATCCCCGAGCTCGCCCGCTGGTACCTGGACCGGTCCAGGCGAGCGCCCGGGATGATCCACGACGGTGACGTCGTGGTCCAGGCCTTCGCCGACATCGGCTGGGAGTGGGGCGGCGACTGGAACTCGCTGAAGGACTACCAGCACTTCAGCGAGAACGGCACCTGAAGGCGAAACCCGCCGAGCTCAGACGGACTCCGCCTCGGCGAGCTCGCGCTTCCATTCGCGGAAGGTCTCCTCAGTGCGGCCGCGGCGCCAGTAGCCGGAGATGGAGACGTCGGCCTTCGGTACGCCGCGCTCCTTGAGGAGATAGGGGCGGATGCCGTGCATGGTGACCGCGGCCTCGCCGTGGACGAAGACCTGGACGCGGCCGTCGAGCCACTTCAGGTCGCGGATGGCGGTGACGAGGAGCTGCTCGTGGCCCTCGGCGTCCTCGGCGGCGTGGTGGGTGTGGCCACCGGTGACCAGCCAGGTCACCTCGACGCCGTCGGGGTGGTCCAGGGGCTGCTCGTGGCCCGGCGCCGGGATGTCGATGACGGCGTAGCCGCGAGCATCGGCAGGCAGTGCGGCCAGCGCGGCGCGGATGGCCGGCAGAGCGGTCTCGTCGCCGGCGATCAGGTGCCAGTCGGCCTCCGGGTCGGGCGCGTAGGCGCCGCCCGGGCCGCGCGCCGCGAGGGTGTCGCCGGGCTTGGCCGCGGCGGCCCAGGGACCGGCGTACCCCTCGGTGCCGTGGACGACGAAGTCGATGTCGAGGGTGCCGTCCTCGACCGAGGGGTTGAGGGCGGTGTAGGTGCGGACCACCTCGCCGTCCACCTGCGGGAAGACGAGCTTGACGTAGCGGTCGGTGAAGACGCTCGAGGAGAAGGCGCTCAGGTCGTCGGAGCGGAAGCTCACCCGGATCATCGTCGGACTGAGCCGCTGGGTGGCGGTCACGACGAGGGCGGTCTCAGGCTTCGCGGGACGGTTCATATAGGCAACCCTAACTTGGCGGCAAACCGCCGGCCGTCAACCCGCCGACCGGGTGGAGTGCGCCGAGCGCGGCTGGGTCGTCTCGACCGGAGCCGCGGGCGAGGGGATCGTGGGAGCCGCCGCGGGACGCTGGGGCTTCGCGACCAGCGACAGGCTCGGTTCGAGCACCCGCAGCAGCGACTCGACGTGGCCGCGGGCCTCGGTCACCAGCCGCCGGGCCTCGCGCGGGGTGCGCTTCCGCAGGTCGAGCAGGTCGTCGTCGGCCGGCCGCCGGACCCGTCGCCGGGCCTTCTGCAGCGGCGCGAGCTGGACGAGCGTACGCAGCCGGGTGGCCGCGTCCGCCTCCGAGCCTGCGGGGCCACCCAGGGCCGTACGTCCCAGCAGGTCGCCGAGCGCGGCGATCTCGACGAGGGTGAACGTGCGCTTGACTGCCGAGGGCACCAGCTTGGCGACCTCGCTGCGGTGGGAGCGTTCGGCGGTGATGATCAGGTCGGCGCTCTCGATGTCGTCGACGTCGAGCGGGTAGGCCTGGTGCCTGGTCAGCCGGACCCCGGCGAGAGCGACCTCGGAGGCGATCATCGGGTCCATGTCGTAGCCCTCGAGCGCCTCGCTGCCGGCCGAGATCACCGTGATGCCGTGGCGGGCGAGCCCACCGATCTGGCCGACGCCCTCGCGGAGCATCGCCTCGATCGCCGGCGATCGTCGTACGTTCCCGCTGCAGACGACCAGGATCGTCGCGGTGTCCATACCCTGCCTACCTTCGAAACAGTTGCCTGCCGGTTCTCGAGCGCGGACCTCACATCCACGCGGCCAACCCCCCGAACGTGACGGACAGACATTACGCAGTCGGCGTACGCCTCCAGAAACCGACGGCGAATCAATCCCCCATTTGGGTGAACGGGCCGGACACCCGGCCCTGTCATCCCCCAAACAGGGTGAGGATGTGCGATGGCCCCGTGGCCCCGCCCTGACGGCGCGACCCATTGCCTCGGGCTCCGCTTCGGCGGGTGAGTCCCGGAAAAGCAGCCTGGCACAGACATCGGATGGAGTGACCTGTTGGACCTGCGCGACTATGTCGCTGCTCTGCGCAAGCGGTGGTACATCGTCGCGGTGCTCGCGATCATCGGTGCCGGCGCGGCCTTCGCGCAGGCGCACTCGAGCCCGCCGCAGTACCGCGCACAGAGCACCGTCTTCGTCTCGATCGCGCGCGGCGCGACGACCCAGGAGCTGGTCCAGGGCTCGACGTTCACCCAGGACATCGTCCAGTCCTACGCCAAGCTGGCGACGATGCCGGTGGTGCTCGACCAGGTCATCTACGAGCTCGACCTCGACACGACCCCCAAGGCTCTGGCCGAGGAGATCACCGCCGAGAACCCGCTCGACACGGTGATCATCGAGATCGACGCGGTGGCCACCACCAGCACCGGCGCCTCCGACCTCGCCAACTCGGTCGCCGACGAGCTCACCACCACGATCACCAACCTCTCCCCCAGCTCCAACAAGAAGTCAGCGGTCGAGGTGACGGTGGTCGCCCGCGCCGACCCGCCCCAGGAGGCGTTCGCGCCGCGTACGCGGCTGGCCGCTCTGGTCGGATTCGCCGGCGGCTTCGGCCTCGGCGTCGCGATCGCCGTGGTCCGTGCCCTCCTGGACACCCGGGTCAGAACCGCCGCCGAGATCGAGCAGCTCACCGACGTGGGGCTCCTGGGGGCCATCCCCCGGCGCCGCGGCAAGCGGCGTTCGCGCGGTGCGGTGACCGCGATCGACCCGCACAACGTCGCCGCCGAGGCCTATCGGAGGCTGCAGACCAACCTGCAGTTCCTCGACGCCTCCTCGCCGGTCCGCTCGATGGTGGTGACCTCCTCGATCGGCGGCGAGGGCAAGTCGACCACCTCGATCAACCTGGCCCTGGCGATCGCGGAGCAGGGCCAGCGGGTGCTGCTCGTCGACGCCGACATGCGTCGCCCCGCGGTGGCCGACTACTGCGGCCTCGAGGGTGCGGCCGGACTGACGACGGTGCTGATCGGGAAGGCCGACCTCGACGACGTCGTCCAGGTCTGGGGCGACGCCAATCTGCACGTGCTCACCATGGGTGAGATCCCGCCAAACCCCGCGCAGCTGATCGGCTCGCCGCGGATGGCCGACCTGCTGGAGGAGGCGCGCGCCGGCTACGACGTGGTCATCCTCGACTCCCCGCCGCTGCTTCCGGTGGCCGACGGCGCGATCCTGTCCCGGCTGACCGACGGTGCCCTGGTGGTCGCCAACTGCCGTACGATCCACCGCCCGCAGGTGCTGGAGGCGATCGACAGCCTCGAGGCCGTCGATGCCCGCTGCCTCGGCATCGTCGCCAACCAGGTCCGGGACACCGCCGCGCACACCTACTACGGCCAGCCGGAGCAGGGCTGGTTCGCCCGCGTCCTCTCCGGTTTCGTACGCCCCCGGGAACCGCGCCAGCAGGGCTACCCGGCCGCCGGGAGCTGAGCATGGCCGTCGCGACGGCGGTCCGGGTCCGCGCCGGGCGCACTGGGCGTACCCCGCGCGTCGAGCGCACCGGCTGGGAGGTGCTGACCGCTCTCCTGGCGGGGGCGGCCGCGTTCCTCGCCGGGACGGACTTCGATCTCGTCCGTGGCCTGACCGTGGGCGGACTGATGGGTGCTGCCCTGGCGCCGGTCTGGATCCGGGAGGCGGGCCGCTACCGCGGCGCGGCCCTGGGCGGCGTACTCCTTCTCGCCTGCCTCTTCTCCGCGCTGGCGCTCGCCACCTGGCGCTCGGCGACCCACCCGCCGACCGAGGCGGGCGTGCTGTTCGAGCTGGTGCCGGTCGTCTCGGCCGCGATGTGCGTCGGAGCTCTGCTGTGGGCGCAGCAGGTGCTGTCGCCGGGGGTCGTGGTCTGCCTCTACGCGATCGGCTCGTTCATGACCTCGACGATGGGCTCGCGCTTCGCCGAGGAACCGTGGCGGTTCGGGTTCGCGATGCCGTCGACGATGCTGCTGCTCGGTGCCTGCATGCTCATCCGGCGGCGTCCTCGCAAGAGGCTCCTCGCGGACATGACCGTCCTCGGGATCATCACCGCGGTCACCGCGCTGTCCGGAGCCAGGTCGATGAGCGCGTTCCTGATCATGACCGCCGTGCTGCTGCTGTGGCAGCACCGGCCGAGGACGGCCAAGCGGACCACCTCGGCCCTGCTCTCGCTGGTGCTGGTGGGGGCGCTGGGGTTCGGGCTCTACCGAGCGCTGGAGGGCGCCGCACTCGACGGCTACCTCGGCCAGTCGGCCCAGGAGCGCACCGAGGAGCAGACCCAGGCCGCCGGGTCGCTCATCCTCGGCGGCCGGCCCGAGATCGGGGCCACGGTCGCACTGATGCTCCACGAGCCGCTCGGCTACGGCGCCGGCGTCATGGCCACGCCGACCGACATGCAGGCGGCCAAGCAGGGCATGTCGCGTCTGGGCTATGACCCCGACAACGGCTACGTCGAGCACTACATGTTCGGCACCCGGATCGAGGTGCACTCGCTGATCGGCGACCTGTGGATCTGGTTCGGGCTCGCCGGGCTGGTCCTGTCGGGGTGGCTGCTGTGGCTCGCCACCATCTATCTGGGCCGCAGCATGGCCAACCGCACCGGCACCGCGCTCGGCATCTTCCTCGCCCTGCAGCTCGGCTGGAACCTCTTCTTCGGCCCGATCATGAGCTCGCTGGCGCCGCTCGCGCTCGCGCTGGGTGTGTTCCTGCTCCAGCGCAAGGAGGGGCCCGCCGATGAGGTGCCGACCGTGCCGCCGGTGCCGAGGCCGGCGATGCGCAAGCCGCGCAGGGGCCGTCGTGACCAGCGGGCTCGCCGCCGCTACCTCGCCGGAGGGCCGCAGCGTGCGTGAAGGCTGGATCGACTCCGCACGCGGCCTGGCGATCGTCCTCGTGGTGCTCTTCCACGCCGTGATCAATCTCGACCTGGTCGGCCTCGCCGGCCCCTGGTCGCGGCTGGCCTACACCCTCGACACCTTCCGGATGCCGCTGTTCTTCTTCCTCGCCGGGCTCCTCGCTCCCGCGCTGCTCGCCCGCCCGCTGCGGACCGTGCTGCGCACCCGATGCCTGAACCTGATCTACCTCTACGTCCTGTGGTGCCTGCTCCTCGGCACCTTCCGCGCGCTCCTGCCGCATCCGCCGCCCGACGCCTTCGCGTCCCTCGCCCGGATCCTGGTCGAGCCCAACGTCTACCTCTGGTTCCTCTACACGCTCTGCCTGTTCACGCTGGTCGGCTGGCTGACGCGACGGCTGCCCGCATGGCTGGTCGTCGGGACCGCGCTGATCTGCTCCGCGGTCTTCGCCGCCGGGCTCGTCTCCACCGGCGACGTCCCCTGGGACAAGACGTTCCGCTACTGGTTCTTCTTCGTGCTGGCCTCCCGGACAGCACCCACGGTGCGCTCGGTCGTGCCGCGGATGCGGCCGGTCCACGTGGTCGGGGCGGCGGTGGCGTACGCGGTGGTGCTGGGGTTCTTCCTCTACATCGCCGACGACAGGATCATCTTCGTACGGCCGATGCTGGGCCTCCTCGCGGTCGCCGCGGGCTGCGGGCTCGGAGTGATGATCGCCCGCATCCCGGCGCTCGGGTTCGTACGCCATCTCGGCACCCGCACGCTGCCGATCTACGTCGTCCACGCCTTCCCGATCACCGCGGCAGCAGCCCTGCTGAACGGCCGCGACATCGACTGGCCACCGGGCACCGGTCTGGTGGCAGTGCCGCTGCTGACCCTCGCCGCGATCCTGCTCGCACTGGGTCTCGACCGGCTGATCACGGGTCGCATCCGCGGCATCTTCGACTTCCCGATCGCACACTGGACGGCCAAGCGCCACCTCGCGCCCGCCCCCGCTGGTCGAGCCCGCGAGCGCTAGCGAGCGGTGTCGAGACCAACACGGTCCCATCGAGCGCGGATAGGACCGTGTTGGTCTCGACACGGATTCGTTCGTTCCTCACGAATCCGGCTCGACC